>CAIQVX010000085.1 GCA_903875275.1 uncultured beta proteobacterium | reverse complement strand
CACAGCCCGATGAAGTTGCAGGAACCGATCAAGACCGTGAGAGCACTGCTGGGTGACAAGGTGATCCAGTCTGAGCGCTGCTGCGGTGAGTCGGGCACGCTGGCGCTGAACCGGCCGGATGTCTCGACCCAGGTGCGTTTTCGCAAGGAAGAAGAAATTCGCAAGGGCGAAGCCCAACTGCGTGAAAAGGGCGGCCTGGGCGCCAGGGACAACATCAAGATCCTGACCTCCTGCCCGGCCTGTCTTCAGGGCCTGAGCCGCTTTGGCGACGATCTTCAAAGCGGACTGTTGCAGGCAGACTACATTGTGGTCGAGATGGCCAAGCAGATTCTGGGCGATCAGTGGCTGGCAGACTATGTCCAGCGCGCCAACGATGGCGGCATTGAACGGGTGCTGGTGTAAGGCATGGCGCACGCTGCCTGCCCGCTGTGCACAGGTGTCGGCGGCACGCTGGTTTTTCAGGGTAGGAAGTTCAGACTGATCCGTGCCGAGGAGGCTGGTTTTCCCGCCTTTTACCGACTGGTGTGGACGGACCATGTGGCCGAATTCTCTGACCTCGACGAGGCGGATCGCAGCCTCTGCATGGCAGCGGTCAACGTGGTGGAGCGAGCTTTACGTGAGCACCTGCAGCCGACCAAGATCAATCTGGCCACCCTGGGCAATGTGGTGCCGCATTTGCACTGGCATGTGATTGCCCGCTTTGACTGGGACACGCATTTTCCAAGCCCGGTTTGGGCCGCTGCGCTGCGTGGGCTGGAATTGACCCACCTTCAAGAGGTGATCGTCCGCCTTGCGCCGGCGGAGCAAACCATGGCCCTGGGACTGGCGAGTATGGGTAAACAAGGATAGTTTAGTCACACCGCTTGTGCTTTAATTCCTGTCGAAAGCCGGTTTTTATAAAACGGTCAACTGCGAGGGAGTTGCATTGTGTGGAGTCACGCATCGCTGAACCACATCTACCGAACGGTGTGGAACGAGGCCCTTGGGGCCATGGTCGCGGTCGCTGAAGTCGCTACGACTGCCAGGCGCCGTAAAGCTGCTTCTGGTTCGACACCGGATCGTGCCCTTGTCCCACTGTTTTTAGCTTGCCGTCTTGCGAGTCTCGCCTTGGCCATCGCCTGTGGCTGGGGCTTGCAAACAACCGAGGTCTTTGCCAACCCAAGTGGCGCGGTGGCCGTCGTTGGGCAGGCCAGCGTGGTCAACCAGGGCAACAAGCTCACGGTGACCACGCAAAATGGTACTGGCACCAACTATTCGGCCATCAACTGGCAGAGTTTTTCGATTCCCGCAGGTAGCACCACATTCTTCCAGCAGCCCAGCGCGACCAGCACCTCGATCAATCGGGTGGTGAGCAACACGCCCTCAGTACTTTTTGGTACCTTGGGCAGCAACGGCAATCTGGTGCTGGTGAACCAGTCAGGCATCGCCGTGGGGGCTGGAGCGGTGGTGGACACGGCCGGCTTTACGGCGTCGAGTCTGCGCATGAGCGATGCCGACGCGCTGGCCGGGCGGTTGTTGTTTGGTGACGCTCTTGCAACCGGCGCAGGCCTGTCGGTGCAGGGAAGGATTCTGGCGCGCAGCGGCGACGTGGTGTTGCTGGGCAGCACGGTCGATGCCGGCAAGGACGCGCTGATCCAGGCACCCAATGGCAGCACCATTCTGGCAGCGGGTCGGCAGATCGAACTGACCGGTCGGGGTCTGGAGGGGATCAGCCTGCAGGTCCAGGCCCCCAGCGACCAGGCGGTCAATCTTGGCACGCTGCAGGGCAATGCCGTGGGCATCTTCGCGGGCACACTCAAGCACAGCGGACTGATTCAGGCCACCAGCGCCACACTGGAAGGCGGCAAGGTGGTTTTGAAGGCCAGCGGCGATGCCTATGTTGAGGGAACTGGCACGATCAACGCCACCGGAACCAAGGGCGGCAGCGTGGACGTGCTGGGCAACCGGGTTGCGCTGACGGATCAGGCGTCCATTGACGCATCCGGTGAACAAGGCGGTGGCACGGTCAGGATCGGTGGTGACTATCAGGGCAAGAACCCTGATGTGCAAAACGCCCAGTACAGTTACTTTGGGCCGCAGGCGAGCATCAGGGCCGATGCGACAGGCATGGGTGATGGCGGCAAGGTGATTGTCTGGGCCGATGACACGACGCGGGCCTTTGGCAGTATTTCGGCCAGGGGCGGTGAACAGGGCGGTCAAGGCGGATTTGTCGAGACTTCCGGTCATGGTCATCTCGACCTGTCTGGTCTGCGCGTCGATACGCGATCTGGTGACGGTCAGGCCGGCACCTGGTTGCTTGACCCGGGGCAGGTTGATATTGTTGCCGGTTCGATTTCCACCAACATCAGCGCTGGGCCGGACTTTGCACCGGTGGCAGGTGTATCCACGCTGAGTGACATGCAACTCAATAGCGCGCTCGCCACCAGCAACGTTTCCGTCACCACCAGCGGTGGCAGTGGCGGGACTGGCAATATCACTTTGACCGATGGCGCAGCCATTGGCTACTTTGGTGGCGTTACGCGGTCGCTGACGCTGACGGCCGAAAACGACATCTTGCTGCAGGGGTCGATTCAGAACAGCTCGACGGGCCCTGGCGTGCTGACCCTGAGTCTGAATGCCGGCAACAGCATTCAGACGCCCGCTGGAAAGGCATTTACGGCCACTGGCTTGTTCACTGCACCGGTTGCGATTGAAGTCGGCGGCGGCAAGACCTGGAACAACTACGGAACCGTGTCCCTGCAGGGCAATGCGATCATCGATCTGGACCCCCTGGGGACGGGTACCTCGGTCGCCACCTTTCACAACCAGGCCAGCGGGACGTTGACGGTCAACTCAACCCACGGATGGGCATTTCAGAGCAGCAGCGCAGCCCAAAACGGAACCATCAGCAACGACGGCGTCGTCAACGTCACGGCATCCACTGCTTTTGAGGCGGCTTACGGGCAGGGCGCCAGCGGAACCTTGAACGTGAAGGACGCCAGTCTGAATCTGCAGAATGCGAAAACCATTCTGGGCACGGTTGACCTTTTGCCAACAGGCGCGGCCAATGGTGCTTCGCTCTCTGTCAATGAATTTCACGGTTCCGGCGCCAGCTTTGCCAATACCCTTTTCAACGGCGGTTCGCTCACAGTAGCGGGCACCGTTGGGGGTACACCGACAGCGAGTTTTACCGGCGTTAGCGCGCCAACGACCCAATTGAATGTCGGATCGGGCAGCACGGTTCCGGGCAACGTCAGCATCTTGGGTAATTCCACGTTTTCCGGATTGAATCTTGTGAGCGGTACCCTGGCGATCAATAATGCGGCTTTGGGCATCGCGGGGGGCGATTTCACGGTGCCCGCTGGTGTGAGCTACACCGGCAAGGTGGGCTATTACGCCACGGGGTCAGTCTCGCTCCCCGCAACCGCAGACATTGTCACCAGTGGCGGTGATGTGACATTGCTGGGGGCTTGGAACGGCGACATCAGCGCACCAGCGGTGGGCGCCAATGGCGCGGGCGGCGTGACGGTGACGGGTTCACGGATCACCACAGATGGATCGATTATCCTGAAGGCTGGCAGCACAGGAATTACCACCTCCGGAGTCGGCACCGGCAGCGGCTCCGAATTTCTACAGGCCACCAGAATTGCGCTGGATTCCTCGGGCCCGATCACGGTCGGCATGCTTAGCGGCGAAGTTGTCGCCCGAACCACAGGAAGTGCGGCACCAATCAGCATCCGCAGTTCAGGCGATCTCGTGATTGGATCAACTGCCTTGTCCTCGGTTCCGGCAGGTGTCAGCACCAACGGCAGCAGTGTCGAGTTACTTTCTGACGGACTGGGAAAATTAACTGTCAACGGCGCGGTGACGGGAACCACGGTTTCGCTGGACGGAGGTTCGGGTGGTATTAGCGGGGACGCTACGGTCACAGGCAGCACGCTGAGACTGCAGTTTGGTGGCGGCATGGGTGCCATTGGAACGGCTGCCAAGCCCCTACAGTCCAGTTCGATCGGGGGCTCAGGCAGTGCCGATATTTCGACGGGAAATTCGGACGGTAACGGCAGTAGCAGCATCTTCATGCATCACATAGGTGATGCCACTTTGCTCAAAATCGGCGCGAATTTTCAGAATCCGGACCGGCAGGTCGACATCAGTGCAACAGGCGGCTTGAAAGCGGCAAGCATCAGCACAGGCACAGCGGATCTAGCCTTGTCGGCTGGCGGCCGGTTGGAGGTCCCGGCGCTGACATCGTTAGCAGGGGCCAACGTCACGCTGGTCGGTGACCAGATCGACATTACCGCTGATGGCAACCCGGCCTCAATCAATGCCGGTACTGGACTGGCCTGGTTCAAGCCCGCCAGCGCTGGCAGGGCGACCGATCTTGGAGCCAAGGCAGGACTCAGCAACACGCTGGAGTTGTCCACAGCTGAGCTCAACGTGGTCACGGCGGGCACTTTGCGCCTTGGGTCTCTTGCGGCGGGTGACCTCCACATCAGCGCGGCAATCGCGCCGGCACCTGCCCTGGTTGGTGCTCTGTCGCTGGCGTCGGGCGCCGGCATCACGCAGGCGCCGGGGGCAACGATTTCCGCCGACAGCCTTGCAATCCGGGCCAAGGGAGATGTGCTGCTTACGGCAGACAACGCAGTGACCAATGTCGCGGCGTCCTTGTCGGGATCGGCCTCACCTGGATTCAGTTTGAAGAGCTCGGGTGCACTCAACGTCGCCGGCACGATTGACGGCGTGAGCAGCGTCTCCACGCCAGGGATGGTGGCACTGACCAGTGCCGGTGCCTTGACACAGTCGGCTGGCGCCTTGCTGAGCGCGACCTCGGTTTACGCAGAGGGCAGCAGCGTGATCCTGGAAGAGGCGAACCCGCCGGGTGTGATCGCGGGCAAGGCCACCGGTTCGGCATTGGGGGACATCTTCAGTTACCGCAGCATCAACGGCATTTTCGTGACGACAGTCAACGGCTTTTCTGGGATCCAGACCTCGACCCCGCTCAACGGCATCAGCGTCGTGCTGAGATCCGGCAGCGCTGCCATCGGTCAGGATGCACCCATCGATGCCGGCACTGCAAGCAAAGGCTTGAAACTGGTAACCACCGGTCCGGTCGACCTGACCAATTCGGCGAACCAAGTCGGCGCCTTGACGGCGGTCGGCGTCGGTGGGTTGAAATTCAGTAATTCGAGTGCACTGAGTGTCGGGGGCGCTGGTGTCAGCAGCAGTGCCAACCAGCCAATCGAGATCAAAGCGTCGGGCTTGCTTAACATCAACCAGCCTGTGATCTCCGGTGCCGGCACTGCCGGTGCCGTCAGCCTGATGGGTGCCGGTGTGACCGTGAGCTCGACTGTGACCGGCCCGGGAGGCGTCACCATCGATGCCGGTGGCGGGGATTTGAACAACAGTTCTGGCACGATCAACACCACGGGTTCGACCTCCGGGGGCGTCAAACTGTTTGCTGACACCATGACGCTGGCCGGGGGTTCCATTTCTGCAGGTTCGGATGGCGTTGGCCTGGCGGCCTCGACGGCTGGCAGACCTGTCCTTATCGGCGGCAGCGGGACCGGCGTACTCTCCCTGCTCGCGAGTGATCTGCAATCGGTAACGACTTCGGGGGGACTTCGCGTAGGGGATTTAACCAGCGGGGGCAGCGTCACAGTGGTTGGTGCAATTACCAATACAAATCTGGCCGGGGTGAGCCAATATTTTGGCTTAGGCAGCAGCAACGGTCAGATCGCCATCAACAGTGCCCTGACCTCACCGGTTCAGGTCATCCTGAAGACCGGTGGTGCAATCCTGCAGAACGAAGTCCTTGGAGGAAGTATCGTTGCTCCGTCACTGTCCACCGAGTCCGGTACTGGAACCACGCTCAACGGCGCGAATTCGGTAAGCGGCTTTTCGGCGACCAACTCCGTCAGCGGCCCACTGTCATTCAAAGACATCGCGGCGGACCTGAACCTGAGCGGCGGCAGCCTGACAGGCGCTGGAGCAATCACCATCAGTAACACCGGCAATATTGCAGTAAGCGGCCCCCTTGGCTCGGACGGCAATATGTCCCTCAGTTCGAGTACCGGCAATGTGCTGTTCACCACTGCGGGTACAGGGACGAACGCCACCATAGGTACCTTGACCTCCAGTGGCAGCACGGCCAGGGTGACAGTTCAGGCTGGCGGAAGCATCAAGTCGGACCACACCGGTTCCGCCTCGATCATGGCCAGCGAGGTGGTGCTGAAAGCGGTGACCGGAATCCAGGGCAGTTGCGGCACCTCTTGCACCAACACGGCCGGTTTTCCGGTACAGGCGACTTTCATTGATGTGTCGAATGCAGATACATCCGGTACTTTTCCTCAGAAACTGGCCACGATTGGCGCCACTGGCAGCGTGACAGTGAAGGATCTGGATGCGGATGGAAAGTCGATCTCCGTTGGCACCACCGGGGACGTGATGGTCAGCGCAGGTGGAAACCTGGCGGTTCAGGATGGCGTCGTGGCCGCGACCGGCTACTTCACAGCAGGTACTGCCAACGTCAGCGTCAGTTCGCCGCTCGCGCTCAGTGGGGCAGCCCACTTCTGGGGTGATACCCTCAATATCAAGGAAACCATTTCGGCTGCAACTCTGGAGTTCGCTTCCAACAATCCGGTAACTGTCGATGCCGGAAAGACCGTGACGGCCACCGACACGTCGGGTACCGGCGGGATCCGTTTCAAGGCGATTGGGGCGGCCGACACGACGCTAGGAACAGGGACCGGTTTTGTGGTGGATCCAGCGACCCTGGGTGCCACCGGCAAGACTTTCAACGCACCCCAGTTTTCGTTCGGTTCGAGTGCTAACGCTGGCGCGGTCACGGTTAACGGGGTCGTGAACCTGCCGGCCTCCGATGTTGTTCTGACGGGTGCATCGATCGCCATCAATGCCAGTCTCAGCACGGGCGGCAAACTCGACATCAGCAGCGCTGGCACTGTGACGGCCAGTGCTGCGGTCAACGCAGGCACCTTGGCACTTCAAAGCGGGACCTGGAGTCAGATTGCTCTCACACTACCGAGTTTCACCGCCAGCGATTTCCAGCTTGCCGGTGGCAGCACCTTCATTCGGGCGCTTGGCGGCGATGGCAGTACGGGGCTGCCTTACCAGCTCGCGGACATCTATGGCGTGCAGGGTGCGGGCAGCAGTGGCATGTTGGGAAAGTCTTATGTGCTGGCAAATAACATGGATGCGACTGGCACAGCCAACTGGAACAGTGGGTCCGGCTTCGCTGGGGTGGGATCGATGGGTGGGTTTTCCGGCTCGTTTGATGGGCTGAATCACACAATTTCCAACCTGTCGAGTCGCGTTGGGCTTTTTGAACTTGCTGGCGCTGGCGCATTGATCAGCAATGTGGGCTTGCTCAATACCATCGTGAACGCAAGTGGGTCTTCAGCCGGTTTGGTCATCGGTGGTCTGGTTGCAAGCAACAACGGCGGTGCGATCAGCAACAGTTACGTCACTGGCAGTGTGAGCGGAGACGCGAACGGGATGGGTGGTGGTGTCACGGGCGGCGGATTGGTGGGGATCAATCAGGGTGGTGGCACCATCAGCAACAGCCGCGCCAGCAGCAATGTGACTGTCACCGGGCCTAGCAGCTGGGTGGGCGGTCTGGTGGGAGTCAACGTCAACGGCGTCATCAGCGGCAGCTTCGCGACCGGTACCGTGAGCGGCACCGCGACGACGTCAGGCAGCGTCGTTGGTGGCCTGATCGGACAACATAATGGCGGCACAGTCAGCCAGAGCTATGCAACAGGCAGTGTGAGCGGTAACGGCGCAGCCAGCACGGTTGGCGGCTTGATGGGTGTAGCCCAAGGGACTGTCAGCAACAGCTATGCCACTGGCAGCGTGAGCGGAAGCGGGACCGGTAGTTACATCGGCGGGCTCGCTGGTGTTGTCGTCGGGTCTATCGATACCAGCTATGCAACTGGCAGCGTGACCTGGAGCGGGACTGGAAGCTATATTGGTGGGCTGGCCGGTTTGAATAGTGGTGGAACGGTCAGCAATACTGTCTGGGATGTGCAGACCTCCGGGCAGACCACAGGAATAGGCGGGGGTTCGTCAACCACAGGAGCCACCGGACTCACCACGGCGCAAATGAAGCAGACAGCCAGCTTTGCAAACTGGAACGCCGGTGGTGTCAATGGCATTGCCAATACCGGCAACAGCGGTGCGGTCTGGCGGATCTACGAAGGCCACACCACGCCCTTGCTGACGACATTTCTGACGATCTATGTGCTCGCCGGCGTGCCGGATGTGGTCAAGACTTACAACGGATCTGCCCAAAGCGGAGGCAATATTTCATCCGCCATCAACGGCGTGCTGGGGGTGGCAGCCACCGGAACCAATGCCGGGTTTTACAACGGCTATTACTCCAGTCAGCAGGGCTATGACCTTGTGGGCGGCAACCTGACCATCAACGGTGCCGCGCTCAGCGCCGTCAGCATGAGCGGGACCCGTGTATACGATGGCACAGCGGACGTGGCTGCGAGCATCTTTAAGCTCAGCGGCTTGATGCCGGGTGAAACCCTGACACTGAGCGGCACCGGCACCGTGGCTGACAAGAATGTGGGTGTGGACAAGCCCGTGACTTTGGGCACTCTGACCTTGGGCAATGGAACCGGTCTGGCAAGCAATTACACCTTCACTGGGGGTACCCAGGTTGCCACCATCACCGCAGCCACAATCAGCGGCGTCAGCGGCATCACTGCAGCCAACAAGGTTTATGACGGCAAGACGAGTGCCACACTCAACACGAGTTCCGCGATTCTGGCGGGCGCGATCAGTGGCGACGCGCTGACGGTGACCGGGGGCGTCGGTGCCTTTGCCGACAAGAACGCCGGACTGGGCAAGGTCGTCAACATCACGGGCCTGGCTCTGGGCGGAACCGACGCGATCAACTACACACTGAGCAGCAGCACGGCATCGACCACGGCCGACATCAGCAAACTGGCGCTCAGCGGCGTGAGCGGCATCACGGCGGCGAGCAAGGTCTATGACGGCAACACCGGCGTCAGCATCAACTCAAGCAATGCAACGCTGGTGGGGGAGGTCAGTGGTGACGTCCTGATTGTGACCGGGGGCGTTGGCGCCTTTGCAGACAAGAATGCGGGTTCGGGCAAGGTCGTCAATATCACTGGTCTGGGTCTGGGCGGAACAGACGCGGTCAACTACACGCTGAGCAGCAGCACGTCGTCGACCCTGGCTGACATCAGCAAGCTCACTCTCAGCGGCGTGAGTGGCATCACAGCGGCCAACAAGGTCTATGACGGCAACACCAGTGCCACCATCAATACCAGTCACGCGACCGTGGTCGGCGTGATTGGCAGCGACGCCGTAACGGTGACCGGGGGCGTTGCTGCCTTTGCCGACAAGAATGCCGGTTCCGGGAAGCTCGTCAACATCACCGGTCTGGGCCTGGGCGGAACAGATGCGATCAACTACGCCCTGGGCAACACGACTGCAAGCACGCCAGCAGACATCAGCAAGCTCACACTCAGCGGCGTCAGCGGCATCACCGTAGCCAGCAAAGTCTATGACGGCAACACCAGCGCAACCATCAACACGAGCAATGCAAAGCTGGCTGGGGCTGTCAGTGGAGACGTTCTGACGGTGACAGGCGGCACGGGTCTCTTTGCCGACAAGAACGCAGGCGTGGGCAAGGATGTCAGCATCACGGGTCTGGGCCTGGGCGGGACGGATGCGATCAATTACGCGCTGGCCAGCAGCACGGCATCAGGCACTGCGGACATCAGCAAGGCCACAATCACCGCAGTGGGTGGCATCAGCATCAGCGACAAAGTCTATGACGGCAAGCTCACGGCAACCGCCGTGACCAGTGGCGCAACTCTGGTGGGTCTGATCAGTGGCGACAAAGTCAGCGTGGACAGCGCTGTGGCTGCCTTTACCGACAGGAACGTGGGTGTTGACAAGCCGGTCAACATCACCAGTGTGACTTTGGGCGGAGTCGATGCCGTCAACTACACGCTGACCAGCAGTTCTGGATCCGCCAAAGGCAACATCACCATCAGACCACTCGCGAACTGGACAGCCGTGGCCGGCGGATCCTGGAGTACGGCAGGTAATTGGGACGCACTGCCGGACGGCTCCAACGTGCTGGCTGTCTCCATACCGGCAAACGTGGTTGTCACCTACGACGCAGGTGCGGGCAACACCAGCCTGCAAGCGTTCAGTGGTGGAGCCGGCTTTGCCATGTCGGGGGGCAGCCTGACACTGGCCAGTGGCCTGAGCACACCACAGTACAACCAGAGCGGAGGCTCACTCATCCTGGGCGGATCCCTGAACGTGAACGGCAGCTTCAGCCAGAGCGCGGGCAGCAGTATCTCCGCGACCGGACCGGTGGCGATCAGCCAGGGCAACGGCAATCTGGCAGTTGGTGCGATCACCGCGCCGGCGATCAGCCTGAGCGCACCTGGTGGCAGCATCTCTCAAAGCGGCGCGCTGGTCACCTCGGGCCTGTTGACGACCCAGTCCTTGACAAGCACATCGCTGAACGACACGGGCAATCGAATTCGAAGCTTTAAGGCCAGCAGTGCTGGCGTCGGCGACATCAGCCTGACCAACGTCGGCGTACTTGACATCGAAGGCATCAATACGGCTGCAGGAAACATCACCGTCTTCAACACCGGCGGAGTCGTCACCCAGCAGGCCGTTGTTGCCAATGGCGGCAAAGTATCGATCACGGCCAACAGCCCCTTGACGATCGGCTCGGAAGGCATCACGGCCACGGGTGACATTGATCTTGTTGCTACCAACCTGACCAGTGCCGGAAACCTCACACTCGACGGAGACCTGGTCTCCTCCAATGGCGCCATTGCGCTGAGCGCGGCCAGTGATTTTGTGCAGAACGGCAGCGTATCCGCTGCTTTGGGACTTTCCATGAATGCGGGTGGGAATGTCACCCTCGGACCGAATGCCACGAGTTTCGGAAATCCGGTCCACTACGCGAGCCACGGCGCCGAGCTGGCTGCACCACCGGGGTCTCAAAAGAGTGGCGGCACCCCAGTGGATTTTGTCGCCACCTTCCTGACCCGGTTTCAGGAATCCATTACATCGCCCGCGTTGGTCAGTGTTGATTCACCGGACTCATCTACAAGCAAGGAGAAGAAGACACTGGCTGTGGAGGGGGAAATATGTTCGCGCTGAGCCGGCATTGGTTCACAGGATCGGGATGGGGCCGGATTCTGGGCTTGGCAGTGGCTGTTTTATGCCTGGTTGCGCAGGCACAACCCGCGGGTGAAGTGGAGTATTCACGTGGGGTGGGTTTCGCTCAGACGCCTGGGCAAGTGCCGCGCATTCTGGGCAAGGGTCTGCCGTTGATGGAAGGGGACCGTCTGACGACAGCAGAAAATTCAGCGGCGATCGTGAAGTTGTCGGACGGAACTCGACTGACGCTGAGGCCGAGCTCAGAGCTGATCGTGCAGCAGTACCAGTTTCAGCAGGGCGCTGCTGCCAACAGCATGGTGATGCAACTGCTGCGCGGTGGTTTTCGGGCAGTGACCGGGTCGATTTCCAAGGACTCGCCCGATGCTGCAAGAATTGAGACTGCAAATGCCACGGTGGCCATTCATGGGACCGATTTTGATGCCCGTTTGTGTGATCAGGAATGCAAGGCCGAAGCGTCCAAGGTCAACGAAAAGGCACGCCCGAATACGATCGTGGCCAGTGCCAAACTGATTTCTGTTCAGGGTGACGTTGCGGCCATCGACGTCGGCGGCAGTCGGCGCAAGCTCGCGGAAGGCGCCAGTGTTTATCAGGGCGAGACGGTGCAGACGGGCGCGGTCAGCAAGGGCGTTCTGATCTTTCGGGATGACAGCCGCCTGACCCTGGGCGCGAATACCCGCTTCAAGGTGGACGGTTTTGTTTTTGACGAAAAAAACCCGACAGAAGGGAGATTTCTTGTTTCTCTGTTGCGCGGCTCCATGCGCGCCCTGACCGGCTTGATTGGCAAGGGAAACAACCGCAATGTCCAGTTCACCGCGCCCACGGCAACGATCGGTATTCGTGGCACCGGGCTTGATTTGGATTGCGACGCGGCCGAGGAGGGCGCCACACTGGAGCAGTCTGGAAGTTGCAGTTTCTTCACGTGGCAGGGAACGATCGAAGTCCGGCAACGCGGGCAGACGGCGTTCCAGACGCTGCAGGCAGGACAGGGTCTGTTTGTCAGCGCCAGCGTGGTTCGGCCATTGACGGCTCCGACACTGGAACGTCTGCAAAGGCCTGATACGGTCCCGGTCAACATGAAGCAATTGTTCTTAAGCGGCGGTGCCACCGGAAGTGATGAAGGCCTGTTTGTCACTGTGCGCGATGGACACGTTGAAGTGACGTCGGCCAGCGAGACACTTCAGCTTGGGCGCGGTGAAACCGGTTTTGCCGCGGCGGATGGACGTACTGCACGTCCACTGGATACGCCCTTGTTCATCCAGTTTGACAAGGTGCCACTGCCCAACAGTCCGAGCCCCGCGTTGCTGAGCGTCATGGGTGATGTCACCAGATCCACCAGTAACTTATGTCGATAGAAGAGGCGTTTGCCATGCCAGAAAACAACAGGATGCTCAGGCGCTTGCTGCGTGCGGATGGCCTTGCCGGGGTGCTCATGGTGGCGGCAGGCTTGAACTGGCATGGATGCGCCTTCTCACAGCAGATCATGCCGGCCGCAACGGGGGCAAGCGCTCGCTTTGCGATCAGCGGCTTTGAGGTGACTGGGGACAGTCCCTTGTCGGTGGCGGAGTGGTCGCAGTTGCTGGCTCCTTTTATCGGACCCGATGCGACGCTGGCTACGCTGCAAAAGGCAGCGGCGGCGCTGGAGGCTGAGCTCAAGGCGCGTGGTTTTGCACTGCACCGGGTCTCCTTGCCGCCGCAGGAGGTGGGCGCCAGGGTGGTTCTGCACGTTGTCAAGTTTGTCGTCGGGAAGGTTTCAGTGGAAGGGCAGGCCCAGCACAGCGAGGCCAATATTCGCTCCAGCGTTCCGGACCTGCGCGAAGGCGAGGTGCCCAATTTTGGTGCTCTGGCAGTTCAGACCACCATCGCCAACGAAAACCCGAGCAAGCAGTTGCAGGTCTCGCTCAAGGAGTCCGACCAGCCCGACAGGATCGATGCCCGACTGCTGGTCAAGGAGTCGGCACCCTGGCAGTTTTCAGCGAGCCTGTCCAATACCGGGTCAGAATCGACCGGCAAGGACCGTCTGTCGCTGGTGGGCGGCTATGCGAACCTGTTCGACCTGGATCACCAGCTGTCGGCTGCCTACACGACCTCGGTTGCGCGTCATCAGGACGTGAAGCAACTCGGTCTCAATTACCGGATACCGCTTTATCGGCAGGGTGGTGTGTTCGGCCTGTCCTACACGCGCTCCGACGTGGTGGGCAGCTTTGGTACTTTCAGCAGCACTGGCGCCGGGCAGACGCTGGGGCTGAGCTACAACCACTACCTGGAGCCTGAGGGTGGACGGCGAAGCCAGCTGACGCTGTCGCTGGACCGCAAGCGGTTCGACGTGTCGCTGGTCAATGAGGCGCCAGTGCCAGGGCAACTGGAGCGTGGCAGTCGCCCCTTGACGCTGGGCTACAGCGTGCGCATGGAGACCGATTCAACGGCCTGGGCTTACAACCTGGAGCTCTCGGCCAACCTGTCCGGCGGTGCTGGAAACACACTGGAGGCTTACCAGAGCGAGGATGTGCGGATCAACAGCACGAACTGGAAGGCCGTGCGGGGTGGGGTCAGCTATGTGTCAGCGGCGGCATCAGGCTGGAGCTGGAGTGCTCGAACGCAGTTCCAGTACAGCCCGGGCGCATTGATTTCGGGTGAACAGTTTGGTCTGGGAGGCAATGCCTCGGTGCGCGGCACCGCCGAGCGCGCGCTTGCTGGCGATACGGGTGTCTTTGCGTCGCTGGAGGCCACCGGGCCCGCGTGGTTGCCTGGACTGCGACCGATCGCCTTTATGGACGGCGGATGGTTGCGCAACAACAATTCTGATGCCAACCCGAACAAGCCGGGCAACGATCGTCTGTTGGGCGTCGGGCTGGGGCTGCGCTATGGATCGGCTTCCTATTCGCTCAGCGCTGAATGGGGCCGCCTGTTGTCCGGCAGTCTGGTGCCCTTCACCGCAGGTTCGGGTTTGCCGCAGGCGGGCGATCAGAAGATTCACCTGAATCTGACCGCAAGTTTCTGACTGGAATCGGCACGATGAAACTGGCTGCTTACTTCAAGCGTCATGGCAGGCGAATCGGACTCAGTCTGCTGATCACATTGCCGTTGCTTCTTAATGCCGCTGGCGTTTTGAACCTCGATTTCATCCGGGTTCTTGAAAATTACGTCTACGACATGAAGCTCAAGCTGACCATGCCGGGCTATCCGGATCCGCGTGTGGT
>CAIQVX010000084.1 GCA_903875275.1 uncultured beta proteobacterium | reverse complement strand
AATTCATACATTTGCACGCCACGCAATGTGACCATGCAACCAATGGCTTGGCCTTCGCGGATTTTGAAACCAGCGATTGGCTTTTTGGCCTTGGTAACCACTGGCTTTTGGCCAGCAATCTTTGTCAGATCACCCACGGCGTTGTCCATGACCTTCTTGTCGGCAACCGCTTCACCAACACCCATGTTCAGGGTGATCTTGGTCAGACGGGGGACTTGCATCGGCGAGGTGTAGCCAAACTTGGCCATCAACTCGGGAGCGAGTTTTTCACGATATTGCTGCAAAAGACGCGCCATGTTATGCCACCTTGATTTCTGCGCCGCTGGACTTGTAAACGCGAACGCGTTTGCCGTCAGCCTGCAACTTGATGCCTACGCGGTCAGCCTTGCCCGTGGCGGCATTGAAAATCGCCACATTGGACTGATGAATGGGCATCGCCTTTTCAACAATACCGCCAACCGTCCCCTTCATGGGATTGGGCTTGGTATGCTTCTTGACGATATTGACGCCCTCAACAACCACGTGCGAGTCGTCCTTGCGCGAGGCAATGGTGCCACGCTTGCCCTTGTCGCGCCCCGCGAGCACGATGATTTGGTCGCCTTTGCGAATCTTGTTCATGGCGCGTCCTTACAAAACTTCAGGAGCCAGGGACACGATCTTCATGAATTTCTCGGTACGCAATTCACGCGTCACCGGGCCGAAGATACGGGTGCCAATTGGCTCCAATTTGGCGTTCAGCAACACTGCAGCATTGCCATCGAATTTGACCAGTGAGCCGTCACTGCGACGGATACCCTTGGCCGTGCGAACCACGACCGCGCTGTAGATCTCGCCTTTTTTGACGCGACCGCGCGGGGCGGCTTCCTTGATACTCACTTTGATAACGTCGCCGACGCTGGCATAGCGGCGCTTGGACCCACCGAGCACCTTGATGCACAGTACGGACTTGGCGCCGGTATTGTCGGCAACTTCTAATCTTGATTCAGCTTGGATCATTTCAATTCTTCCCAACTTGCACCGGATAAATCCAGTCAGTCTTGGGCCCGTCGTTTGTAATGTGAACCACTCACATTACGCTCGCTGGGCAGACACTTCGTACTTTTTCAAGCGAAGCCGGCTATTGTGCATCACTTTTCGATCGACGTCAATAGGGCCTATTCTTAAATTTGCAAATATTGCTCAGCCAACCGGGAGAAGGTGGCGATTTCAGGGTCAAGGCCGGTTTCCTGCTGCAGTATGTCTCCAACAGAGTCGGCCAGGGCGCCGGCCAGTCTGGCGTCCAGGAACAAAAGTCGGGAGCGCCGCGCCAGCACATCTTCGACCTTGATCGCATATTCGTAGCGGGCCGCAAAACGGACCATGGCCTCGCTCAGCCCGACACAAAGTAGCCTGTCCGTACCCGGCAAATCAAGCAGCACAGACTGCTCGTCGCCGTAGGAATGAACGCCTGGGGGCTGACAAATCGAGGACGCCTTGGTTGCAAAAGCCAACGCTCCAACCAGTTTCAATTCGGCAGTGACGCCACCCGGCCTGCTTTCGACCAGGGATCGCCGCATGCAGGTATCGAGCACATCCTCGGCCATGGCACGGTAAGTTGTCCACTTGCCACCAGTCACAGTGACCAGCCCGCTACGGCTCACCGACACAGTGTGCTCACGGCTCAAACCCTTGGTACTGTCGCCCTCGTCGTCCGGCGGCTTGGCCAGCGGGCGCAGACCGACCCACACGCTGCGTATATCGCTGCGCAGCGGCGCCCGGCTCAAATAACGGGCCGATTCACTCAGGATAAAGTCGATCTCCTCCTTGAACGGCAACGGCTCGCGCGCCAGATCGTGACGTGGCGTGTCGGTGGTGCCCAGAATCACTTTACCCAGCCAAGGCACTGCGAACAGCACCCGCCCATCAGCCGTCTTGGGCACCATCAGTGCGGTGTCACCACCCAAAAACTCCCTATCCACAACAATGTGCACACCCTGACTGGGCGCCACCATCGGTTTCACCGCGGGTCGGCCGCCGGCTACGCCATCCTTTTGCCGCAATTCATCGACCCAGACGCCCGCTGCATTAACCACACAGCGCGACCGAATGGGGTATTTCGCGCCCGTCATGGTGTCCTGGCACACCAGACCCGAAACCTGTACCCCCTCGTAGATCAGGTCAGTGGCCTTCATGTAGTTGACCAACAGGGCACCGCGCAGCGCGGCGCTGCGGGCCAGCGCCAGTGCGAGACGGGCGTCATTGAACTGACCGTCCCAGTACTTGATACCCCCCAGAAGGTGCTCCGACTTCGACCCTGGCAGTAGCGAAAGCGTTTGCCGGGCTCCTAATATCCGGGTCTTTCCCAGCCCCCTGTGCCCCGCCATCAGGTCGTACAGGCCAAGCCCGATTCCATAGAACGGGAATTCCCACCACTTGTAGGTGGGAACCACGAAGGCCAGGGATTGGGCCAGATGGGGTGCGTTCTCGAGCAGGATGCTTCGCTCGCGCAATGCCTCGCGCACCAAGCCCACATTACCCTGCGCCAGATAGCGAACCCCCCCATGCACCAGTTTGGTGGCCCGTGACGAGGTTCCCTTGGCAAAATCGTGTGACTCCACCAGTGCCACACTCAGTCCACGCGCGGCGGCATCCAACGCCACCCCCAATCCGGTGGCGCCGCCGCCGACGATGGCGACGTCGTACTGGTAATCTACGGCCAGCCTCCCGACCAGTTCTTCGCGTCTGGTCGGCAAGGGCTTTGTTGCGGTTGGCATCCGCCAATTATCTCAAACCGAGTGGGCGTCGAGGCTGACTTCAGCCGGCCTCCGTATCGATCAATAATGCCTCCTGTCCCAACACCGGCCGCATACCATGACCTATCTGCTCGCCCTGGACCAGGGCACATCGAGTTCCCGCAGCATCGTGTTCGACGACAGCGGCCGTGTTGTGTCACAGGCACAGCAGGAACTGACCCAGTTCTACCCCCAACCCGGCTGGGTGGAGCATGACCCGCAGGAAATCTGGCGCACACAACTGGCGACCGCCCGCCAGGCACTGGTCAGCGCCGGCATCCAGGCACGGGAGGTTCGCGCGCTGGGCATCACTAATCAACGCGAAACCACCATCGTCTGGAGCCGTCGTACCGGCATGCCGATTCACCATGCCATCGTTTGGCAGGACCGCCGCGCAGAACCCGCCTGCGCGGATCTGCGCGAGCGCGGACTGGCAGGGATGATTCAGGCCCGCACCGGCTTGCTGGTGGATGCCTATTTTTCCGCCACCAAACTCAAGTGGTTGCTGGACCAGGTGCCCGGCGCTCGCCAGCAGGCGCAGAACGGCGAACTGGCCTTTGGCACGGTTGACAGCTGGCTGATATGGTGTCTGACGGGTGGCGCCGTACATGCCACCGACGTCGGTAACGCCTCCAGAACCATGCTATTCAACGTGCACAGCAACGAGTGGGACACCGAGTTGATGCAGGCGATGGAGATTCCGGCCAGCCTGATGCCCACAGTGAAGCCTTCGAGCGCAATTTACGGCGAGGTCAAGGCCGATTTGCTGGGTCACGCCATCACCATAGGCGGCGTCGCCGGTGACCAGCAAAGCGCCCTGTTCGGTCAGGCCTGTTTCAAGGCCGGCATGGTGAAAAACACCTATGGCACGGGCTGTTTCATGCTGATGCACACGGGCGACAGGTTTCAAACCTCCAGGCACGGTCTGATCAGCACCAGCGCCGCACAGACCAGTTCACGGCCCGAGTTTGCGATGGAAGGCAGCGTGTTCATTGGAGGTGCCGTGGTGCAGTGGCTGCGCGACGGACTGCACGCCATTTCGGACAGTTCCGAGGTTCAGGAACTTGCACAAAGTGTTCCCGACTCTGGCGGCGTGATGGTGGTGCCAGCGTTCACAGGTCTGGGCGCGCCCTACTGGAAGCCCGATGCGCGTGGCAGCATCACCGGCCTCACGCGTGGTAGTACTGTTGCCCACATTGCACGGGCAGCACTTGAGAGCATCGCTTTCCAGAGTGCCGCCCTGCTTAAAGCCATGAGTCGTGACGCAATCGAGGCTGGCGGCGCGCCAGTGACCGAACTGCGTGTCGATGGGGGTGCCAGCGTCAATGATCTCCTTATGCAGTTTCAGGCCGACTTGCTGGGCATTGAGGTGGTGCGCCCTTTCGTCATCGAAACCACCGCCTTGGGCGCCGCGTACCTGGCGGGTCTGGCCACAGGGGTTTACCAAAGCACCGATGAGTTGAGCGACTTGTGGCGGGCTGAGCGGCGCTTCATCCCCGCACTGGCCAGCGACCGTGCCCGCGAGTTGATGGAGCGCTGGGACTATGCAGTGCGACAAACCATTCTCTAGAACCGTCGAATTGCACTTGAACTCTCAGGTTCAGGCACGATTGATTAGACTCCAGCCCTAGCGCCACATCGTGTGGCGACACAAGGACGTTCATGAGCAAGCGCATTGCATTCATCGGCGGGGGCAACATGGCCAGCGCCATCATCGGCGGTTTGCTGAGACAGGGCTTTCCGCTTGATCAGATTGACGTGGTGGAGCCATTTGCCCCGGCCCGTGACAGGCTCGCGAGCAGCTACGGTCTGACGGGTGCGGCTACGCCTGACGCCTTCCTGGCTGGGGCCGATCTGGTGGTGTGGGCTGTCAAACCGCAGACTTTCAGGCAGGCTGCCGCACCGGTTCAGGCACATACGCGCCAGGCTTTGCATCTTAGCGTGGCTGCTGGCATCCGAAGCGACAGCCTTTCACGCTGGCTGGGTACCGAGCGTGTCGTACGCGCCATGCCAAATACGCCAGCGCTGATCGGCAAAGGCATCAGTGCCCTCTTCGCCCGCCCCCCCGTCCACCAAGCGGACCGGAAATGGGTTGAACAGGTCATGGCCAGCACGGGTGAGTTTCTCTGGCTCGACAGCGAAGAAAAGCTGGACGCGGTGACCGCGCTTTCCGGCTCGGGTCCTGCCTACCTGTTCTACTTCATGGAAGCGATGACTACGGCCGGCACCGAGATGGGTTTGACGCGTGAGCAGGCACACCAATTGACAGTGGCCACGTTCGTTGGTGCCAGCGCCCTGGCTCGCAGCAGCAGCGAAACGCCAAGGGTCTTGCGCCAGCGCGTCACTTCCAAGGGGGGGACCACAGAGGCTGCGATCACCTCGATGGACGACGATGATCTGCCGGCCCAACTGATCAACGCCATCTATGTGGCACGCAATCGGGCCAGGGAACTCGGTGATCAATTGGGGGATGCCTGACCGTCAACCGCGCCGCGAACGCAGGCGTTACAGTAAGACCCGCTACTTCAGCCCGACCTTCAGGATTTACCCATGAAAACTTTTCTTGCTGCACTTCTCAGTGCCGCCATCATCGCCGCGCCTCTGACTGTGATCTCCAGCCCCGTATCCGCCCAGGAGACAACCCAAGCGGCGCCCGCAAAAGCCAAGACCGCCAAAAAGGCAAAGAAAACCGGAAGATCCAAGAAAGCCGCTGCATCGAAGACCAAGAAAAGCAAGGGCAAGAAAGCCAAGGCAAAGAAACCGAGCGCTGCCGCCTCTCAGTAAGACCTTCGACGTCCCTGCAGATCAAGGCCGCCGCACCGGGCGGCCTTTTCATTTCAGCGCATAACTTGCCACAATTCCGGCGAAGAGCGTCAAACCCAGCCAGTGATTCATCCGGAACGCCCTGAAACAACCGTCTCGTGAACGGTTTCGAATCAAGGTGTAATGCCAGGCGACCTGCCCGAAAGCGAGTGTTACGGCGATATAGAAAGGTTTGCTCTGGGCGTACGGGGTGAGCGCCAGATCCCAGATAACAATGTAGAGCAGGTAACAAACAAGAACCACCGGCACATCCAGGCGACCCAAGGTGATGGCCGACGTCTTCATGCCAATCGCGATGTCATCGTCACGATCCACCATCGCGTATTCAGTGTCGTAGGCAAGCACCCAGAACAGATTGCCCAGCAGCAAGACCCAGGCCAGCGTGGGCACGCTGGCGAGCAAGGCCGCAAGACTCAATGTGTTCTGCCCCTGAACGGCCGAGAAGGCCATTGGAATGCCGAAACTGAAGGCCACGCCCAGGACCGCCTGCGGCATCGAGACAAAGCGCTTGGTATAGGGATAGATCAGGGTGATGACCAGGGCCAAAATTGACCATGCAACGGTGACGGCATTGGTGCTCAGCACCAGAGCGAAGGCCAACAGTGCCAGTAGCGCCCCAACCAACAAGGCCTCCTTCACCGTCACGACGCCGGTCGTCACCGGGCGGCTGGCCGTGCGCTTGACATGCCGGTCAAACTCGCGGTCGGCGACATCATTGATGCAGCAGCCGGCGCTGCGCATCAGAATGGTCCCCAGCGTGAACACCAGCAGCAAATGCCATCCTGGAAATCCATTCGCCGCGATCCAAAGCGCACTCAGGGTAGGCCAAAGCAACAACAACCACCCCGCCGGACGATTCCAGCGGACGAGGTCAAGGTAGGAAAGAAAACGCAACTGCAGGGGTTTCACCTCAGAGACCTCAGGAAAGACGCGTTACGCCTGGTAACTCGCAGGCATAAATGGCATTGCGCAGTGCCGCGATCGCCTCGTAACGGGTAAAACTGCGGCGCCAGGCCAGCACAACCCGACGTGTTGGGGGGTCACCCGCAAAAGGCAGGTAGCTGATGTGTGAATTCTCAGTGGACTTGCGACGACTCCTCGGCGCAAACGCCTCCTTGGGCACGCTCAGACGCGGAACCAGCGTCACGCCCATGCCGGCCGCCACCATGTGCTTGATGGTTTCGAGCGAAGAGCCCTCGAAACTGCGCCGAATACCATCTGCGTTGCTGGAAAAACGTGCAAATTCCGGGCAAACCTCCAGCACATGATCCCGAAAACAATGTCCACTGCCCAGCAGCAACATCGACTCCTGCTTCAACTCTTCAGTCGTCACCTGCTGCAGTGCGGCCAAGCGGTGATTGCTGGGGACGGCTGCCATGAATGGTTCGTCGTACAGTGGCGCAACAGCCAGACCCGCGTCCGGAAAGGGCTCGGCGAGAATCGCGCAGTCAATGTCCCCCGTGCGCAGCATGTCAAGCAGCTTAACAGTGAAATTCTCCTGCAGCATCAGCGGCATTTGCGGCGTCTGCGCAATCACCTGACGCACCAGATCCGGCAACAAATAGGGGCTGATGGTGTAAATCACACCCAGCGTCAGCGCGCCGTTCAAAGGGTCTTTGCCTCGCTTGGCAATTTCTCGAATGGCTGCAGCCTGCTCCAGCACACTTTGCGCCTGCCGCACGATGGCCACCCCCAGTGCTGTGACGGTGACTTCGTTGGCGCTACGCTCAAACAGCTTCACATCAAGTTCGTCCTCAAGCTTCTTGACCGCCACCGAGAGCGTCGGCTGTGAGACAAAGCAGGCATCAGCGGCCTTTCCAAAATGCCTCTCGCGCGCTACTGCCACGATGTATTTCAGTTCCGTCAGGGTCATACCCTCATTGTCCTACCAAAGTTACAGTAGTCGCTTGAATGCATTGCGCCGACCCACGCGTCAGGCCTTCAAGTACTCCGCTTTGCCGCCAAGCCAACGCTGGATATGCTGCTGCGCCAGCAACGGGTAACGGTCCAGCAGCCATGGCGCGGTTTGCCGCGCCCAGTCGAGCAGGGCACCGTCTGCAAGCAGATCGGCAAACCGCAGAAGTGCCGCACCCGATTGCCGAGCGCCGAGAAATTCGCCCGGACCCCGTATCTCGAGGTCGCGCCGTGCGATCTCAAATCCATCCGATGTCTGCGCCATGGCCCTGAGTCGCTCGCGTGCCGTGTCACCGAGCCGCGTTGAATCTCCTGTGGAATACAGGAGCACACAGGCCGATGCACCACCGCCGCGTCCAACCCGCCCGCGCAACTGGTGTAACTGGGACAAGCCGAAACGCTCAGCGTGCTCGATCACCATCATCGTGGCGTTGGGCACATCGACCCCCACCTCGATCACGGTGGTGCTGACCAGGACCCCCAGCCGGCCACTGACAAACAGGGCCATCACGTCCTTCTTCTCGGCACTGCCAAGGCGCGAATGCAGCAACCCCACTGCCACATCCGACAGGGCTGCACTAAGTTGGGCGTGGGTTGCAGTGGCGTTACTCAGGTCGAGCGCTTCACTCTCTTCAATCAGGGGACACACCCAGTACACCTGCCGTCCCTGCGCCAGTTGCTCGTGAATGCGTCGTATCACCTCGTCGCGACGCCCTTCGTTCACGATCCGGGTGACGATGGGCGTCCTTCCAGGCGGCAATTCGTCAAGCGTCGAGACATCCAGATCTGCGTAGTAGCTCATCGCCAGAGTCCGCGGAATCGGAGTCGCAGTCATCATCAAGAGATGCGGCTCCTGCCTGTCCTGACTCAACTTGCTGCGCAGTGCCAGGCGTTGTGCCACACCAAAACGGTGCTGCTCGTCGATGATGGCCAGCGCCAGCCCCTTGAAAACCACCTTGTCCTGAATCATCGCATGTGTGCCAACCACCAGGGACGCTTCTCCGCTGGCGATCAGCGCCAGCATGGCACGCCGTTCCCTGATCGATTGACTACCGGTCAGCCAGGCGGTCTTGACACCCAGGGGCTCAAGCCAGCCGATCAGTTTACGGAAGTGCTGCTCCGCCAGAATCTCGGTCGGCGCCATCAGGGCACACTGACGACCCGCGGCTATGCAGATCGCTCCAGCGAGCGCGGCAAGCACCGTCTTGCCAGCGCCAACATCCCCTTGCAACAGTCGGTGCATCGGTACGGCGCGCTCCAAATCAGATGCGATTTCCCGAATGACCCGTTGCTGCGCACGGGTCAGCTCAAAGGCAAAGGCCGCCAGCAACTGCTGCGGCAGGAACGGACCGCCGTGCAGTGGCAGGCGCAGTGCCGGTGCGCAGAAACCAGCACGCTCGCGCTTGGCCTGCAACTGCGACAACTGCTGCGCGAGCAGTTCCTCGGCCTTGAGTCTCTCCCACGCCGGATGACTGTGATCCTCCAGCGTTTCCAGCGACACCTCAGGGGGTGGGTTGTGCAGGAAGGTCAAGGCATGGTGCAGACTCCACGCCGGTCGCCGGTCCGTCGCGTACAACCTGTCGGGTGGAACCGTCTCGGTCAGTTCGGCACGGTCCAGAGCGCCTTGCACGGCACGGCGAAGATAGGCCTGTGGAAGCCCGGCGACTGTGGGATAAACCGGCGTCAATGCCGCCGGCAATTCTGCCAAAGCAGACTTGAAGGTCGGGTGCATCATCTGCCAGCCCAGAGACCCACCCCGGACCTCGCCGCGCGCCCGGATCCGGTTGCCCACTGCCAGCGCCTTTTGCTGGGTTGGATAGAAGCTGAAGAAGCGAAGCAGACAGGTGTCCGAGCCATCGTCCACTGTGACGAGCAACTGACGCCGCCCCCGTTGCCGCAACTCGCAGGCGGTCACCACACCCTCGATCTGGAGTAGCTGCCCCTCCTGCGCATCCGACAATTTAACGATCCGTGTCTCATCCTCGTAGCGCAGGGGCAGATGCAGTGCCAGATCAATCGGTCGCAGCAACCCCAGCTTGCGCAGCGCCTTTTGGGGGCCACTGAGCGGCTTCGTCGAGGGGCTCGGGGTTATCGAACTCATGCGGCGATGGAGTCGGTCACACGAGGCTTGGCTTTTTCAGGCATGGGACAATTCTGCCTTGTCTTTTCAGAAGCACCATGCCCACATCGCTGCCGGCGGCAACGCGCCCCTTCCTCTTGAGTGATTTTGACTTCGCTCTGCCCGATGCCCTGATTGCGCAGCACCCCAGCGCTGAACGCAGTGGCTCGCGCTTGCTGGACGCCAGCGGCTCCGTGCCAGAGGACCGTATTTTTCGCGACTTACCGGGCCTGTTGCGAGCGGGCGACCTGCTCGTTTTCAATGACACCAAGGTTATCAAGGCCCGCCTGTTTGGCGAGAAGCCGACCGGCGCCAAGGTTGAACTGCTGATAGAAAGGGTGCTCGCTGGCAATCAGGTGGCTGCGCACATGCGGGTCAGCAAGAAACCACAAATCGGTACGACGCTGACGCTGCAAAGCGCGCCAGGTACAAAGGACACGCTGCGCGCAACCTTGCTCGGACGCTGGCCGGATGAGGGTGGCGCATTGTTTCGCCTTGTCCTGTCAAACGACGCCGGGGACGACCCGTTGACGCTGATCGAGCGCCATGGCCACGTACCCTTGCCACCGTATATCAGGCACAGTGATGACGCTGATGATGCAGCGCGCTACCAGACTGTTTTCGCGAGAAACCCTGGAGCGGTAGCCGCTCCCACCGCAGCGCTGCATTTCGACAATACGCTTCTGGCAGCCCTGGACACTGCGGGTATCCGACGCTGTTTTGTCACACTGCACGTCGGTGCCGGAACTTTTCAACCCGTCAAGACCGAGAACCTGTCCGATCACCAGATGCACAGCGAATGGTACGAAGTCCCCGCCGCGACTCAGCAGGCCATCACTGAATGTCGTGCCCGTGGTGGCCGGGTGGTGGCCGTCGGTACCACCAGCGTGCGCGCACTGGAATCGTGGGCCAAAGAAGCACCGAATCCTGGATCAGGGGATTCGGCCCTGGCCCCATTTTCAGCGGACACCCAGATCTTCATCACACCGGGATTTCGGTTCAAGGTGGTAGACCGGCTGTTAACCAACTTTCACCTGCCCAAATCCAGTTTGATGATGCTGGTCAGCGCCTTCGCCGGGTATGACCGGATCATGGCCCTTTACCGGCATGCAATTGCCAGCAACTACCGCTTCTTCAGCTACGGAGATGCCATGCTGCTTGATCTGTCAGTCCGTCAGCAAGAAAATCGGGGCAATGTCTAGCGGTGATGCTCACGCCGCCGCTCTTCGAAGACGAACTCCTCCAGGTCTGGATCCATCGCGTTTCGCGATGAAATAATGCCAATGGGCCGGCCATTTTCAACCACAGGCACATGGCGAAAGCCGTTTTCCTGCATCAATAACAGCGCGTGTCCGTAGGATTTTCCGGGCTCGAGGGTCTTAGGGTCGGCGGTCATGACCTGGGACAGCCGGGTGGTCTTGGCGTCAAGCCCTTTGGCAATCACGCGAAACACGACGTCACGCTCGGAAAATATACCGACCAGACGTTCTTTTTCAAGCACCAGAATGGCGCCTACATTTTTTTGAGCCATCAGCCTGGCAGCTTCGCTGACAGTGGCCTCCGGTGGCGCCGTAAGAAACTTCTTACGTTCCATCAGATTTCTAATCGGTTGTTCAAACATGGCGGCCTCCATCTTAAATGCTAGTGAGGTTTTGATTTGTCACTTTGATCTGAATCAAACCTGAAGCAGTCCGGCACCGGCGCTGGGCTTTCCCGAGCTTTGTAGCCCATGCGCACGCGCTGAATCTTCTGGTCATCGGCCGCGGCGTGCTTTAAGATGGTGCCCGGTGACCTGGAGAAAGCAAAATGTGCATGAAATTCATACTGCGCGCTACTCTGCTGTCCGCAGTAGCAATACTGGGCTCGTGCTCACTCAAGACCGTGAGTTACAGCAAGGACGTTCAGCCGATTCTCACTAGGAACTGCTCGGAGTGTCATATTTCCGGCAAGCCCGGATTTGAAGCCAGCGGCCTCGACACTTCCAGTTATGCGGCGCTCATGAAAGGCGGCAAGTTCGGCGCGCTGGTCAAGCCCGGTGACGCCTTCACCAGCGCCCTCAACATGCTGGTGGAGGGACGAGCACACCCCTCGATCCGGATGCCGCATGGCAAGGAAAAGCTGGCTGCCGGGGATATCGAGACCCTCAAAAACTGGGTCAATCAGGGCGCCAAGAACGATTGAGTGTTGACGGCCACAAGGCGGTCGACTGGTGCTGGCTGGCGGGGATCGAACCCACTTTCGTGGTTTAGATCCCTCGCAACCCGCGCCAGCATTGGACTTCACAAAATCCAGCGGTTAGAAAACGTCGATAAGTGGATGACCCAAGTGGATGACATCCGGCGCCAAGTGTAACCGGGGCGCTGGCTGAAAAACATATCCAGCCTCAACAAAGTGTGTTAAGGTAACACCTGTTAATAATCTTGGGTGCACCGCCATGCCACAGCCTCACATCGCCGCCAAAACCGTGTCTATCAAACTCGATGTGGACACCCGCGCCCGTGTCGATAATCTGGCCGAGGCACGCCAGCGGACTGCGCATTGGGTCATGCGCGAAGCCATTACCCAGTATGTTGACCGAGAGGAAAAGCGCGAGGCTTTCCGGCGAGACACAATCAAGGCGTGGGACGATT
>CAIQVX010000083.1 GCA_903875275.1 uncultured beta proteobacterium | reverse complement strand
CGATGGCGTTCGGAATGTTGGTGGCAGCAATCACAATCACCTGGCCACGCGCCTTCAGGCCATCCATCAGGCTCAGGAGTTGGGCTACCACGCGGCGTTCGACCTGGTGCTCGCCTCCCAGACCTTCGCGCTTTGGAGCGATCGAATCGATTTCGTCAATGAAGATGATGCTGGGCGCCTGCTTGGTCGCGTCATCAAACAACTTGCGCAGATAGCCCTCGGATTCACCGTAGAACTTCTGCATGATCTCTGGGCCGCTGATCGAGAAAAAACGGACGTCGGTCTCATGCGCAACCGCGCGCGCGATCAAGGTCTTGCCGCAGCCTGGTGGGCCATACAGCAGTACGCCCTTCGGCGCGTCGATGCCGAGACGGACAAAGACCTCGGGAAAGCGCAGGGGCAACTCGATGATCTCGCGCACCCGCTGCACTTCGCGCTTGAGGCCGCCAATGTCTTCGTAAGAAAAAGTGGCTCGTCCGGCCGGCTGGGCCTTTGCCTCGGTCTGCGCCTTACCCACCGTCAGCAGGGTCGAGGGTGCAATCAGAACCGGACCTTTGGGTTGCGTCTCGCGCACCAGAAAATCCAGTGAGCGGCTACCAAACAAGGTACCACGGATGCGGTCGCCTTCGAGCACCGGCAGACCATCGAGCCGACTGCCGATGAACTGGAGATCGCGGTCAGACAAGCCAGGCGCGGTGGGTGACAGGACGATGCGCTGCGCTGCCTGCGCCGCCACCTTCTGCACCGCCACGGCATCGTCCAGGGCCACACCAGCATTGCCACGCGACAAGCCATCGAGTTGCACCCGGGCTGCGCCTCGGTCGTCCTTGTAGGCTGGCATCAGTTTGCAAACCGTGCGCCGCTTGCCGACAACCTCCACGATGTCGCCGATCTCGGCGCCAAGTGCTGCAATGTCAGCCGGATCCATGCGCGCCAGTGAGCGTCCCACGTCCTTGCCCAGCGCTTCACTGACTTTCAAGCGCAGGGGTTTGCTGGCAGATTTCTTCATTTTCTGCCCTTTGACTTGTCCTTCTTGAGCACGATTTCCAGCACGCCATTGCGGCACTGAAAACTCAGCTTGTCGCTCGAATAACTGGCTGGCAGAAGCAACTCCTTGCGGTAATTGGGCTCGCTTTTTTCGGTCGAAATGATCAGGATGTCGTCGTGCACTTCAACGCGCACATTCTTTGCCTCGACACCCGGCACCTCGGCCACAATCAACAGGCGAGCGGCCTCATCGAACAGATCGACCATCGGTTCACGAATCTCGTGCACCGAGACCAGTTTTCCGTCTTCGTCTTTTCGAATATTGCCGAAGGGCTCGACTCTGGGTCCTTTGTCACCCAGACCGGTCTTGATGGAAAAACCATAGACGCCCTTGGAGCGCTGGCCTGACCCCACATTGAAGTCGCCAGTCTTGCTGAGACTTCCACCGGATTGCTCGGCTTCCTGGGCGAGCTTTCCCAACTGCTCCACCAGTTTGCCCAAGCCGGAAAAGAAGCCGCCACCCGATGACTCAGGCTTTACTTTGCCGAATGCTTCACCCAGACGGCGTCCAATTTCATCCAGGCGATCTTTACCCTCGGCGAATTCTTCACTGCGTTTTCGTTCAACCATATCATTACCCCTTTGGTACCAACAAGCATAAACAGTGCCTAGTCGCTGTCCGGGTTATCCCGTGGCTTGTAGTCATCCT
>CAIQVX010000082.1 GCA_903875275.1 uncultured beta proteobacterium | reverse complement strand
CTCCACCATCACCGGTCCGAACGGAACCACACGCGGTGCCCCGGCCAGAGCGCATTCTTCTTCAAACAGGTGCTTCTCGACAGCTGTCCAGCCCGGTCCGCCAAAGGACTTGGGCCAGGCATGGCCAAGCCAGCCCTTCTTGCCCAGAATCTTGCCCCAGCGCTGCATGTCGTCTCGTGTCAGGCGCAGGGCGTTGTGCACCTTGTGTGAAATATCCTGCGGCAGGCTTGCGCGCACCCAGGCGCGAATGTCGGCGCGGAATTTCTGCTCTTCAGGGGTAAATGCCAAATCCATGTGGGGGCCTCCAAATATCCGGTGTTTTTAGCACGGTCGTTCGATTATGTCTGTCCAGGTGGTGACACGCCCAATTCCTGACAAAGTTTTTGCACGGTTTCGCGCAACTCGGCAACGTCGGCTTCGAGCTTTTCAATGCGCTCGGCGTTGTTGCCGCTGCCAGCATGGTGAGTTGGCGCCTGACCCGGATCGACGTCGCCGCACAGCAGGTGCGCCCAACGCTGCTCGCGGGCACCGTGGGCACGCGCGAGTTTGATCACCATCGGGCCGCCTTTTTCGGCAGAGCGGTCCTGCAGTTCCTCCAGGAATCCCTCGACCGAGGAGATGTCGGCAAACCTGTACCAGCGCTCGGTGTTCAGGCGCAACTCGGCCGCAGTCTGCGGACCGCGCAGCATCAACACCCCCAGCAGCACCGCCGACTGCTCGTAGACGCCCATGCCGCGCTGGAAGTTGTGTTCATAACGGGCGCTGCGCCCGCCACTGACGGATCGCACCAGGCTGGCACTGATCAGCGTATCAAGGGCGCTGGCGACTTGCGCCTCATCGAGTTCCATCAGTGGCTCGCGGCTGCTTTTCTGGTTGCAGCCCAGCAGCATGGAGTTGAGCGTCAGCGGGTAGCTGTCGGGTACGGTGCGTGCTTTTTCCATCAGGGTGCCAAGCACACGGGCTTCAATAGGGGTCAGAGTCATAATTCGGTCCGGTATGAGAAACATCGTTATTTTGATCTCTGGCACGGGCTCCAATATGGCGGCCATTGTGAAGGCCGCCCAGCGCGATGCCTGGCGCGAGAAATTGGACGCCCGCATTGCCGCCGTCATCAGCAACCGTGCCGACGCCAAAGGCCTGGCTTTTGCAGCCGGGCTGGGCATTGCCACGGTCGTGCTGGATCACAAGCTTTTTGACTCGCGTGAGGCCTTCGATACTGCACTGGCCGCGCAGATTGATCACTACGAAGAGCCGGGTTCTCCTGTGCTGGTGGTGCTGGCCGGCTTCATGCGCATCCTGACACCCGGCTTTGTGAGTCGCTACGCTGGGCGGCTGCTCAATATTCATCCCTCGCTGTTGCCGGCCTTCCCGGGCTTGCACACCCATCAAAGAGCACTGGATGAAGGCTGCAAAGTGGCCGGCCTGACTGTGCATCAGGTGACGGCCGAACTGGATCACGGCGCGATTCTGGCGCAGGCGGTTGTTCCCGTCTTGCCGGGCGACACGGCCGACGCGCTGGCGGCGCGCGTGCTGACCCAGGAACATCTGATCTATCCGCGGGCGATTTCAGACCTGTTGCAGCATTCCTGAGGCGAGCCGCGGGCCGATGGCGCCGCCCATGGGACAATCCGCGCCTATGCATCCCAAAGCCCTGCTTGACGCCTGTTCTGAACTGGTGCGGCTGACACTCAAATTTGATCACCCGACCGACGCCATCGTGTCGCGCTTCTTCCGCGACAACCGGGGTCTGGGTCCGCGTGAGCGCGCCACGCTGTCTGGCACGGTGTACAACGTGCTGCGCAAGAAACTGCTGTTCGATCATTGTGCACCGTCGGGCAGCGGACCGAAAGAGCGGCGACTTGCGATTCTTGGTTTTTACGGCCCTGGCGACTTTCTGCGCAGCGCCTTGACTGATCAGGAAAAGAACTGGCTGGATCAGTGCGAAAAAATCAATGTACCTGACTTGATGGAACGCCATCGCCACAACCTGCCAGAGTGGCTGGTGCAGCCGCTCAAAGACCAGTTGGGGGCAGACTTCTGGCCGCTGGCGGAGAGTCTGAACCACAGCGCCGGCCTTGACCTGCGGGTCAACGCCTTGACCGCCAAGCGTGCCGATGTGCAAAAGGAACTGGCAGTGGCCGGCATCAAGGCCGTTCCCACACTGTATTCACCGCTGGGCCTGCGCATCGCCGGCAAGCCGACGCTGAACAGGTTCGATGCCTTTGTGCGGGGTGCCTTCGAGGTGCAGGACGAGGGCTCGCAATTGCTGGCGATGCTGCTCGATGCCAAGCGCGGCGAGATGGTGGTCGATTTCTGCGCTGGCGCCGGCGGCAAGACGCTGGCCATAGGCGCTGCCATGCGCAACACCGGGCGCCTTTACGCCTTTGACACCTCGGCGCATCGACTCGACGCCTTGAAGCCACGCCTGGCACGCAGCGGCCTGTCCAATGTGCATCCGGCGGCGATTGCGCACGAGCGCGACGATCGCATCAAACGACTGGCGGGCAAGATCGACCGGGTGCTGGTGGATGCCCCCTGTTCCGGGCTGGGTACGCTGCGGCGCAACCCGGATCTGAAATGGCGACAGACGCTGGCCCAGGTAGAGCAGATGGCCGTGACGCAGGCCGCCATTTTGCAAAGCGCAGCGCGCCTGCTCAAACCCGGCGGCCGTCTGGTGTACGCCACCTGCAGCCTGCTGGTTCAGGAAAACGAAGCCGTGGCGCAGGCCTTTACCGAGGCCAACAAGGATTTCACGCCGATGGTTGTGGCTGACGTCCTGACCGGTCTCAAGGTGGACGCCGCCGCCACGCTGTGCAGTGGCGGTGACAGTGGGCAGCGCTATCTGCGCCTGTGGCCGCATCGCCATCAAACCGATGG
>CAIQVX010000081.1 GCA_903875275.1 uncultured beta proteobacterium | reverse complement strand
TGCGTCGCGCCACCTCGTTCCAGTGGCGGCGCAGCACATCGCGCATCTTCCAGTGCGGATTCTTCCCGCGTACAGCCATCGCCAACCTGATTTTGTGGGGGTTGATCTGGTTGGGACCAGCGCCCAGCATCGGGTAAGCCGACAACACGTCATACAGCGGCGTCATCGTAAACGCCCCGCGTGCGCCGATGTGGATGCTGAAGTTCTTGGCGTGGCCATCGGGCGCGCACAACAGCCAGAACAGCAGTTGTGCCTGAAAAAAAGTTTTACGATCGCTTTCCCGCTGGCCAGATGACGCCAGCAAGGCCAGGATCCGGTCCATCCCCGGACCGCCATCGGCCTCGTACTTGAGGAGCGGTGAAGTGCCGGTAGCCTGGCACATGTCTTCTTGTGGCAAGCGCAGCAAGGCTTTGTTGCCGGCGCTCCAGCGGCGGTCAAAACGCTCAACGATCAAGGCCCGTGTGCCATCAAAATTGCCAAGTTCGCAGCTGGCTACTGGCAGCTGGTAGGCCGCCAGCAGCTGGGCGCACAGCCATTCGTTCTCTACCGAGTCATTCAGATCGAGTTTCTGGTTGCCGAACAGGCCCAAGGGCAGTTTCAGGATGTGTGTGGTGGGCGTTGCACCGGTCGGTCGCAGCCACTGCCGGCCGACACGCAACAGTGCGGTTTTCTCTTGCGCGCCGGCGAGCGAAATCCGGAACGGCGTAGTGTCATCGGCCTCGCCCGGGCGTGCGCCGGAGCCGATGGCAGCAGCCAGCTCTCTGGCAACACCGGCGTTGTCAAGGGCGACGCCCTCAATGACAAGCGGGTTGCCCGGCTCTTGCCCGGCGGGCACGATCTGCAATGCGCCCACACAGTCCCGGCCGATCTCTGTCAGCAGATCGAACGCTTCGGTGGAGCCGGTCTTGAAGCGCTGTGCCAGTCGTTCCAGAATGGGCTGGCTGTCGGGCAGCAAGTTGGAGAAAAAATTGCGTACGGCCTCGCCCTGATGTGCCTGATTGCCGGGCTGAAAAGGCAGCGACAGCGACAGGGGACGTCCCTGGGGTGCATCAAACCAGGTCTTGGCGTAGGCCAGTGTGTCACCTGCGGCGCGACGCGACCAGACACCCACGTGCTGGCCATTCATCCACAGGTCAAGCTGTCGGGTATGAGAGCTTCGTCCCATGGCTTACCAATCGGTCGGCGTACGCTGCGTTGCGGCATCACTGGCGGCCTGTTTGTCACGCAGGACCAGTTCTACACCCAAGGCCGAAAGCATGCGCAGCAGGCGGCTTACGCTGGCCGCTGACGCCTTGCGCTCCAGATCGGAAGCGGTTTGCTGGGTGACGCCCAGCGCCCGCGCCAGATCGGCCTGCGTCATGCCGCGGGCTTGCCGAAAGCTCCTCAGCAAGAGCGAAAGCTGTTGCTCGGTACGGATTGGATAATCACTCATACAGTCAATAGCCTGTTTATTTTGTTTACAAATTATAAGCTGTATTTTGTGTTTACAAAAGATAGACTGTATTTTTTTCATGCCGACACGCCGGCGATTTGCCGCTGGCAGCACGGAGCTGTGGTTGGTACCACGGGGACCCAGGTAAAGCCCTGGGTTACAGCGGGGGACGGTTTGGTTAAGCTGATCGCCATGAAAACTTCTGGACGATCAATGTCAAATGCAATCCGTGAACTGCCTGGATGGGGCGAGATGCCAAGCAAGAATATTGGCTGCACAGAACAGCAACATTAAGCCTACGCCACATACGATCGTTCAACTCTGAGTCAGCAGTTGGCACGAAGGAGGCCCCGCCCCGCCCAGTGCCCCTCGGCTATAGTGACTCCCGTGCCCATCGAGAAACCCAAATCTGTCAGCCTGATCGGCGTTCCCACCGACGTTGGCGCCGGTACGTTGGGCTCGCGCATGGGGCCCGAAGCCTTGCGGGTGGCAGGGATTGCCCAGGCGATTTCGCGCTTTGGCGTGGATGTCAGGGATTGCGGTAACCTGGCCGGTCCGGCCAATCCCTGGCAGGAGGCCGTCGATGGGTTCAGGCACCTGAATGAAGTGCTGCAGTGGAACCAACTGCTGCACGACGCCACCTACGCAGAATTGCAGCAGGGGCGACTGCCCATCACGCTGGGCGGCGACCACAGTCTGGCGATTGGTTCCATCAGCGCCGTGGCACGTCATTGCCGCGACGCGGGAAAGAAGCTCCGTGTGCTGTGGCTTGATGCGCATGCCGACTTCAATACCGCCACGCTGACACCCAGCGGCAACCTTCATGGCATGCCGCTGGCCTGTCTGCTGGGCTTCGGTCCGCAACGACTGATCGAAATCGGTGGCCAGGTCCCGGCGCTGCGCCCGAAGGAAATCCGCCAGATCGGCATCCGCAGTGTGGATGCCGGCGAAAAACGTCTGGTGCATGACATCGGCATCGAGGTGTTTGACATGCGCTACATCGACGAGATGGGTATGCGCCATGCGATGGAACTGGCGCTGGCTCTGGTTGATGCCAACACGCATCTACACGTCAGTCTGGATGTGGATTTTCTCGATCCTGACATCGCGCCTGGCGTGGGAACCACCGTGCGCGGCGGTCCGACCTATCGTGAAGCTCAGCTGTGCATGGAAATGATTGCCGACACCGGCCACCTGGCATCGCTGGACCTGGTGGAACTCAATCCGGCGCTCGATGTGCGCAACCGGACCGCCGAACTGGCCGTTGATCTGATTGAGAGCCTGTTCGGCAAGAGCACGCTGATGCGCAAAACTGGCGGATAGAGCGATTTTGTCGGGGATAATTGACGCCTACCGGCCCGACCGCCGACCCCGATACCAAGTCTTGTTTACCCAATTAACCACTTAGAGGAGATTGTGATGAAGCGAATCATGAAATGGGCTGCGCTCGGCCTGATGCTGGCCAGTGCCGTCACGGTCCAGGCCCGAAGCCTGGACGAGGTAAAAAAGGATGGCAAGATCAACATTGCCACCGAAGGGCAGTTTGCACCTTTCAATTTCTTCCAGGGTTCCAAGCTCAGCGGTTTCGAGATTGAACTGGCGGAACTGGTGGCCAAAAAAATGGGTGTCACGATCGAGTGGAAGGCGTTGGGTTTTGACGCGTTGCTGGCCGGTTTGCGGCAGGACCGCTGGGATTTGGTGATTGCCTCGCACGGCATCACCGAGGAGCGCGCCAAGGCCGTCACCTTTGCCGAGCCGCACTATTGTTCCGGTGGCGCCATCGTGTCGCTGGACCCGGCCATTCACCGCGTTGCGGACCTGAGCGGCAAGATCGTTTCGGTGCAGACCGGCACCACTTATCTGGACAACGTCAAGAAACTCAGTGGCGTCAAGGAAGTGAAGAATTTCCCGCAGGACACGGACGCCCGTGGTGCCTTGCTGACCAAGCGGGTTGACGCCTGGGTGACCGACAAGTTTGTGGCAACCATTGCCATTTCTTCCAACCCCAACGCCGGCATGAAGCTGGGTGACTTTGTGTTTGTCGAACGCATCGCGGCCGCAGTGGCCAAGGGCAACAGTTCGCTGGTGCAGGGCTACAACAAGGCACTGGCCGAAGTCATGGCCGATGGCAGTTACGCCACACTGTCGAAGAAGTACTTCAACGAAGACGTGCGCTGCCGCTAAGTCCCAGATTCAGCAAGCCGAGCAACATGAAGATCGCCCTGCCCGGATGGCCGCAACGCTGGAGTCGTGAACAGCGCTCCAGCGCCACGATTGCGCTGGCCAGCGCGGTGCTGGTACTGTTGCTCTGGTTGATGGCGATCCCGTTGGCGTTGGCGCCCGAGCCGATTGGCAATAACGCCCAGTACTTCGCCGAGGGAACCCGCATCACGGTGGAACTCACGGTGGTAGCAGGGCTGTCCGGCATCCTTATCGGCGTCGTGGCGGCGCTCGGACGGACTTCCGGTATCACCCTGCTGCGCTGGGTGGCGTCGCTCTACATCTGGGTCATGCGCGGTACGCCTTTGCTGGTGCAGATCCTGTTCGTCTTTCTGGCTTTGCCGACGCTGGTGCCGGCGCTCAAACTCGACGATTTTGCCTCGGCCTGTGTCGCGCTGGCGTTCAATGTCGGCGCCTACAACGCGGAGGCGATTCGCAGCGGTTTGCTGGCCGTGCCCAAGGGCCAGATCGAGGCGGCGCGTTCGCTCGGAATGTCAAGTTTTTATACCTTCATCGATGTGACGTTTCCGCAAGCCTTCAAGGTGGCCCTGCCGCCGCTGGTGAACAACACGGTGGCGCTGCTGAAAGACTCATCACTGGCCTACGCCATTGGTGTGGTCGAGCTGACCAATGTTGGCAATCGGATTCAGGCCGCCACCTTTCAGCCTTTGCCTACGCTCATCACCACCGCGCTGGTTTATCTGGTGCTGACGACGGTGATGACGCAGATTTCCGGTGCGGTGGAGCGGCGTTACGACGTGGAGGGCCGCCAGCCATGAGCGCGTCCACGAATACCCATCTGATCACGGTGGACAAGGTCAACAAGTTTTTCGGACCGCATCACGTCCTGCGTGATGTCAGCACCTATTTCAACGCCGGCCAGGTGAGTGCCATTCTGGGCGCTTCGGGATCGGGCAAAAGCACTTTGCTGCGCATGCTGAATCGCTTGGAGCGCCACGACTCGGGACGCATCGTGGTTGATGGCATCGAAGTGGACGACGAGCTCAAGCATCTGGATGCCCTCAGGCGCGAACTCGGCATGGTGTTTCAGCAGTTCAACCTGTTTCCGCACCTGACCGTGCTCGACAACGTGTCGCTGGCGCCACGGCGGGTGCGCAAGACGCTGCGCGCCGATGCCAACGAGCGCAGCATGGGGTTGCTCAGGCGTGTGGGCATGGAAGACCATGCGCACAAGTATCCGTTTGCGTTGTCGGGCGGACAGCAGCAGCGGGTGGCAATCGCGCGTGCGCTGGCAATGAACCCCAAAGTGATGCTGTTCGATGAGCCGACTTCGGCACTGGATCCGGAAATGGTCAAGGAGGTCCTTGATGTCATCAAGAAACTCGCGCAGTCGGGCATGACCATGATCATCGTGACCCACGAGATGGGTTTTGCCCGCGAAGTGGCGGACCGGATATTGTTCCTGGACCAGGGTCAGGTGGCGCAGGATGCGCCGCCTGAAGTTTTTTTTGCCGCTCAGGAAAACGCCCGGGTACGGGCCTTTCTCGGGCAGGTGAGTCACTGATTTGTTTTATTTTTTACTGGAGACGACCATGAAAGTTTCAAGCACAACCCTGGCCCTGCTGGCGGCTGGCGTTCTGAGCCTGCCCGCCTTTGGCCAGACCAAGGCGGATTTTGACGAGATGCGCCAGGAGATCGCGCGTCTGCGCCAGGAACTCAATGCCCTGAAGGCGCAATCCACTGCTGCACCTAAGGCCGCCGGTGCGGACAATGCCGTCGCCGAGCGTGTAGAGCAACTCGAGATCAAGCAGAAGGACGCGGTGGTTTTAGGCGATATTGGCAACAGCTTTCGCCTGCCAGGCTCCGAAACCTCGCTGCGCATCTATGGCTTTGCCGAGCTCAATGCGGTTTATGAAGGCAAGGGCGACAACTCCAACAACGACTACTCGACTTTTGCGCCTTACGCGCCCATCAATGGCAGCGGCCGCACCGGTGTCGGTTACCTGACAGCGCGCACGTCGCGCCTGGGTGTGGAAGCGTCGACGCCAACGGCTTATGGCCCGCTGGGCATCAAGCTCGAGGGCGATTTCAACAACGAGCCGCGCACCGGCAATGCGGCGGTGAACGGCTCGGTGGCCAACATCTACACGCAGCAGGCGACCAATTCCTACAACTTCCGGGTGCGTCAGGCTTACGGCCAGTTTGGCGGCCTGCTGGTTGGCCAGAGCTGGTCCACCTTCATGGATGTGGACAACTCGCCGGAAACAGTGGATTTCAATGGCCCGATCGGATCCACCTTCATCCGCCAGCCGCAGATTCGCTACGCCTACAACACCAAGGACAGCGGCACCTTCACCGTGGCGTTGGAAAACTCGTCGAGCTATGTGCTGGATGCCACTGGTGTTGCCAGCACGATGGGCTCCTCCAGAGTACCGGACCTGATCGGTCGTTGGGACAAGAGCTTCGACTGGGGCTCCATGAGTGTGCGCGCTCTCACGCATGAGCTGCGCATCGATGACGGCGCCGGCTTGAGCGTCTCCAAGCGCGGCTATGGTGTGGCCAGCACGGCCTTCGTGAAGATGCGTGATGCCAGGGATTTCCTGAGCATGGGGCTGACCTATGGCGATGGCATCGGGCGCTACTTCAACTACATCGAGGGTGCCGCGTACGACGCTGCCAGCAAGCACATTCTGCTGGAGAAGGCCGTCGGTGTGGTGGTCGGTTACCAGTACAAGGCCAGCGACAGTCTGCGTGCCAACTTCGTTCTCGGCGCACAGCGCAACTATGACAACGCCTACACCGCCTTCGCCCGCGCCAATGGTCTGGACAGTGGCCAGTACGGCATCAACCGCAGCGTCTATCAGGGCCATCTGGGCTTCATCTACAACCCGATCAAGCTGGTTGACTTCGGTGCCGAGTACATCTTCGGGCAGCGCGAAACCCTGGCCGGTGAAAAAGGTGATCTGTCGCGCGTGAACCTGTCGGCCAAGTACTACTTCAACTAAGCCGATGCTGGCCCCGGGCTCGCATCGGCAGGGGCTGCTGGCACTGCTGCTGGTGACGGTGGTCTGGGGTACCACCTTCCCGGCCATGAAGCAGATCAGCATGGATCTGGGGGCTCTGGAGATCATTCTGCTGCGCTACCTGATTTCGAGCCTGGTTTTGCTACCCCTGTTGCGCGGCCTGACCTGGTCTGAATTGCGCTGGGGGGCGCTCATTGGCGGTGTGCTTTTTTGCGCCTTCTTCCTGCAGGTGGCCGGGTTGGCGCTGACCAGCAGCAACCGCAATGCCTTTGTCACCGGACTGAACGTGCT
>CAIQVX010000080.1 GCA_903875275.1 uncultured beta proteobacterium | reverse complement strand
CTGCCATGTGCATCAGGTGCCGTTTGCAAGGGCAGGGCGGCGCCGCTGTGCAAGCCCACCAGACCCAATTGCACCGGAATCACAAACGGAGCCTTGGGTGGCTGGCCGGGTGTGGGCGCGCAGTTTTGCATCAGCGTGAGGGTGTAGGTCTGCGCTGCGGCGTCGTACTGGCCGCTGGCGGTCAGGTGCGGCGTGCCGGCCTGGCTGTACCAGCGTTTGAACTGGGGCAATAGGGCTGCCAGCTTCGAGTCGGGGTTGGCGTCGGCTACGGCCTGTGCGAAATCATCGCAGGTGACCGCCTGGCCATCGTGACGCTCAAAGTACAGTTTCATGCCTCGTGCAAAGCCATCTCGTCCGACCAGGGTCTGCATCATGCGCACGACTTCCGCGCCTTTTTCGTAGATGGTCAGGGTGTAGAAGTTGTTGATTTCGATGTAGCTGTCGGGTCGCACCGGATGCGCCATCGGGCCGGCATCCTCCGGGAACTGGTTGTTGCGCAGAACGCGCACGTCGGCGATGCGTTTGACGGCGCGCCCCGATGGCTCGCTGCACATGTCCTGCGAAAATTCCTGATCCCGAAATACGGTCAGACCCTCTTTCAGGCTGAGCTGGAACCAGTCGCGGCAGGTCACGCGGTTGCCGGTCCAGTTGTGAAAATACTCATGCCCAACGACCCGCTCGATGTTGGCATAGTCGGCATCGGTGGCGGTGGCCTGATTGGCCAGCACGTACTTGGTGTTGAATATGTTCAGGCCTTTGTTTTCCATGGCGCCCATGTTGAAGTCGCTGGTGGCGACGATCATGAACCGCTCCAGGTCCAGGGGCAGGCCAAAGCGGGCTTCGTCCCAGGCCACCGAAGCCATCAGTGAGTTCATGGCCTGCTCGGTCTTGTCCAGATCGCCGGCGCGCACATAGACCTGCAGCAGATGCTCTTTTCCGGCACGTGAGGTGATGCGTTGTTCGCGGCACACCAGCTTGCCCGCGACCAGCGCAAACAGGTAGGCGGGCTTGCGGTGCGGATCAACCCAGGTGGCAAAGTGGCGGTCTTCATTGCCGGCGCCTTCAAGTGGCCCGCTGGCCACCAGGTTTCCGTTGCTCAGCAGGACCGGGTAGCGTTCCTTGCTGGCCCGCAGTGTGACCGTAAAACTGGCCATCACGTCGGGACGGTCCATGTAATACGTAATGCGTCGAAAACCCTCCGCTTCGCATTGCGTAAAGAAGGAGTCGTTGCTGACGTAGAGCCCCATCAGTTTGCTGTTTTTGATGGGGGCGCAGGTGGTGAAGATTTCCAGCTCGAACGCACCTTCCGGTGGCAGGTTGTCCAGAACCAGCTGCTGTTCCTCAATCCGGAACGATGCGCCCTGGCCGTTGACCAGAACGCGCGCCAGATTGAGTTCCTCACCATCGAGCCGCAGCGCCTGCGGTGTCACATCCGGGTTGCGCCGCAGTGTCATCCGGTTCAGGACCCGGGTCTTGAGCGGGTCGAGATCAAAGCTGAGGTCGACACTGTCTATCCAGAACGGCGGAGCGCTGTAGTCGGCGCGGCGGATCACGGTGGCAGGACCGTCGGCATTACGAAGTTGCAACATGCAGTTTCTCCAAAAAATTCATACTCATCAGTTCATGGTAATCACGGGCACAGGCGATCACGTGCGGGCCTGCCAGCTGCGCAGCAGCGTGGGTTGTGCACAGCGCCACCGCCCGCATCCCCGCGCGCCGCGCCGCCTCGATACCAAAAGGGGCGTCTTCAAACACGATGCAGGCGGCCGCTGGTGCACCCATCTGGCTTGCTGCCGCCAGAAAGATGGCTGGCTCCGGCTTCCCCGGCAATCCTTCATCGCCGCCAACCACCGCGTGTGGCGGTTTGGGCAGTTTCAGGTGCGACAAGGCAAAAGCAATGTTGTAGCGATCTCCTGCGGTACCTATACCGACTTTCAATCCCAGGCTGCGTGCCTGGTCGGAGAATATGCCAAAGCCGGGCACCTCGCAGAACTCCGGGCCAAACAGCTCGCGGTAGATCTCTTCCTTTTGGGCAATCAGTTCCCAGGCGCGTTCCTGGTCCAGATCCTGGCCGAAGAGTTCGCGCATGCACTCGAGTCCGGTGCGTCCGGTGGTGCGGCGCATGACGTCGTCAATTTCTATGTCCAGACCGTGGTCCCGCGCAAATCTCAGCCAGCTCCTGGCATGCCATGGCATCGAATCGATCATGGTGCCGTCCAGATCGAAGATCAGGGCCTCAACAGACCCGCTCAGAACCGTGCTGCCCATTACACGCCCTGCTTCAATGAGGCTTCGATGAACTGGTCCAGGTCTCCATCGAGCACCTTCTGCGTGGCCGAGGTTTCGTAATTGGTACGCAGGTCCTTGATCCGGCTGTTGTCGAGCACGTAAGAGCGAATCTGGTGGCCCCATCCTACGTCGGTCTTGGAGTCCTCCAGCTTCTGCTGCTCCTCCTGGCGTTTCCGCATTTCGAAGTCATAAAGCCGGGAACGCAGCCGCTTCCAGGCCACATCGCGGTTGCTGTGCTGGCTGCGGCCGTCCTGGCACTGCACGACGATACCGGTTGGCAGGTGCGTAAGTCGCACAGCCGAATCGGTCTTGTTGATGTGCTGGCCGCCGGCGCCACTGGCACGAAAGGTATCCACGCGCACGTCGGCCGGGTTGATGTCGATCTCGATCGAATCGTCAATTTCGGGGTAGACAAAGACCGAGGCAAACGAGGTATGGCGACCACCGGAGGAGTCAAAAGGTGACTTGCGCACGAGCCGGTGTACGCCGGTCTCTGTGCGCAGCAGCCCGAAAGCGTATTCGCCTTCGACCTTGATGGTGGCGCCCTTGATGCCGGCCGTATCACCGGCGGTCTCGTCTTCCAGCGTGGCGGTAAAGCCCTTGCGTTCGGCGTACTTCAGGTATTGACGCAGCAGCATGCTGGCCCAGTCACAGGCCTCGGTTCCACCGGCTCCTGCCTGGATGTCAACAAAGGCATTGAGCGGGTCGGCCGGATTATTGAACATCCGGCGAAATTCGAGTCCTTCAATGATGGCTGCCAGCTTGGCCGTGTCGGCTTCAATCGTGAGCAGGCCGGCTTCGTCGCCATCGTCCTTGCTCATCTGGTAAAGCTCTGTGTTGTCGGACAATTCCGTGCTCAGCTTGTCCAGCGTCACGACCACACCGTCGAGCGCCTTCTTCTCGCGCCCAAGTTCCTGGGCACGTTTCTGATCGTTCCAGACAGTGGGGTCTTCCAGTGAGGCGTTGACCGTCCTCAGGCGTTCAGCTTTGGCATCGTAGTCAAAGATACCCCCGGAGATCGAGGGTGCGTGCGCTCAGGTCGGAGAGTTGAGTGCCGATGAGGTTGATGCGTTCTGCTTCCATGCTGCGTGATCCTGATTGTGTGGTTTACAAATAACCGCGTATTTTCGCACTCAATCGAGAAATCGTTCGATCAGGGACGCCAGAACCTCGGGTTGATCGTGGTGCATCATGTGGCCGGCGTTCTCGATGCTGACAATTTCTGCCTGCGCTACGGCACTCAGTCGCTCATGGAACTGATCCATGGTGTACCTGCCCTTCCACCAGAAGGCCAGACTGTCTGATGCGGCCTCGACGCTCAGCACCGGCATGTTGATGCGACGGTAGATTGCCTGCACCTCATCGACGCGGTAGATGTAGGGGTTGGAAATTTTGTGGGCAGCTTCACCCAGAATTCGCCATTGGCCTCGCTCATCCTGGCGGGCCCAGTGCTGCGCCAGCCAACGCGCTTTGTCGGCGCCCAGCCGCGGATTGGTCTTCATCAGGCGCTGCGCAACGCCGGCGGCGCTGTCGTAGGATTTGAGTTCGATTTCACCCCGGTGTAGTTTCTTCAGTTCGTCCATCCAGCTGGCGTAGCGCCGCGGTGCCATGTCAGGCGTGGTGGCCGGCATGCCGAAACCCTCCAGATTGACGAGTCGACGAACGCGCTCAGGCCGTGCGCCGGCGTACAGCATGGCAATGTTGCCGCCCATACTGTGTCCGATCAGATTCACTTGTGTTTGTGGCGCGTAGTGATCGAGCAGGAAGTCCAGATCTGCCAGGTAGTCAGGAAACCAGAAGTTGTCTACGTCAGGACCGGTGCCGCTGTGACCGGGCGTCCGGCCATAACCGCGCCAGTCCGGCGCCAGGATGTAATGGTCGCGGGCGAGCGCATCCACCACGAACTGGTAGCTTGCTGACACGTCCATCCAGCCGTGCAACATGACCCAGGGTGCGGTCTCAGGCAGCGGCGCACCCCAGACCCGGACGTGGTACTTCAGGTTGCGTATAGGGACAAACTCGCTATGGGAATGTCTTTGAGCTTGGTACATTTGCAGCATCATAAGGAGGCGCAAGGTGAGTGTCAGTCAATACAGCGACAAACCAGCGGTCACAACCGCCGACCACTATGCGGCCATGCACGCCGGCTTTGAATGGCTGGTGCCGGAGCAATTCAACATCGCTGAGGCCTGTTGTGGCCGTTGGGCGGCCCTGCCGGACGCGGCCGATCGGGTGGCGATTTATGGCAACGATGCGGACGGGGCGACGGCCAGCTTCAGTTTTCTGGCGTTGCAGCAGCAGGCGAACCGGCTGTCGCAGGTTCTGGTCGATCAGGGCGTGCAACCGGGCGAGCGCGTGGCCATTGTGATGCCGCAACGCTTTGAGACTGCCGTGGCCTACATGGCGGTGCTGCAAATGGGCGCCGTGGCGATGCCGCTGTCCATGCTGTTCGGGCCGGAAGCGATCGAGTACCGGCTGCACGACGGGGAGGCTGTGCTGGCCATCTGCGACGAAAGCTCGGTTGCCAATGTCATGGCCGTGCGGGCGCGTTGTCCCACACTGCGAAAAGTGCTGGGCGTCGGCGCGGCGCGCGATCAGGCGGATCTGGATTACCGTGCATTGCTGGACGCCACGAGCGCGCAGTTCACAGCACGATCGACTGCAGCGGACGCCGCCGCGGTGCTGATCTACACCAGCGGAACCACGGGCAACCCCAAGGGTGCGTTGATCCCGCATCGTGCATTGATCGGCAATCTCACGGGCTTCGTCTGCAGTCAGAACTGGTTTGGTTTCAATGGCCAGGACAACCGTGAAACGCAGGCGGTATTCTGGTCGCCCGCTGACTGGGCCTGGACCGGCGGCCTGATGGACGCCCTGTTGCCGACGCTCTACTTTGGCCGACCGATCGTTGGTTTCAGCGGCCGCTTCAGTCCGCAGCAGGCCATGCAACTGATGCAGCACTATGGTGTGACTCACACCTTCCTGTTTCCGACCGCGCTCAAGGCCATCATGAAGACCTACCCCGGCAGTCCTGGCTGCAGCGTGCGCGAGCAGTTCGGTCTCACATTGCAGGCCATCATGAGTGCGGGCGAGGCCGTTGGGGATGCGGTTTTTGATTACTGCCAGACGCAGCTTGGCGTTACCGTCAACGAAATGTTTGGTCAGACCGAGATCAATTACATCGTAGGCAATTGTTCAGCGCTGTGGCCAGCAAGACCCGGCAGCATGGGCAAGGGCTATCCGGGCCATCGTATTGCCGTGATAGACGAGGAGGGTTATGAGTGCCCGGTGGGCGTCGCGGGGGACGTGGCCCTGAACCGCTTTGATGTGCACGGCCAGAGCGACCCGATCTTCTTTCTGGGTTATTGGAAGAATGAAGCCGCGACGCAGGACAAGTTCACCGGCGATTGGTGCCGTACCGGTGACCTGGCCTTGCGTGACGCCGATGGCTACCTCTGGTACCAGGGCCGATCCGACGATGTGTTCAAGTCCTCGGGCTACCGCATCGGGCCGGGCGAGATAGAGAACTGTCTGGTCAAACACCCGGCAGTGGCCAACGCGGCAGTGGTGCCCAAGCCCGACCGGGAACGTGGTGCGGTGGTCAAGGCTTACGTCGTGCTGGCAGCCGACTTTGTTGCTGCCAACGACTTTCGGCCGGGCGCCAATGCCGCTTTCGAGGCCGAGCTGGTGGCGCAGCTTCAGGCCCACGTGAAAGAGCGCCTGGCACCGTACGAGTATCCCAAGGAAATCGAGTTCATCGAGGTCTTGCCGATGACGACAACCGGCAAGGTACAAAGGCGTGTGCTGCGCCTGCAGGAGCAGGAGCGGGAAAGATTGAGATGGCCAAGCACGTCAGCCTGACGCCAGCCACCCAGTTGCTCAAGGCGCATAAGGTGGCGTTCACCGAACATCCTTATGAGTACCTGGAGCACGGCGGTGCACTGCACAGCGCGCAGGTGCTCGGCAGGGACCCGTTCATGGTGGTCAAAACCCTGGTCATGCAGGATCAGGACACCAAGCCACTGCTGGTCCTGATGCACGGCAACCGCAAGGTCTCCACCAAGAACCTGGCGCGCCAGATCGGGGCCAAGTCGGTCGAACCCTGTCTGCCGGAGGTGGCCAACCGGCACAGTGGTTACCTGGTCGGTGGCACCTCGCCGTTCGCAACGCGGCGCCGGATGCCGGTTTACATCGAATCGTCGATTCTGGAGTTGCCCGCGATCCTGATCAACGGCGGGCGGAGAGGCTATCTGGTGGAAATTGATCCGCAGGTCTGTGTTTCACTGTTGTCGGCGCAACCGGTGCAGTGTGCACTTTTGGAATGAAAGCGGCTCGAATCCTGGCCGCCGGCTGGCAAAATAGCGCTTTCATGTCCGCGTTGGCGACATGGCGCAGGAGATTATCTTGAATTCAATGCAAAGCGTTTTTCCCTGGCTGGCGACATTGCTGGCTTACCTGACAGGTTCACTGTCATTTGCCGTGATCGTCAGCAAGTTCATGGGGTTGAATGACCCACGCACCTTTGGCAGCAAGAATCCAGGCGCAACGAATGTGCTGCGCTCGGGCAACAAAAGCGCGGCGGCTGTCACCTTGCTGCTCGATGCCGCCAAGGGCTGGCTGCCGGTCGTGCTGGTCCGCTGGTTCGGAAAACCCTACGGCATGGAGGAGGGCACGATGGCGCTGGTGGGACTGGCCGCCTTTGTGGGTCATTTGTACCCGGTGTTCTTCAAGTTTGCCGGTGGCAAGGGCGTGGCCACGGCTTTTGGCGTGTTGCTGGGCATCAGCTGGGTGCTGGGCTTGGCCAGCGCGGTGAGCTGGGTGTTGATGGCCTATTTCTTCCGCTACTCCTCGCTGGCAGCGCTGACTTGCGCCGTGCTGGCACCGGTCTGCTACGTGTTCGGTGACGGGTCGGTCTGGTACCTCAACAAGGGTGTCCTGCTGTCGATCTCGGTCATGTCGCTGTTGCTGATCTACCGCCATGCCGAGAACATCGGCCGACTGGTCAAGGGCACTGAATCCCGGCTTGGCAAGAAGACCGGGCGCTGAGTTCAGTCCCGGTACTGTCCCGCGGCGGCTGATTCCAGCAGGGACAGTGCCTGTGCCAGCGGCTCGGCCATGCTGATCGCGTTGCTGCTGTGAGCAACGCAGTCGGTGCTCCAGATCTGGCTGACACCCGCCGCCTTCAGCAGCGCGATCGCCCCCGATTCAAAAAGTGCATGGGTCACCGCAACGTCGATAGAAGCCGCGCCTGCTGCCAGCAGCAGCTCTGCAGCATGAGCCAGGGTGTGACCTGTGCTCGCCACGTCGTCCAGAAGGACGACGGCGCGCCCGCTGATCGACGCCGCAGGTAGTTCTATGCTCACCGATCGGTCTCCATGGCGAACCTTGCGGCAGACCGCGTGATCAAAACCATGGCGTGACGCTGCTTTGGCCACCCATTGCGCCGACTCCTCGTCGGGACCCACCAGCAGGGCAGCTCCGTGCTGTTGCGCGATCAGGTCAGACAGTGCTGCGGCGGCGCTCAGGACCAGCGTATTGGCCGCCGGCACCGCCTCCTGCAAGGTGGCCACCCGGTGCAAGTGTGGATCCACTGTGATGACGGCGTCAAACAGATTCGCAAGAAACCGCCCGACGATGCGCTGGCTGATGGCTTCTCCCGGCTCAAAAGCGATGTCCTGGCGCATGTACGCCAGGTAGGGCGCCAGCAAGGTCAGATGCTTGACGCCGGCATCGCGCGCGGTCTGTGCCAGCAGCATCAGTTCCAGCAGCTTGTCGTTCGGATTGTTGAGCGTGCGCAGGACCGCCAGCCGCAGCGGCAAGCGGGACGGCAGACGCAGCTTGATCTCGCCATCAGGAAAGCGGTGGCGCTCGATGCGCAGCAGTTCCAGATTGCCGGCTCCAGCGATGCGCTCTGCAGTCGCCTGTTCATCTTCAAAATGCAGAAGGGTGGTGCCGGATCGCGAGCTCTCGATCATCAGAACTCCACAAACATCTGGGGGATGTCCTGCACTGTGCCGATGGTGTAGCCGCTGGACCTGGCGCAGGCCTGACGGGCAAATTCGAGGTCGCTCGGATACTCCGCATGAACGCGGTAAAGCACCTCGCCTTCGAGCACCGGGTCCCCGAGCTTGCGCAGCAGATCGACGCCAGCACTGACCACCTTGGGTGCGCCGGCCAGGCGCGCAATGCGCGCCACTTGCAAATTGTCAATGCCGGTTACAACGCCTGACAGTTGCGCGCGAACCTCGAAAGTCAGTTTGCCCAGCGCCGCGTCGTTGGGGTTGAATCCTTTGCTGCCCTGGGCCGCAATGATGGCGTTCATCTTGCTCAGGGCGCGGCCCGAGTCCAGAATGTCGCGAGCCATCGCAAAACCATCGCCACCCCGCACGTCCGGGCTGCATTCGATCAATCTGCCAGCAAGCCGCAGACATTTTTGCCGCAAATCGATGGGCGCGCGCGGGTCGTTTTCGAGCACCCACATGACGTCCCGCGCTTCCAGCACCGGCCCGATGCCCTTGCCTATGGGTTGCCGGCCATCGGTGATCAGGACGTCCAGTGATAGATGCAGGCGCGAGGCCACATACTCAAACAGGCGGCGCAAGCGCTGTGCATCGGGCATGGAACGCACCTTGGCGGTCAGACCTATCGGGATGTCCAGCACCAGATGGCTGGAGCCGGCGGCAATCTTCTTGGACAGGATGGAGGCCACCATCTGTCCGGGTGAGTCGATGCCGAGCGGGCGCTCGACCGAGATCAGGATGTCATCGGCCGGCGACAGGTTGGCCGCACCACCCCAGGCCAGGCAACCACGGTGCTCGCGAACAATCTCGGCCAGCCGGTCAAAGGGCAGTTCCACATTGGCCAGCACCTCCATGGTGTCGGCTGTACCGGCGGGCGATGTGATGGCGCGTGACGAGGTTTTGGGACACAGCAGTCCGTGTGCGGCCACGATGGGAATCACCAGCATCGAGGTGCGGTTGCCCGGGATGCCGCCGATGCAATGCTTGTCAACCACGAGGCGCTCATGCCAGTCGTGGCGACGTCCACTTTCGACCATGGCCTCGGTCAGGAAATAGACTTCTTCGCGGTCCAGTTCATCACGGTTGGTGGCCACGACGAAGGCCGTAAGCTCAATCTTGGAGTAGTGCTTTTGTGCAATGTCATGCACGATGCCACGGAAGTCGTCCCGGCTCAGGCGTTCGCCTGAAATCTTGCGATGCAGGGCGTCCATCGACGCGGCGGGCTCGGCCTGCGAGACGCTGGCTGTGTGACCCTGCTTCACGCCCAACTGCACAAAAGCGTCTTCCGAGAGGCCGATTTCACGACAATCGACGATGGCTTCATCGTCAACCACGTTCAGTGTGGCAAGGATGTGCCGTCCGTTGGCCCGAATCTCTACTTTGGAAAGGGCCTGAAAGCCCTCGGCACGGTACACCTCACAGTCGCGGTGAAGGTAGGCCACGTTTTCGCGGTAGGTGTCGATGGCCACCCTTCTGACCGCCAGGCTGGAACCGGCCAGCGGCCCGGTTTGCGCTGTGTCCGGTGTTGCCACGTGATCACGGCCCAGGTTCGCGGGCTTAGACGCGCTTTCTGTATTCGCCGGTGCGGGTATCGATTTCGACCTTGTCGCCTTGCGCCACGAAGATTGGCACGCCGACGTCAAAGCCAGTGGCAATCTTGGCCGGCTTGAGCACCTTGCCGGAAGTGTCGCCCTTGACGGCGGGTTCGGTCCAGGTGATCTCGCGTACCACGCTGGTGGGTAATTCGACTGAAATCGCCTTGCCGTCATAGAACACGACCTCGACGCTCATGCCGTCTTCGAGGTAGTTCAGCGAGTCGCCCATGTTTTCGGCTTCCACTTCGTACTGGTTGTACTCGCTGTCCATGCAGACGTACATGGGGTCGGCAAAGTAGGAGTAAGTGCATTCCTTCTTGTCCAGGATCACCTGGTCGATCTTGTCGTCGGCCTTGAACACGACCTCAGTGCCAAAGTTGGCGATCAGGCTCTTGAGCTTCATGCGCACGGTGGCCGAGTTGCGGCCACCACGGCTGTATTCGGTCTTAAGGACAACCATGGGGTCTTTGCCGTGCATGATGACGTTGCCGGCGCGAATTTCTTGAGCGGTTTTCATAGTGATGGTGTGAAGGTTGGCCGCACTGGGCGCGGCAGGGTTGCAAGACCGGAAGCGATTCCAGTCAACTTTGCAAAGCGTTGAATTTTAACGTTTTTTCTGGGCGAATTGAATGATCTGTGTCACAAGGTCATCCTCGTCCAGAAGCCGACTTCGCATGTCGGTCGCGGTTTCCTGCCATTCAGCACCTGCCAGTGCCGGCAGGGTTTGCGCCTCCAGAGCATTCCAGGCCCGGTGAAAGGCTCGCAGTGACGGCGGTGCCCGCAACAGGTCCAGAAAGGCTTCGAGCTTGGTGCGATGAGCGTCGTCGGTTTGGGGGTAGATCTGCCAGATGAAGGGCTTTTTGGCCCAGATTGCACGCACCAGCGAGTCTTCGCCCCGCACAAAATTGACATCGCAGGACCAGAGCACGCAGTCATAGCCGGTCTGCGTCAGGGTCGGCAGGCTGGAAAACCTCAGTTTCCCGGCGCTGTTCCAGCCAGTTTGCCTCTGGTCTCTGTCGGCAATACCCTGATGGCAGGCGGCAGCAGCGCGTCCCGCTGTGAGCAGCAGGCGCGTCGCCTGCGGGCCGGCGGCCAACTGGCCCAGCAGGGCGTCCAGCGCCGCGGGCTCGTAGCAAAACAGCGAGATCAGGCGTTCTCCCTGATCCGGAATATTCATGTGGCTGAGCCAGGCCTTCCGGTCAAATTCGGACTGCCGCTGCAACAGATCGGGCTCGCGCAGCAGACCACCGGTGGCAGCCGTGAAGCCGGGGTAATAAAAGTGTTTGCGCAGGCCGGCGCCCGCTCCGGCCTGCACCGGTGACGGCAGTCCGTGGCAGCGTTCAACGTAGCTCTCAGCGCTCAGGTATTCCAGGTTGATCCAGACACAGGCTCGACCGGTGGTCTCGGCCTCCCGGGCGTGGGCTGCAAGAACGTCGGAATCGACTTCGCAACCAAAGGCTTCGATCAGCACATCGCCGACTGGCAAAACCCCAATCTGCCCCGCTTCGCGCCAGTCCTTGACCGTGACACCCGGGGCTCCTGCGGGGGCCATCCATGTCAGGGCGCTGGCATCGTCCAGCCACAGACGCACCTGCGCACCGCGCGCGGCCAGGCCAGCAGCGAGCCGCCAGCAGACGCCGACGTCACCGTAGTTGTCGATGACCCGGCAAAAGATGTCCCACAGGTTTTCTGCTTTCACGCCCGGGATTGTCCACAATACGGACCTATGCCAGATTTGCCCGACTCAACGCCAGCCCACGCCGCCCAACTCCTCAGCGATGTGGCGGGGCTGCCGTCCCTGCCGGGGGTGTATCGCTATTTCGACAGCGATGGTGCTGTGCTCTACGTGGGCAAGGCCATCAATCTGAAGAAGCGGGTGTCGAGCTATTTCCAGAAGAACCACGGTGGCACCCGCATAGGCCACATGGTGAGCAAAATCGCCCGGCTGGAGACCACGGTGGTGCGCTCCGAAGCCGAGGCGCTGTTGCTCGAAAACAACCTGATCAAGACCCTCAATCCAAAGTACAACATCCTGTTTCGGGACGACAAGAGCTACCCCTATCTGAAAATGACGGGTGTCGGCGAGTCGGCCAGCCCCGCTTCACGGTTTGCGCGCGTGGCCTATTACCGGGGCGCTGTCGAGAAAAAGCACCGCTATTTCGGCCCCTATCCAAGCGCCTGGGCGGTGAAGGAAGCGATTCTGCTGATGCAGAAGGTTTTTCGGCTTCGCACCTGTGAGGATCCGGTTTTCAACAACCGCAGCCGGCCCTGCCTGCTCTACCAGATCAAGCGCTGTTCGGCGCCCTGCGTTGGGCATGTTTCGGTGAAGGACTACGCGCAGGATGTGGCCAACGCCGAGCGCTTTCTGCGAGGTGATGCGCAACAGGTGATGCAGGAACTGGAGCAGCGCATGCTCGCACACGCTCAGGTGCTCCAGTTCGAGCAGGCGGCCGAACTGCGTAACCAGATTGCGGCCTTGTCCAACGTTCTGCATCAGCAATCGGTCGACAATGTGTCAGACCGCGATGTGGACATCCTGGCAGTCAAAGTTCAGGGTGGGCGCGCCTGTGTCAATCTGGCCATGGTGCGTGGTGGGCGCCACCTCGGCGACCGCGCCTACTTTCCGGTTCACGTGGATGACGCGGCCGCTGTTTACCGTGAAGAGGGTGACAGCACCGGCGCCACGCTTTCGGTCGAAGCCCAGGTGCTGCAGGCTTTTGTGGCGCAACATTACATGAATGTGCCAGTGCCGCCCTCGCTGGTGCTGAGTGACGCGGTGGACGCCAGCCTGATCAAGGCTTTGTCAGTTCAGTCAGGTGTCAAGGTCAGCGCCGTGCACCAGCCGCGCGAGCAGCGTCGCCTGTGGCTGGAGATGGCGCAGACGAATGCAGCTTTGCAATTGGCACGTCTGCTTTCGGAAGAGGGGTCGCAGCAGGCACGCACGCGCTCGCTGGCAGAAGTGCTGGACCTGGCGTTTGAAGACCTGGAACAACTCCGCATTGAGTGCTTTGACATTTCCCACACGGCGGGCGAGGCGACCCAGGCCTCCTGCGTTGTTTTTTACCAGCACAAGATGCAAAACGCCGAGTACCGGCGCTTCTCCATCGACGACATCACGCCCGGCGACGATTACGCCGCCATGCGCCAGGTGCTGCTGCGCCGCTACGGCAAACTGGCCGAAGCCCTGCGTGAATCGCAAACAAGCGGTGGTGGCGGGACCGGCCGTCTGCCGGATGTGGTGCTGGTTGACGGCGGCAAGGGGCAGGTCTCCATGGCGCGCGAGGTGTTCGAGCATCTGGGTTTGTCGCTGGCGTTGATCGTTGGTGTGGAAAAGGGTGAAGGGCGCAAGGTGGGACTGGAGGAACTGGTCTTTGCCGATGGGCGCGAGAAGATTACCCTGGGCAAGGACTCGGCGGCGCTGATGCTGGTGGCGCAGATTCGCGACGAGGCCCACCGCTTTGCCATCACCGGCATGCGTGCCAAGCGTGCCAGAGTGCGCGTTGACGGCGGCAAACTGGAGGAAATCCCTGGCGTTGGACCCAAACGCCGGGCCAAATTGCTGCAACGCTTTGGCGGCGTGCGCGGAGTTGCCATGGCCGGTGTTGACGATCTGGCCACGGTCGACGGCATATCGCACGAACTGGCCGAGGAAATATACCGCGCGCTGCGCTGACTATTGCGCCGACAATGGCACCAAGCCGTGCCACAATGACACCATGTTTTTCACCACGCCGACCATCATGACCTGGGCTCGCATCGCCGCGATTCCTCTGATCGTCGGTGTGTTCTACCTGCCCATTGACGCGGCTACACGCAATCTCATTGCAACCAGCATGTTCGTGTTATCGGCGGTCACCGACTGGCTGGATGGGTATCTGGCGCGCAAGCTCAATCAGGTGTCGTCGTTTGGCGCCTTCCTTGATCCGGTGGCAGACAAGATTCTGGTCTGCGCCAGTGTGCTGGTGCTGGTCCATCTGGGACGGGCGGACGTGTTTGTCGGGCTCATCATCATTGGTCGTGAAATCGCCATTTCCGCCTTACGTGAGTGGATGGCGCAGATTGGCGCTGCCCAGAGCGTTGCCGTGCACATGATAGGCAAACTCAAGACCGTGGTGCAGATGGTGGCGATTCCCTTTCTGCTTTTCAATGGCATGCTGTTTGGCGTGATCGACACCCACTTGTGGGGTGTCTGGCTGATCTGGGGCGCCGCCGTGATGACGGTTTGGTCCATGGTCTATTACCTGCGCAAGGCGCTTCCTGAAATCCGGGCCCGCGTGAAGTGAGTTCGCGTAATGAAACGGCCCTGATCCGGGTCATGCCAGTGCTGTTTGTGCTGATCTGGAGTACCGGTTTCATTGTGGCCCGCTACGGCATGCCACACGCGCCACCGCTGAAATTCCTGCTGCTTCGCTATTTTTTTTCCATCGCCTGCTTTCTTCCCTGGATCCTGATGGCGCGGGTCAAGTGGCCAGCCACACGGATGCAGTGGGCGCACCTGGCACTGACCGGTGTTCTCATGCACGCCTGCTACCTGGGCGGTGTGTGGGCAGCCGTCAAGGCGGGCATGGGGTCCGGACTGTCGGCGCTCATTGTTGGCATACAACCTGTGCTCACGGCATTGTGGCTGTCTGGCACGGGTGGCCGTGTCAGCGCCCGTCAATGGGGTGGGCTGGTGCTGGGATTTGCCGGCCTGGTGCTGGTGGTGTCGCGCAAATTTGGTCAGGGCGGTGAGGCCGACTGGGCGAACGTGTCGATGGCCGTTGGCGCACTGTTCGCCATTACCCTGGGTACGCTTTATCAAAAGCGTTTTGTGAAACCCTGCGATGTGCGCAGTGCCAATGCGGTGCAACTGATGGCGGCCTTTCTGGTGACGTTGCCGCTGGCTTTGCTGGAGACCGAGAGCGTGCACTGGAACGCTGAGATGATGGGCGCCATGGCCTGGTCGGTGCTGGTGCTGACATTGGGCGGAAGTTCGCTGCTCTACATGTTGATCCAGCGTGGTGCCGCAGCCTCGGTGGCAAGCCTGATGTACCTGGTGCCGCCGGTAACTGCCATGATTGCCTGGCTTCTGTTTTCTGAGCCCATCAATACGGCGACCGTGGTCGGCACGCTGATGACGGTGATGGGCGTGGCAGTTGTGGTCAGACCGACGTCCGCCCAGGCTTTGGCGTTGCGCAGGTGAGAGTTTTCCTGATCATGATTCAAAAGGATTGGCGATGAGCAAGAAAAGAATTGCAGTGATTGCTGGTGACGGTATCGGCAAGGAAGTCATGCCTGAGGGCATTCGGGTCATGGAGCGCGCCGCCGTGAAATACGGAATTGACCTGCAGTTTGATCACTTTGATTTTTCCAGCTGGGACTATTACGAGAAACACGGCAAGATGTTGCCCGACAACTGGAAGGACCTGATTGGCGCTCATGACGCCATCTACTTTGGGGCGGTCGGGTGGCCGGAAAAAATCCTGGATCATGTATCGCTGTGGGGGTCGCTACTGCTGTTTCGCCGCGAGTTCGACCAGTATGTGAACTTGCGCCCGGCGCGACTGATGCCGGGCATCATTGCGCCGGTGGTGCGGCGCGATGGCAGCCGTCGTGCACCGGGCGAGATTGACATGTTCATCGTGCGCGAGAACACCGAGGGCGAGTACTCCAGCATTGGCGGACGCATGTACCCCGGCACCGAACGTGAAATCGTCATGCAGGAAACCGTGATGTCGCGCGTGGGCGTGGACCGGGTGCTGAAGTTTGCCTTTGAACTGGCGCAGTCGCGCCCGAAGAAGCACTTGACCAGCGCCACCAAGTCCAACGGCATTGCCATCACCATGCCGTATTGGGACGAGCGCGTGGCCGAAATGGCGCGGCACTATCCCGAGGTCAAGGTCGACAAGTTCCATATCGACATCCTGACCGCGCACTTTGTGCAGCGACCCGACTTCTTTGATGTGGTGGTTGCCAGCAACCTGTTTGGTGACATCCTCAGCGATCTCGGTCCAGCCTGTACGGGCACCATCGGCATTGCACCGAGCGCCAACCTGAACCCGGACCGAAAGTTTCCATCACTGTTCGAGCCGGTCCATGGCTCCGCGCCGGACATAGCCGGCAAGGGTATTGCCAATCCGATCGGACAGATTTGGTGCGGTGCCATGATGCTTGATTTTCTGGGGCACCGGGCTGCCCACGACGGTGTGCTGGCGGCCATTGAACGGGTTCTGGAACCCCAAAGTGGTGCCCCGCGCACAGCTGATCTGGGGGGCGGCGCCAGCACTGCCAATGTCGGGCGGGCGATTGCCGACGCACTTCGATGATGCAGCCACTGGCGCAGCCGAATTTCGTTAACGCACGTCTGAAAAGGCGACTAGAATTTCCATCCGCGCCAGAGCGGGGCAAGGCATAAAAGTTTTAAAGAGACAAGTTGAGCAACTCCATTTCCACGAGAAAGGTTTAATGTGAACAAGACTGAATTGATCGAGCACATCGCGACGGACGCAGATATTTCCAAGGCGGCAGCCAACCGCGCACTGGAGGCCGTGATCGACGCGGTGAAGACGACCCTGAAGAAGGGTGGGGCTGTATCGCTGGTTGGTTTTGGTACCTTTGCGGTCGGTAAAAGGGCTGCCCGGGTTGGGCGAAATCCCCGTACCGGTACTGCGATTAAAATCAAGGCAGCCAAGATTCCGAAGTTTCGTCCGGGCAAGGCCTTGAAGGACGCGTTGAATTGAGAGCCGGTTAAGTGGGGTGCTTAGCTCAGTTGGTAGAGCGGCGCCCTTACAAGGCGTAGGTCGGCGGTTCGAGCCCGTCAGCACCCACCACCACTTGCCCAATGAAAACAAGGGTTTGCAGCGATGCAAGCCCTTTTTTCTTCCTGCAACTTAAGTGCACCGTAAGTGCAGCTTTTGACTAACGCGACATATTTTCCGCACTTAAGTGCTGACCGTAAGTGCACTGTCACCAGGACACCACGATCAGTCCAACAATCAACACCACCAGCAATCCCAGCACCACGGGCGCAAAGCTCTTGCCGGCCGGTGGATTGGTCGCGGAAGTGCCGGGAGTCGCTTCGCTGCTATGGAATGACTGCGATTCGCTGTAGCTGATGCCGGTGCCAGGAATGCCCACGGTGGCGCGAGTGCCGCGCTCGCTGATGTTGATGGTCGCACCGGGCTTGCCGATTGACGTGCTGACGCCCGACTTGCTGAAATTGACGCGGACGCCAGGAAATAGCTTGATGCTCTTGCGAAAACGAAAACCCATGATTGACGCCTCCAATGACGCCATCATGCCACCAGTCGAAAGCAAAACCCCCAGGGCCCCAAATGAAAGGGGACCGCAGACTGTCGGGGTTTTGCGAAACTCAAGGGCACTCGCCGACTGATCCCAATCGTCAACTTATCGGCGCAGTCTCCATTCTGGAAAGCATGTCATACATTGCAGAGCTTGGCACGCCACTGTTTTTAGCGGCCTGCAGGCGGGCCAGCAAATCTGCCTTGATGCGTCCTTCGTGCTGTAGTGCGCGTGCATGTGCCACGCGGTTAATTCGAGCCAACAGTGGACGTTCTATTGGCTTTTCTGTTGTTGTCTGATTCATAGGTATCTTTCTTGGTCTGGATCACTGCCTGGTCATCCCGCGGTTCGTATGGCTTGAGGTTGCTCAGAGTCACGCTACTGATGTGCGCGACTGTGATATTCACTCCATAACCCACGAATCGCAGTGCTTGGTTTGGCAGTACCGCGATGCGAATGCCGCGCCTCTGGCAGTGATCTCGAATAGCTTGTTCATGTGGTGTCATAACTACCTCTGGTGCTGGGTGCCTGCCACCCCCTCAAGTGAAAGGGGACCGCAGGCTGTCAGGGTTTTCTTGAATGCGGCACTGTCTTACTAATCCGCACCAGCCTGTGCCGACTTGACGGCACAGGCTAGTTAGGGGTTAACTCGCTGCGAACTTCAGGAACTTCACGGCACGGGTGTCGAGTCCGCCACCACCACCCAGGCGCTTGGTTGTGTAGAACACGACATACGGTTTTTGCGTGAACGGATCGCGCAGCATCGCCGTGGAACGGTCTGTGATCGTGTAGGCGCGTTTGAAGTCGCCGAAAGCCACACTCAGGCTTCCGCTTGCAATCGCCGGAATGTTCACATCCTCAAAGATCGGATAGCCGAGGAACGTTGGCGGTTGGCCAGCGGCCACGCTCGGCTCCCACAGATACTCACCAGTGGAACTCCTGAACTTGCGGCACTCTTCCAACACTTCCGGGCTCATCAGCCAACTAGCGTTAGCGCGATAGGCGGGGAACAGACTGTAAGCCAGTCTGATAAGCGCATCAGCCGGGGAGGACGGGGCAAAACCACCAGCGACACCGGTCGGGACAAACTGGAATTTGTCGTGGCTCCGTGTTGCGTCAGTGTCGGCCAGCACGTCATAGGTGAACAATCCCCGAGGTTTTGCAACACCATCGCCATTGATGAAGGCGGCTCCTTCGGCATCGCCGAAAGCTTGCGCCAATTCCTCGACCAGCCAGTTTTGCAGGTCAAAAACATTGTCATCAAGCAATGTTTGCGTGATTGCCGGACTTGCAAAGATTTCGCAAGTCGGGATTGTCAACATCTTCAGGGCGGGCGCAGCGGTGTTAGCGCGGGCGGACGTTTCGCCGGTCCAAGCTGTGGCAGCGCGAGTATGCGCGAATGGCAATTTCAGTTCACCACCACCGACCTGCACCACGCGGGCCAGTTGGCGCATGGGTGAGAGCTGGCGAAGATACTTGTTCAGCTCGTTGTCCAATTGCGTGGGCAACAGGTAGCCACCATCTGGGTCTGATCCGGCACTCATGGATTTCTGCTGCAAGTCGGCTTCACGCCCTGATCGCATAAAGGTGAGGAACTGTTTTGTTTCGCCGTTGTCAGGGCGCGAACTTGTCGAACCACCCGTGAACGGACTGCCTGCCTTAGCCATGAAGTCTTCCATCATTTGCTTGGACTCCTCAATAGCATCGATGCGGGCGATTTGCTTGGCTCGGTACTCCTGTGCGGCTCTGCCTTGCTCTTGAACCAGGCTCAAGATTTCGGTAACGTCCGTGTTTCCGATCACCATCGGCATGATTCCGAGACCCGCCAGAATGTCAGGCGAGACAACTGGATAACCGGCGATTGCACACACGGCAGCGAGTGCCAGGAACGCGATAAACGCGAATTTCAATTTGCTTGTTTTCATGTTCAATCAGTAGTGTCCCAACGTTCTCACATCAGGACTTCGTAAGTTAATGATTCACTTGCAGAATTTGGTATTCCAGTCTGGTCTCGATTTGAACGTCGAGCGTCAGACTCATGGCCTTTTGCGCTACAGCGCGAAGGGCCG
>CAIQVX010000079.1 GCA_903875275.1 uncultured beta proteobacterium | reverse complement strand
ATGCGCCAGATCGTTAGCTGATCTTGTAGTCCGGATCAGGCCGCCGCGGCACTCAGCTCCGCGGCTGTCCCCCGAGTTATTGGGGTCAGACACCAATTTGGCAAAACCCCAAGTCCACGCTGCGGCACGTTGTGCCGCACCCCCCGGGCGAGCCGAAGGCTCGGCGAATTTGGGCTCTGACCCAGTAGTGTCCGGTGAAAGTTGTTCGACTTTGGCCCGGAGCCAATAGTCATGCGGGTTTGCGGCCGGTTTTATTTGGTGCCGATTTGAATTTCGATGCTGCATTTTTAGGTAGTTTCCCAGGGTTGACAACTTTTGGGGCTTCCAATGAATCTTGGCAAGACGCTCTTTGCCCAATTGATGGAGTTTGTGCCATGGACCAGCTTCGCTCGCATCGTGGCACGTTACTCGGGCGACGCGCGTGTTTCGGCATTGCCATGCACTGAACACTTTCGCATCATGGCCTACGCGCAGTTGACCTGGCGCGAATCGCTGCGCGACATCGAAGTCACTTTGGGCGCCAATGCCACCAAGCTCTACGCCATGGGGCTGCGCCAAGCGGTACGTCGCTCCACGCTGGCCGATGCCAACGAAAGGCGCGACTGGCGTATCTGGGCCGACCTCGCGGCGGTCTTGATTCGCCGCGCCAACAAGCTCTACGCCGACGAGCCGCTCGGGCTGGATGTGAATATCGCAGGCAATGTCTATGCACTGGACTCCAGCACCATCGACTTGTGCCTGAGCCTGTTCGACTGGGCACCGTATCGCACTGGCGACGCGGCGATCAAGTTGCACACGCTGCTGGACCTGCGCGGCAATATTCCGAGCTTCATTCACATCAGCGACGGCAAGATGGGAGATGTCAATGTGCTCGACATCTTGCCCATGGAAGCCGGAGCCTTCTACATCATGGATCGGGGCTATGTGGACTTCACTCGGCTGTACGCCATGCATCAGCGAGGAGCCTTCTTTGTCACCCGCGCCAAATCCAATTTCGATGCCAGGCGCGTGTATTCGGCCAAGGTGGACAAGGCCTCTGGCGTGGTGTGCGATCAGACGATGGCGCTGAGCGGCAGCAAGAGCGCACGCAACTATCCTGAGCATCTGCGTCGGGTGCGATTCAAAGATCCCCTGACCGGCAAAACTTTGATCTTTCTGACGAACAACACGACGCTGCCCGCACCAGTGATAGCCCAGCTTTACAAGAGTCGCTGGCAGGTGGAGTTGTTCTTCAAGTGGATCAAGCAGCATCTTCGGATCAAGCGCTTTTTGGGCACAAGCGAGAACGCAGTGAAGACGCAGGTCTGGTGCGCCATTGCCACTTACGTGCTGATCGCCATCGTCAAAAAGGAACTTCACCTCGATGCCTCGCTTTACACTTGTCTACAGATTTTGTCGGTCTCGGTTTTTGAGAAAACCCATATTTCATGCGCCTTGCAGGCCGACGACTACAACAACCAACCACCACCACCCGCTAACCAATTGATTTTGCTTGGGTTTTGACCGGACAGCACTGGCTCTGACCCCAAAAACTCCGGGGACAGCCGCGGAGCTGAGTGCCCCGGCGGCCGGATCCACCCGGCAAGCTCAAATGACTCAGGATTGTCATCATTTCAGGCGATGTCAGTAGGGCTCAAATGTCAAACAACAAGCGCGCCGGATCTTCCAGAGCTTCTTTCATTGCCACCAGACCCAGCACCGCTTCGCGGCCGTCGATGATGCGGTGGT
>CAIQVX010000078.1 GCA_903875275.1 uncultured beta proteobacterium | reverse complement strand
TCAACGTCGATCCAGGCACCATGTCACCTTTTCAGCACGGTGAAGTGTTCGTCACTGACGACGGCGCCGAGACCGACCTCGACTTGGGACACTACGAGCGCTTTATCGAAACCCGCATGCGCAAGGCCAACAATTTCACCACCGGGCAGATCTACAAGAGCGTGCTGGAGAAGGAGCGCCGCGGCGACTACCTGGGCAAGACGGTGCAGGTCATTCCTCACGTCACCAACGAGATTCAGGACTTCGTCAAGCGCGGCGCTGGTTTCGGCACACCCGACGCCGTCGACGTGGCGATTGTCGAAATTGGTGGCACCGTGGGTGACATCGAATCCCGTCCCTTCCTGGAGGCAGTGCGTCAGATGAGCCTGAAGCTCGGGCACAACAACACGGCCTTTGTGCACCTGAGCTATGTGCCCTGGATCGCTGCTGCGGGCGAACTCAAGACCAAACCGACCCAGCACACCGCGAAACAATTGCGCGAGATCGGCATCCAGGCCGACGCACTGATCTGCCGTGCCGACCGTCCTATCCCGACCGAAGAACGCGAGAAGATCTCCCTGTTCTCCAACGTGCCCGACTGGGGCGTCATTTCGATGTGGGATGTGGACACCATCTACAAGGTGCCGCGGATGCTGCATGAGCAGGGGTTGGACGGTCTGATTTGCGACAAATTGCGCCTGAACACGCATCCGGCCAATCTCAAGCGCTGGGACGATCTGGTGTTTGAGACCGAACATCCCAAGGGCAAGGTCAGCATTGCCATGGTGGGCAAGTACGTTGATCTGAGTGACAGTTACAAGTCGCTCAACGAGGCACTGCGCCACGCTGGCATGAAGAACCATGTGCGAGTCAACATTGATTATGTAGATTCGGAGACGCTGACGCCGGAAACAGTCAGTGAGCTTGGCAAATTCGATGCCATTCTGGTGCCAGGCGGCTTCGGCAAGCGCGGCATCGAAGGCAAGATCTGCGCTGCCCGCTTTGCCCGCGAAAGCAAAGTCCCTTATCTCGGAATTTGTCTGGGGATGCAGGTCGCCACGATCGAGTTCGCGCGCCATATGGCCGGGCTTGCAGGCGCCAACAGCACTGAATTCGATCCCGAGACCCAGCATCCGGTGATCGCCCTCATCAACGAGTGGAAAGATGAGGACGGCAGCATCAAGGTGCGCGACGAGAGTTCAGATCTGGGCGGCACCATGCGCCTGGGGGCGCAGAGTTCCGACGTGGTCAAGGGCTCGCTCGCGCACGAAATCTACGGCGATGTCGTGACGGAGCGGCACCGCCACCGTTACGAGGCCAACGTCAACTACCTGGAGCGACTGCGCAAGGCGGGACTGGTCATTTCGGCACTGACGCAGAGTGAACATTTGACCGAGATCGTGGAACTGCCGCGTACGGTTCATCCGTGGTTTGTCGGCGTCCAGTTCCACCCTGAATTCAAGTCGACGCCGTGGAACGGTCATCCGCTGTTCAACGCCTTCGTCAAGGCAGCACTGGACCACCAGGCGGCGCGATGAATCTGTGCGGGTTTGAAGTTGGTTTGCAGCAGCGGTTCTTTCTGATCGCCGGGCCTTGCGTCATTGAGTCCGAGCAGTTGCAGATGGACACCGCCGGCGCCTTGCAGGAAATCACCCGCAGTCTGGGCATTCCCTTCATTTTCAAAAGCAGTTTTGACAAGGCCAACCGCTCCTCTGGCAGCACTTTCCGTGGTCCCGGCATCGACCAGGGACTCGCGATTCTGGCCAAGGTCAAGCGCGAACTCAAGCTGCCGGTACTTACCGACATTCACGCACAGGACCAAATCGCGCAGGTCGCCGCGGTGGTGGACGTGCTGCAGACACCGGCCTTTTTGTGCCGGCAAACCGATTTCATCCGTGCCGTTGCCCAATCCGGCCTGCCGGTGAACATCAAGAAGGGGCAGTTCCTGGCACCGGGCGACATGAAGAACGTGATCGACAAGGCGCGCTCGGCCGCCAGAGAAGCTGGCCTGTCCGAGGACAGGTTCATGGCCTGCGAGCGTGGCGTCAGCTTTGGCTACAACAATCTGGTCTCAGACATGCGTTCGCTGGCGATCATGCGTGAGACGGGTGCACCCGTGGTGTTCGACGCCACGCATTCGGTTCAACTGCCAGGCGCGCAGGGCGGCAGCAGCGGCGGTCAGCGCGAGATGGTGCCGGTACTGGCGCGTGCCGCCGTCGCCGCAGGTGTAGCAGGACTCTTCATGGAGACGCATCCGGACCCGTCCAAAGCCCTGAGTGACGGCCCCAATGCGGTGCCCCTCAAACACATGCGTGCCTTGCTGGAGACTCTGCTGGAACTCGATGCCGTCACCAAGCGCTGCGGCTTTCTTGAAAACAATTTTGGAGTCTGATCATGGCCAGCGCCTACATCCTTGCCAACGTGACTGTCACCAATCCGGTGCAATACGAAGAGTATAAAAAGTGGTCCAGTGCGGCCATGCAGGCGCACGGCGCAGAGATCTGTGTGCGCGGCGGCCTAGTGGAGCACATCGAGGGTGACTGGTTCCCTGACCGCCTGGTGCTACTGAAATTCCCCAACCTGGAAGCAGCCCGAGCTTTCAATGCTTCCCCCGAATACAGCAAGGCCAGAGCCGCGCGTCAGGGCGCTGCCATCATGCGCATGGTCATCGTCGAAGGCGTATAGACCGATGCTTCCGTTTTATTTTGTTATGGAAAGAAACCAATGAGTGCAATTGTTGACATCGTAGGCCGCGAAATTCTCGACTCCCGCGGCAACCCCACTGTGGAATGTGACGTGCTGCTGGAGTCCGGCACCATGGGCCGCGCCGCTGTGCCTTCGGGCGCCTCCACCGGCAGCCGTGAAGCCATTGAACTACGTGACGGAGACAAGAGCCGTTACCTTGGCAAGGGTGTTCTGACGGCCGTGGAACACATCAACACCGAGATTTCAGAAGCCGTACTCGGACTCGATGCATCCGAGCAGGCTTTTCTTGACAAGACCCTGATTGACCTGGATGGCACCGAGAACAAGTCGCGTCTGGGCGCCAACGCCATGCTGGCAGTTTCAATGGCTGTTGCGCGCGCTGCGGCCGAGGAATCCGGCTTGCCGCTGTACCGTTACTTTGGTGGCATGGGCGCAACGCAATTGCCGGTGCCAATGATGAATGTGGTCAATGGGGGAGCGCACGCCAACAACAACCTGGACCTGCAGGAATTCATGATCATTCCGCTGGGCGCCCCGAGCTTTCGCGAAGCCCTGCGCTACGGTGCCGAAGTGTTCCATGCACTGAAGAAGATCATTCACGACAAGGGCATGAGCACCGCTGTCGGTGACGAAGGCGGCTTTACGCCCAGCGTGGCCAACCACGAAGCAGCGATCCAGATGATCCTGGAAGCAATTGACAAAGCCGGCTTCACTGCCGGCGAACAGATTGCCATCGGCCTGGACTGCGCCGCCAGCGAGTTCTACAAGGACGGCAAGTACCATCTGGAGGGCGAAGGCCTGATGCTCAGTTCGCAGGAATGGACAGACATGCTGGCCACCTGGGTTGACAAATACCCCATCATCAGCATTGAAGACGGCATGGCAGAAAATGACTGGGACGGCTGGAAGATACTGACCGATCGTCTGGGCAAGCAGGTGCAGATTGTGGGTGACGACCTGTTTGTGACCAACACCAAAATCTTCAAGGAAGGTATTGACAAGG
>CAIQVX010000077.1 GCA_903875275.1 uncultured beta proteobacterium | reverse complement strand
GGCAGCCTCCTGCACCCGGTTATCGATCTCGGCTTCGGAAAGCTTGCGAATCTTCAGGCCGAAGCCCATGTTTTCGCGCACGTTCATGTGCGGGTACAGGGCGTAGTTCTGGAACACCATGGCGATGTCGCGGTCCTTGGGCGCCATGTCGTTCACCAGCGCATCGCCGATGTAGATTTCGCCCGACGTGATGGTTTCCAGGCCGGCAATCATGCGCAGGGCGGTCGACTTGCCGCAGCCCGAAGACCCCACCAGCACGGCAAATTCCTTGTCCTGAATTTCGATCGACAGATCGTTGACAACCGTGACGGATCCGTACCGTTTGACGACGTTTTTCAAAGTGACTTTGGCCAAGTGCGATAACTCCTTGTTCAGGCGGGCTGCAGGTTCAGTTCATCAATCCACTGGAGGGCCCTGGCACACAACACAGACGGCTCGAGCGCACCATCGAGCTGAAGTACACGCTCCTCGCCGAGAGGATCCTCCAGAGTCGCAAACTGGCTTGCAACCAGGCTGCTGGGGAAGGGATGCCCCGCGGATCGGGCTTGTACCCGCGCATTCGCGAGTTCCTGCGTGATGCTGAGATGCACGAAATTTAGCTGCGCAACGGCCTGGCGAAGGCGTGCCCGATAGGCACGCTTGAGTGCAGAACATGCCAGAACGGCACCACCGGGATAGCTGAGCAATTCAAGCCCGAGACGGTCCAGCCACCCCTCGCGGTCAACGTCGTCCAGGGCTGTTCCCTGGCTCATTTTGCGGATGTTTTCTTGCGAGTGAAATTGGTCACCTTCGATGAAAGCCAGTTTCAGTGCGTCGGCCACGTGCCGGGCGAGTGTGGACTTGCCGCACCCTGCGACCCCCATGACGATGATCCGCAGACCCTGTGGACGATGCTCGGAAGCTGCGGATGGCGCGGACGGGTGAACCTGAATCATGGATCCTCACAAAATTGGATAGCGCTATCTTAGCGATGTACTTCTTAAATTCTATTCAGGGTTTACCCGGTATGGCCTGATTTTGGTTGATCTGGCTCAATCAAAATCGATTGCGTCAATTGAGAAACAGGAAGGGTTACCACATCACTTTGAGCCCCTATGAGCGAGCTGCCGTTTTCGGGATAGCGTTATCTGATAGGATTCCGCCATGGTCAGCAGAAAACGGGATAAACGGGCTTCGGGGCGGGTCACGCTCGATGACGTGGCCTTGGCCGCAGGTGTGAGTCGCATGACGGTTTCACGTGCACTGCGCGGCGACCGCAAGGTGGCGCCTGAACTGGTGGAACGTGCCATTGAGGCCGCCGACCGCCTGGGTTATGTGCCCGACCCCGCGGCTCGCGCGCTGGCGTCGAGCAAGAGTTCGCACGTGGCGATACTGATTCCGCTGCTTTCCAACCAGCTCTTCGTCGACCTGCTGGAGGGTGTTCAACGCACCCTCTTGCCTGCCGGATACCAGACGCTGATGGGCATCACACACTACGATGCATCCGAAGAAGAGCAACTGCTCAGGGGCTACCTGATGCACCGCCCGGCAGGATTGCTGGTGACGGGTGTGGAGCGCTCGGATTCAACCAGGCAACTTATTGCCAAAAGCGGTATTCCTTGCGTGCACCTGATGGAAACCCTGGCGCAGCAAGGAACGTACAGCGTCGGATTTTCCCAGCGCGACGCGGCGCACGCCATCACACAGCACCTGATCGACACCGGACGCCGCCGGATTGCCTTTGCGGCCGTCCAACTGGATCCGCGCACGCTTCAAAGAGCGCAGGGTTACCGGGATTGCCTCAGGGCTGCGGGCTTGTACGACGCCACGCTGGAGTGGCAGAACCCGGCCCCGTCTTCGCTGAAGGTCGGAAGCGCCATGTTCGAGCAGATACTGAGCATTCGCCCTCGCGTTGATGCCATCTTTTTCTGTAACGATGACCTGGCCCAGGGTGGCTTGCTGGCCGCCCTGCGCATGGGGATCAAGGTTCCGCGCCAGGTTTGCGTGGCCGGCTTCAACGACTTGCCAGGCAGCGCCGAATTTGTTCCCAGCCTCACCACGATCAAGACGCCACGCTGGGAGATTGGTGTGCGGGCCGCGCAGATGCTGTTGCAGCTGATGCGTGGTGAGCCTGTCGCCGAGCCCAACGTTGATTTGGGCTTTGAACTTCTGGTGCGGCAAAGCACCGCCGTCGCCGGGGCGGTGAATCGACGGTCTGATCTGCCCGGTTGACAAGGTCGTCCTTGTGATCGTTTGAAAGGGTGGCACTCGATGGATGAGGTGGAGGTATTTGCGCTGGGTGAGGCCATGGTTGAGTTCAACCAGACCGATCCGGTCCGGCATCTTTATCAGCAAGGGTTTGGCGGCGACACATCCAACGCCATCATCGCTGCCGCGCGCCATGGTGCGCGAACGGGCTATATCAGCAGCGTTGGCAAGGATATGTTCGGCGACATGTTGCTGTCGCTGTGGCAGCGCGAAGGGGTCGATACGCGCAACGTCAACCGAAGCGACTGCAACACCGGCGCCTACTTTGTGACGCACAGCAGCGAGGGGCATGAATTTCATTTTCTGCGTCGTCATTCGGCGGCCTCAGTGATGCAGCCGGGCAGCTTCGATTTCTCCTGCCTGGCGGGTGCGCGCTTTCTTCATGTGTCCGGCATCAGCCAGGCCATCTCGGCGAGTGCGTGCGACACGGTGCGCTGTGCAGTACAGGCTGCCCGCCAGCACGGCGCTCGTGTCTCCTTTGACTCCAACCTGCGCCTCAAACTCTGGTCGGCAGAACGTGCGCGGCTGGAGATGGAAGCCACCTTGCCAACCGTGGACCTGTTTCTGCCCAGCCTGGACGACATGAAAAGCTTGATAAACACGGACGACCCGGCGGCCATCGTCGACTGGAGTTTGGCCAGGGGCTGTGCCTCGGTGGTCCTCAAGCTCGGGAAACGCGGCGCCCTGGTGGCAACCGGGGACGAGCGCAAACATCTGCCGGGTCACGCCGTGCAAGCCGTCGACGCAACCGGCGCCGGTGATTGTTTTGCCGGCAGCTTGCTGGCGCGGCTGGTGGCTGGCGACTCCCTGGTGCAGGCAGCCACCTATGCCAACGCGGCAGCCGCACTGTCCACGCTGGCCTACGGCGCTGTGGAGTCCATTCCCCGTCAGCCAAAAGTGCTGGCATTCCTCTCGACAGCGAGTTGATAGAGCCTCGACTTCGACCGGCCACTTTCGCGACCAGCGCGCGCCGCTTTGGGTCCTGCGTCGCGTGCTGGCGGATCAGATCGGTGATGAGGGCGAATTCGGTTGTGAGCAAAGTCATTTTGATCGCATGAATAGTGAGTTTCCGAACGTGACGCCAATTGCGAACAACGCGCTACATCAGCATGAGAATACCCGTGACGACCGAGGGTCCCTCGAACTTTGGAAATGGGGCTTCGTTTGCATGTCGCGTAGCTAAATCACAACAGCCTCAACGCGAAAAAACTTGAACGATGCATGTGGTATTGGCAGAATCGCAACCCTTGCTAGATTCAAGCTTCGGTGCAACGAGTAACCTTGCATCGCTACCTCCCCACGGATCAGCCACCAAATGAAATCCTGCAACCCAATTTAGGTACGCTCCGCCACCCTGGCTGGATGTGTGCATCACTTCTGCCAGTGCGGAACACTCTTGTGTCTTTCGCCCTGGTTCTTTGCCGGGGCGTTTTATTTCTGGACTGTGCATATGGGTACTAATGACTTGGGACTGCGCGCGCAAATTGGGCAACGTAGCGAGTGCCTGCGACGTATTTCGGTAGAACTTAAATCCGAACTATTCGGGATCAACGATGTCATTGATCGCGTCATCGACGCGGTACGTGCATGGTATGTGCTGCCCGAGATCATCACGCGCCCGGTTATCGTGAATCTCTGGGGACTAACCGGCACTGGCAAGACTCAGTTGACCCGAAGTCTTGCCAAGAAGCTGGGCTTCTATGATCGCCTGATCGAGGTTCAGATGGATGGCTATTCCAATGGCGGTGGCAACACCATCAGTGCCATGCTGTCGGAATCGGGCATCTCGCAAGGCACTCCTGGAATCCTTGTTCTGGACGAATTTCAGCGCTTTCGTACCATTGAGCGTGACGGCAAACTACCGCCTAACTTCAGCTTCCTTGGCGAGCTGGAAATGAAACTGGCGGAAGCTGCCTACCGCGAAGAACGCAAGCGAATCAAAGCCCTGTCGGACGACGATGACGAGGAGGAGGATATCGCTCACCTCTTCGATTCAAGAACTCCGCCGGCGGATTCCAAATTCGGCCTTGCTCCCTATCAAGCGCATGACTTCAAGGAGACCCTCAAACTCAAGGAGTCTGTCGTGGAAATCATGACTTGGTCGCCGGCTGAACTGCAGGTCCGCCTGGTTGCGTTCCGGAATGATCCACGGGCCTGGGAGACGGACTATTCCAAACTTCTGATTTTTGTTAGCGGCAATCTGGACGAGATGTACGCCAACACGGCAGATCGCGTGGAGGACTGCGACACCGACGCCGATGTGTTCCACACCATGACTCTGGGGTTGTCGGTCATTGACGTGAAGCGCGCCCTGAGCGAGCGATTCAAGCCCGAACAGATTGCCCGACTCGGGAACAACCACGTCATATACCCTAGCCTCAGCCGCGCCACCTATGAAAAACTCATCGAGGTCGCAGTGGGTCGATATCTGCAGGAAATTGAAACAGCCTCCGGCCTGCAATTTGTCGTCACCGATGCGGTCCATTCGCAAATTTATGCCAACTCTGTGTTTCCGACTCAAGGGACCCGCCCGGTTTTTTCTTCGGTTCACAGTCTGCTGAGTGCACCGCTGGTGAACTTCACCCTTTGGGCACTGGAACATGGCGCTTGCCGCGGCCAAGCGCTGACAATCGATGTAGATCTGCGGGCGAAGCACCTTGTGGTGCGCTGGGGAGACCTGTCGCACAGGATTGGCGTCGCGTTCGAAATCAACCATCTGCGCCAACGCGCCGACCCCAATATGCGCGCCGTTCTGGCTG
>CAIQVX010000076.1 GCA_903875275.1 uncultured beta proteobacterium | reverse complement strand
CAAGCCGGCGTCAGGGAAGCAGCGATTTGCGGGTTAGCGGCAGTTCCATGACGGCCGGCGGTGGTACGACAGGCGGTGCTGCCGCTGTGTCTGCACCGACTTCCGGTCAGTCCACGCCGGGCGGTAGTGGCGCACCAACAAGCGCGCGCGGAAGCGACACCAGTCGCGTCAGCATGGAGACCAGCAGCGACTTCTGGGGTGATCTGAAAACTGCGCTAGAGCAAATCTGTCCCAAATGCGCCACCATCAATCCATCTTCCGGAGTGGTGCTGGTGCGCGCCCTGCCGAACGAACTGCGCATGGTAGAGAGGTATCTCAAGGCGACCCAGTTGATTGCCGACCGGCAGGTCATGCTGGAAGCCAAGATAATTGATGTGACGTTGTCGGAGGACTTCCAGGCGGGGGTGAATTGGGGTGCGTTCAACAGCTATCGGCAGGACACCGCACATAGTGCGCTCGGCGTCGTAGGGCCGGGTGGCACGCTTACGGGTGGACTGGCAACATCCCAGGTTGTCGGCTCCGCCACTGCGCCGACACTTTCCGTGACGCCGGGAAAGTTTGGCTCGATTGCCGCATCGGTTTTGGGCAAAGGTTTTATCGGCCTTGCCTTTCAGACCGCCAATTTTGCCGCGTTACTGAATTTCCTTGAAACCCAGGGCAGCGTCTCGGTGCTGTCCTCGCCGCGCATCGCCACGCTCAACAATCAGAAGGCGGTGCTCAAGGTCGGCGAAGATGGATTCTTTGTCACCAACCTGATGGTGAGTTCCGGAACCACTACGGTCACTGGCGCAATCGGACCCGCGACCATCACGCCGCAGTTTCAGTCGATGTTCTCCGGCATCTCGCTCGATGTGACGCCACAGATCGATGACGAGGGCAATATCATTCTGCATGTGCATCCGGCGGTCACCACTATTTCCGAAAGTCAAAAAACCATTGATCTGGGTGGCGCCACCGGCGTGATCAATTTGCCGCTTGCCGTGAGTCGCATCAATGAAACCGACAGCATCGTCCGCGCCCAGGACGGTAATATCGTCGCTATCGGTGGCCTGATGCGTCAGCAGCAGTCCTCCGACCGTTCGCAGTTGCCTGGCGCCACGGGCTTTGCGGCCAACGCGCTGGGACAGCGCGGCTCCTCGTTGAGCAAGCGCGAACTGGTGATCCTGATCAAGCCCACCATCATTGATAATGATCGGGCCTGGACTCAAGACATCAGGAATGTTCAGGAGCGCATGCGGGATTACTCGTCGGGTCGGCCCACCGAGTAATTCTGCGCGGCGCACGATGTATCTAAATCACTTCGGCCTCCACGAGTTCCCGTTTGGCATAACGCCGGACACCAGCTTCATATACTCGGCTGACGCTCACCAGGAAGCACTCAACACGTTGCTGATCGGCCTCAACACGGGCGAAGGCTTCATCAAGATCACGGGTGAGGTTGGTACCGGCAAGACGCTCCTCTGTCGCCGCTTCCTTGCCAGCCTGACTGAAGATCAGGTGGTCGCTTATCTGCCCAATCCGATGCTGGAGCCGCGCATTCTGCTCCTCGCGATCGCCGAGGAACTTGGTCTCGAACTCGAGGGTCTCGACTACCAGTTTCACCTGCTGAAGCAATTCAATCAGCATTTGCTGGATATGGCCGGGCAGGGCAAGAAAGTAGTGATCT
>CAIQVX010000075.1 GCA_903875275.1 uncultured beta proteobacterium | reverse complement strand
TCTGAAGTACGACAGTTGGTATCTGGTGAACTGCAACCACCAGTCCTGGGTTGACATTCTGGTGCTGCAACACCTTTTCAACCGCCGCATTCCACTGCTCAAGTTCTTTCTCAAGCAACAACTGATCTGGGTACCGATCATGGGCCTGGCCTGGTGGGCATTGGAGTTTCCTTTCATGCGCCGGCACAGCGAGGACTACCTCAAGCAGCACCCCGAGATGCGCGGCAAGGACCAGGAAACCACGCGAAAGGCCTGCGAAAAATTTGCCCTGATTCCGACCAGCGTCATGAATTTTCTGGAAGGCACGCGCTTCACACCCGCCAAGCACCAGCGCCAAAAATCACCTTACCGGAACTTGCTCAAGCCCAAGGCGGGTGGCCTGGCGCTGGCCCTGAACGCCATGGGTGACAAGTTCCAGGCGATTCTGGACGTGACCATTGTCTACCCCGACGGCGCCCCAGATTTCTGGCAATTCCTGCGCGGACGGCTCAAGCGGGTGATCGTCCGCGTACACACGATCCCGATTCCGCAGCAACTGGTCCAATGCGATTACGCCGGCGATCCGGCCGCGCGCGAGGCCTACCAGAAATGGGTGCAGCAGTTGTGGCTGGAGAAGGATGCCCAGATAGCCGAACTCGTTTCCCGCCCAGAACCATCGCCCAGGTGATCAGGGACAAACAGGGTTCTACCAATCATGAGGCACCGCCTTCCTGACAAAACTTGATTTATACAAAGCGTTCGCTTTGCAAAAAGAATATACTGGGTTCTGGATTTTCAGAGTTGTTTTTCCCAGGAGTCCCCATGACCGAAGCATTTGTGTACGACGCCATCCGCACGCCGCGCGGCAAAGGCAAGAACGACGGCAGTCTCTACGAAGTCAAACCAGTCAACCTGCTGGCGGGTGTGCTCAGCGAGTTGCAAAGCCGAAATGCGCTGGACACATCGCGTGTCGACGACGTGGTGATGGGCGTGGTCTCACCAGTGGGCGAGCAGGGCTCGGTGATTGCCAAGGTGGCCGCGCTGAAAGCCGGTTGGGACTTTACCTGCGCCGGCGTGCAGGTCAACCGCTTCTGCGCGTCCGGCCTGGAGGCGGTCAATCTGGCGGCGCAAAAAGTGCGATCAGGCTGGGAGGACCTGGTGGTGGCCGGTGGCGTGGAGAGCATGAGCCGGGTGCCGATTGGCTCGGACGGCGGTGCCTGGGCCATGGACCCCGAAACCAATTCGCAGACCGCCTTTGTGCCCCAAGGCATTGGCGCCGACCTGATCGCTACTCTGGAAGGCTTTTCACGGCAGGACGTTGATGCCTTTGCACTGGAGAGTCAGAAGCGTGCCAGCCATGCCCGCAGCCAGGGTTACTTTGCGCACTCACTGGTTCCGGTCAAGGACGCCATGGGTCAGGTCATTCTGGGTCAGGACGAGTTCATCAAACCGCAAACCACTCTGGAAGGTCTGGGTTCGCTCAAACCGGCGTTCGAGCAGATGGGTGGCATGGGTTTTGATCAGGTGGCTCTCACGCGCTATCCGCAGGTCGAGCGCATTGAGCACGTGCACCACGCCGGCAACTCCAGTGGCATTGTCGATGGCGCAGCGGCCTTGCTGATTGGCTCCGAGGAGGCTGGCAAGACCCATCGCCTGACACCGCGCGCGCGCATCGTGGCAGCTGCCCTGAGTGGTGCCGACCCCACCATCATGCTGACCGGACCCATGCCTGCCACCCGCAAGGCGCTGGCCAAGGCCGGCATGCGCATCGACCAGATCGATCTGTTTGAAGTCAACGAGGCCTTTGCCGCCGTCGTCATGCGCTTCATGAAAGAAATGAAAGTGCCGCACGACAAGGTCAACGTCAACGGTGGCGCCATCGCCATGGGCCACCCGCTGGGTGCCACCGGCGCCATGATTCTGAGCATTCTGATCGACGAGTTGCACAGGCGCCAGCTGCGCTACGGCCTGGCCACGCTGTGCGTTGGCGGCGGCATGGGCATTGCGACCATTGTGGAGAGAATCTAATGAAAACCATCAAGTACCAACTCGAAGAAGGCATTGCCACCATCACCTTTGACGAGCCCGACTCCGCGGTCAACACCATGTGCCTGCAGTGGCAGCAGGACCTGAGCGCCCTCGTGACCCAGGTCCTGAAGGACAAGGATGCCATCAAAGGGATCATCCTGGCCTCAGCCAAGACAACCTTCTTTGCCGGTGCCGACCTCAAGGGCGTGATGCGCCTGAAGAACACCGATGCCAACGCCATCTTCACCGAAATCGAACTGGTCAAGAAGAATTTCCGAACACTGGAGACGCTGGGAAAACCGGTGGTGAGCTGCCTCAACGGCACGGCCCTGGGGGGCGGCTGGGAAGTGGCGCTGATCGGTCACTACCGTATTGCCATCGATGATCGCAAGATCCAGTTCGGTCTGCCCGAGGTGACACTCGGATTGTTGCCCGGTGCCAGCGGCGTTACCAAGATGACACGCCACCTCGGCCTGATGGGCGCCCAGCCCTATCTGGTTGAGGGCAAGACCTTCTCACCCAAGGAAGCCAGGACGCTGGGTCTGGTCCATGACCTGGTGGCCCCGTCCGACAACGCCGCCACAGAGATGCGCACCAGGGCTCTGACCTGGATTGCCGCCAACCCCAGCGCCCAGCATCCGTGGGAGGCCCAGGATTACAAGGTTCCGGGTGGAACGCCGTCAAGTCCCAAGGTGGCGATGATGCTGGTGGTGGCACCGGCCATGATCAAGAAGCAGACACGCGGTCTGTACCCGGCACCCGAAGCCATCATGGCTTGCATGGTCGAAGGCTTGCAGGTTGACATCCCGACCGCACTGCGCATCGAGAGCCGTCATCTGGCCAGGCTCATGACCGGAGTCAACGCCCGCGCCATGATCAACACCTTCTTCTTTAACCTGAATGCGATCAAGAGCGGCCAGTCGCGGCCCGGCTCGGAACCACGCTACAAGCCGGTCAAGGTCGGCCTGCTCGGTGCCGGCATGATGGGCGCCGGGATTGCCTACAGTCAGGCCAGCAAGGGGATAGCGACCGTGCTCAAAGATGTGAGCCAGGAGAAAGCTGACCTTGGAAAGTCCTACAGTGCCAAACTGACCCAGGGCCGCGTCGACAAGGGGCGCATGACGGCCGACGAGCAGCAGAAGATCCTGGACCGGATAGTGGCCACCGGCAAAGTGGATGACCTGAAGGATTGCGACCTGATCATCGAAGCGGTGTTCGAGAACCGCGAACTCAAGGCTCGAGTCACGCAGGAGGCCGAGCCCATGCTCGCGGCAGGCGGGTTTTTCGCGTCCAACACCTCGACCCTGCCGATCAGCGGCCTGGCCACCGCGAGCATCGCACCCGAAAAATTCATCGGTATCCACTTCTTCAGTCCGGTTGACAAGATGAAACTGGTGGAGATCATTCGCGGCAAGCAGACCAGCGATGAAACGGTGGCGCGGGCCTACGACTACGTGCAGGCCATCGGCAAGATGCCGATCGTGGTGAACGACTCGCGAGGCTTCTTTACCAGCCGGGTCTTTGGCACGTTTGTGATGGAGGGCGTGGCGATGCTGGGCGAAGGCTTACCGGCCGCGGCCATCGAGAATGCGGGTGTCCAGTGCGGTATGCCGGTGGGGCCCCTGGCCGTGCTCGATGAAGTCGCTCTCAACCTGAGCCTGCACGTGATGGACCAGACGCGCGCAGACTTCGAGGCCGAGGGCAAGACCTACCTTGCCAGCCCGGGTGAAGCGCTGGTTGCCGACATGGTGCGAAAACATCTGCGCCCTGGTCGCGCCAGTGGCGGCGGCTTTTACGAATACCCGAAAGAAAAGGGTGCAAAGAAATTCCTGTGGCCGCAACTCAAAGCCCTTTACGAAAAGGCCGATGTCCCCTGGGATATCACCGACATGAAAGACCGGATGCTTTACCGGCAGGCGGTGGAGAGCGCGCGCTGCCTGAGCGAAGGTGTGCTGACCAGCGTGCACGATGCCAATATCGGTTCCATCTTTGGCATCGGATTTCCGGCCTGGACCGGCGGCGTCATGCAATTCATCTACGGCATGGGTGTAGAAACCTTTGTCCAGCGTGCTGATGAACTGGCACAGCGCTTTGGCGCCGGTTTTGTGCTGACAGATGAAGTCAAGGCGGCCATTCGGCGCTTTGAGCCAGTCTACTGAAATCTTGAAGCGCAGAGTCACGTTGCGCGAGCCCCAGCCCGGTGACATGGGCTGGGTGGTGCAGCAGCATGGTGAAATTTATGCCCGTGAATACGGCTGGAACGCTGAGTTCGAATCGCTGGTGGCCGACATCGTGGCGCGCTACCTGCGCCGCAGGCAACCACTTTGGGAACGCTGCTGGATTGCCGAGTTGGACGGAGAGCGCGTCGGCTCTGTTTTCGTCGTACGCAAGTCAAGGACCATCGCCCAGTTGCGCATGCTGATCCTGACACCGGCGGCACGCGGACTGGGACTGGGCACGCGCCTGACCGAAGAATGCCTGGCCTTTGCGCGCAGCAAGGGTTACCGGAAGGTGGTGCTGTGGACCAACAGTTGCCTGGACGCGGCACGCCGCATCTACGCCAGTAAAGGCTTTCAGATGGTCAAGAGCGATCCCTACCATGGCTTCGGCAAGGATCTGGTGGGAGAAACCTGGGAACTCAAACTTTGAGGCTGGCGCTGCTGGCCTGTGGCTGGCTACGCGCTGCCGCCACAGCCGGCGCAGGGATAATGCCGTCATGCCACTCCACGCCCCTTCCCCCCTGAAAACAGCACCGGCTGTCATCCGCCACGGTCCCTCCTCCTCGGCCGATCTGTTCTGGTCATTTACGCGTCTGGCGCTGCAGGGTTTTGGTGGTGTTCTGGCCATCGTGCAGCATGAACTGGTTGAGAAAAAGCAGTGGCTCACGCGCGAAGAGTTCATTGAGGACTGGGCCGTTGCACAGATCCTGCCTGGCCCGAACGTGGTCAACCTGTCGCTGATGATAGGAGACCGCTATTTTGGCCTGCGCGGCGCCCTGATGGCACTGGCTGGCATGCTGAGTTTTCCGCTCCTTATTGTGCTGGCCCTGGCGGCCATTTTTTCCGGCATCTCGGACTCGCCTGGCGTTCAGGGTGCCCTGCGCGGCATGGGTGCCGTCGCCGCCGGTCTGATTGCTGCAACCGGTATCAAGCTCATCGCGGCGCTCAAGACCAACGTCATGGGCAGCCTGGTCTGCACCGTACTGGCAGTTCTGACCTTTGTGGCGGTGGCGTGGCTGCGTATTCCTCTGGTCTGGGTGCTGCTGGGTGTGGGTGGCCTGGCTTGCGTCTGGGCCTACAGGCAACTTGGACGCGCCGGCGCGCCCGAAGGCCGGACATGATCATCAGCCTGGCACTGGCCGACTGGCTCGCCCTCCTGAGCCATTTTCTTTCGCTGTCGTTACTGGCGATCGGTGGCGCCATCACCACCGCGCCCGACATGCACCGCTATCTGGTCACAGAGCAACGCTGGCTGAGCGACGCCCAGTTCAGTTCCTCAATTGCGCTGGCGCAGGCCGCACCCGGCCCCAACGTGCTGTTCATTGCCCTGTTTGGCTGGAACGTCGGACTCAACGCTGGCGGTGGCATCGCGGCCGGCCCGGCAGCATGGCCCTGGGCCGCCCTGGGCGTGATGATCGCCATGATCGGCATTCTGGTCCCGAGCACCACACTGACCTTTGCCGCCGCTCGCTGGGGTCACCAGAATCGCGAGCTGCGATCGGTTCGTGCCTTCAAGCAGGGCATGGCACCGATCGTGATTGCCTTGCTGGTGGCGACCGGCTGGATTCTGGTTGCCAATCTGGGCCAAGGCGGAAAAAACTGGCCACTGGGACTGCTCACTGCCGTGACCGCCGTGATGGTCTGGCGCACGCGGCTGCACATGCTGTGGTTGCTGGCCAGCGGTGGCCTGCTGGGCTGGTTTGGCTGGGTCTAACGTGGCCCAGGCAGACCGTAAAAATTCCGGATCACGTTCCACGCCTGCTGCGGTTCGTCAACATAGCTGAACAAGGCCAGGTCAGCCTCTGCGATCACGCCTTCTTCAATCATCACCTGCGGATTGAACAGGCGCTTCCAGTACTCGGAGCCAAACAGCACGATGGGCACCGGGTTGACCTTGCGCGTCTGCACCAGGGTGATCACCTCAAAAAGTTCATCCAGCGTACCAAATCCGCCGGGAAAAGCCACCAGGGCTTTGGCACGCATCATGAAATGCATCTTGCGCAGCGCAAAGTAGTGAAACTTGAAACTCAGGCTGGGCGTGATGTAGGGGTTGGGCCCCTGTTCATGAGGCAGCGCGATGTTCAAACCGACTGTGAGGGCACCCATCTCGTTGGCGCCACGATTGGCGGCTTCCATGATGCCGGGTCCGCCCCCGGTGGCAATGAACAGTTGTTCGGCGCTCGGCAACTGCGCGCTGTAGCTGGCCACGAGTCGCGCAAACAGGCGCGCCTGCTCGTAGTAGTGCGCGTTGCGCTGCTTTCGCTGCGCTACCGCCAGAGCGTCCGGGTCATCGCTGCGTTGCGCCTGCTGCATCAGAGCCTGCGCCGCTTCAGGTGAGCAAAAGCGCGCACTACCGAACACGACAACCGTGCTGTGGATGCCCTGTGCCGCCTGATCCAGATCGGGTTTGAGCATTTCGAGCTGAAACCGGATGCCGCGCGTTTCCCGGCGCAGCAGAAACTCCGGATCGGCGAAAGCCAGACGGCAGGAGTCCGCCCCGAGTGGCTTGCCTCTGGCCGCATGGTTCTGCAACTCTGCCCAGGCATCGGCCAGGCGACTCTCGCTCAGATCTTCGGTTTGATCCATCGCTGAGCGCACCTCAGCGGGGTGTGGACAGCTGGCCCTGCGCTGCACTGGGCGCCAGTGGGGACGCCGGAACCTGGGCTGCAGGGCTGTCGATCACCTCCCGCACCGCCGAGACAAAATATTCCGTCTCGCCAAAACAGGACGAAGGAATGAAGCGGTGCTGTGCGTAGTTGAGCACCACACGCTTGCCCGCCAACACGTTGATCTGCTTTGCCACTGCATCGTCACGCACTGTGAAATCGAACTTTTCGGGAATCGCGCCAGGCATGGTCACCATGGCGATCTCACCCTCCCAGGTCTTGCACAACCAGCCTTTGCTGGAGAGTTTTTGCACATAGCCGGCGCGCTCGCCCTGCGAGTAACTCCAGTTCAGCGTAAGCCAGAGCCAGCCGCCGGCAAGCAGCAGCACGATGATGAGAAAGATCACAAGAAAGCGCAGAATTTTTGATTGCATGATGGGATGAATCCGTGTTGAAAGCAAAGCAACGGGGCATCAGCTGCGCTGGCGCACCGCTTCATAAAGGCAGACGCCGCTGGCCACCGAAACATTCAGACTCTCGACCGCACCGTGCATCGGAATGCTGACCAGTTCATCGCATGTCTTGGCTGTGAGGGCACGCAGGCCGTCCCCCTCGGCACCCAGCACCAGCGCCACCGGCCCTCTCAGGTCGGCCTGGTACAGAGTCTTGGTCGCCTGATCACTGGCACCGATGATCCAGATGTTGCGCTCCTTGAGTTCATTCAAGGTACGCGCCAGGTTGGTAACCATGAAGTAGGGCACGGTCTCGGCGGCACCACTGGCCACTTTGGCAACCGTGGCATTGATGCCTGCAGCATGGTCCTTGGGCGCAATCACGGCGTTGACACCGGCGCCATCGGCCACACGCAGACAGGCTCCCAGGTTGTGCGGATCGGTCACGCCATCGAGCACCAGAATCAGGGGCGCGACGCGCTTGGCCAGCGACAGCAGTGCCTGCGCCGCTTCGAGTTGCTCCAGCAGTTCGTCGAGCGACTTCACCTGCGCCAGTTCCTGCACGCGTGCAGCCACGCCCTGGTGACCATGCCCCCCGCAGAGCCTGGCAAGCCGCACCCCGTCAGCTTCGATCAAACGCGCACCGGCTTCGTTGGCCTTCTCCAGAAACTGGCGCATGCGGGCATCGCGCCGGTTTGGGTCGAAATAGATTTCAACGATGGATTTGGGTGCGGTTTTGAGACGCACACCCACGGCATGAAAGCCAAAAAGGACTTTTTGGGAAGACATAGGCTGATTATCGCGGGTTGTACGGCCTATACGGTTGTCATTGCGGCCTTGAGCCGCAATCCAGTGAATGCGTGGCACTGGATCCCGGATCAAGTCCGGATGACAAACGTCGCTCCGGGATGACACCTGTGTCAGGACACCAGCACCCGCCCCGCCTCGATGGTGATGCGCCGCTCGCAACGATCGGCAATGGCGTTGTCGTGCGTCACCAGCACCAGGGTTGTGCCCTGCTCGCGGTTCAGGTCAAACATCAGTTCCATCACCTTCTCGCCCGTGGCAAAGTCCAGGCTGCCAGTGGGCTCGTCGGCCAGCAGCAGGGCCGGCTTGACGACAAAGGCACGCGCCAGCGCCACACGCTGCTGCTCACCACCGCTGAGCACCTTGGGATAGTGCCCAAGCCGCTCCGACAGGCCGACCCGCGCCAGCATCTCGGTGGCGACCGGTCGCGCGTCGCGACGGCTCGCCAACTCCAGCGGCAGCATCACATTTTCCAGCGCCGTCAGATTCGCCAGCAGCTGAAAGCTCTGGAACACAAAGCCCACCTTTTCGGCGCGTACTGCGGCGCGATCATCCTCGCTCATGGCAAACAGGTCCTGCCCGGCCAGCCGCACCGTGCCACGCGTGGGTGTGTCAAGACCGGCGATGATGGAAAGCAGCGTGCTCTTGCCGGAACCCGAGGCGCCGACAATAGCCACTGTCTCGCGCCCATTCAGGTCAAAATTGATATCGCGCAGAATGTCGAGCGTGCCGGTGGAATCTGTCACCGACTTGAAAACATGCTCTACAGAAATAATTGAATCAGACATGAGGCTTTCTTTGTATCGACGACACTTTATCGCGACTTCTTTACTTGCATCGGTGGCCGGGTTAACACAGGCCGCCGCAACGGGCGGTCGGACCCTTCTCGTGCTGGGCGACTCGCTCAGTGCCGAGTATGGCCTGAAACGCGGTAGCGGCTGGGTTGCTTTGCTTGAGCAGCGCCTGCGCACGCAAAAGATTCCTGCCACCGTCGTCAACGCGAGCATCAGCGGCGACACCAGTTCTGGCGGCAGATCACGCCTGCCGGCCCTGCTGGTCCAGCACCGGCCCAGCCACCTGATTATTGAACTCGGAGGCAATGACGCCCTGCGCGGTTTGCCGCTGGAACTGACACGCGACAACCTGGACCAGATGACACGCACCGCACAGCGGGCGGGTGCCCGGGTGCTGTTGTTGGGAATGCAGATGCCGCCCAACTATGGCAGGGACTATGCAGACCGCTTCGCTGCGGTCTTTGCCGACGTCGCCAAAGCCCACAAGGCTGCGCTGGTGCCTTTCCTGCTCAAGGGCGTGGCGGACGCGAGCGACAACCTGCGCCTGTTCCAGCCGGATCGCATTCACCCGACGGCCGAGGCGCACCCGCTGTTGCTGGACAATGTCTGGCCGGAACTGCAGAAGATCCTGCGATGAGCCTGACCACATTAAGTGCAAACGATTTTCTCGGACGCCTGTCCGGGTTTGACGCCATCATTGACGCCCGCAGTGAAGATGAATTCGCGCTGGACCACCTGCCCGGCGCGGTCAACTGGCCCACACTGAACAACGAGGAACGCCGTGTCATCGGCACGCTGTACGTCCAGGTCAACCCGTTTGAAGCCCGCAAGCGCGGCGCGGCCATCGCAGCACGAAATATCGCGACCCACATCGAGCGCGAGCTGATGGACAAGCCCAAGGACTGGAGGCCTCTGACCTACTGCTGGCGCGGCGGACAGCGCAGCGGTGCCTTGTCGCTGATCCTGGCCCAGATTGGCTTTCGTGTCACCCTGCTGGAAGGCGGCTACAAGGCCTTTCGGGCTGCGGTCGTGGCGGACATTCCACAGCGTGTGAGCAGGCTCAACTGGCGCGTGGTCTGCGGCACCACGGGCTCTGGCAAGACCAGGCTGTTACAAGCCCTGGCTGCGAACGGGGCCCAGGTGCTTGATCTGGAGGCGCTGGCCAACCACCGCAGTTCCGTGCTCGGCGCCGTGGAGGGTCTGGCGCAACCGACCCAAAAGCGCTTTGACAACCTGATCTGGCAAGCGCTGCGCCAGTTTGATCCGGCACGGCCGGTGTTCATTGAGAGTGAAAGCAAGAAGGTCGGGAACGTAGCGCTGCCGCCGGCGCTGGTCGACGCCATGCACGGCAGTCCCTGTCTGAACCTGGTGTTGTCGGACTCGCAGCGAGTGGCGCTGCTGATGGAGGACTATGACTTTTTCGTCCGCAACATCGAGAGCTTCTGCGAGCGTTTGCAGGTGCTGTCCACCTTTCTGGGCAAGACACTGGTGGCGCAATGGCAGGCATCGGTGCGCGCCGGGGAGATTGAGCCGGTGGTGCAGGATCTGCTGCGACACCATTATGATCCGGGCTATCTGCAGTCCATTCGGCGCAATTTCCGGAACTTTGAGGGCGCCAGAATCCTGGAACCCGCTGACCGCTCACCGGGCGCCATGACCGCTCTGGCGCAGCAACTGATTGAGGAGACTCCATGAAAACAGCCGCGTACCTTGTCGGTGCCATCTTTCTGGCCCTGCTCGCCTACCTGAGCCTGTGGCCAGTACCTATTGAGCCAGTCAGTTGGAGCGCACCCGCGGCGCCTGGCTACACCGGTCCGCACACGCCGAACCGTCTGCTGGCCAACCTGAAGATGATTTCGCTCGGTAGTGAAGAAGGGCCTGAGCACATCGTGCTGGCCAAAGATGGCAAGCTTTACACCACAGTGGCGAGCGGCAACATTCTGCGCATGAACCCGGACGGAAGTGCGCAGGAGGTTTTTGCCAACACCGGTGGACGGGTGCTGGGCTTCGACTTTGACACTGCCGGTAACCTCATCGCCGCAGACGCGGTCAAGGGACTGCTCTCGATCACGCCCGACAGGAAGATCAGCGTGCTGACGGACAAGGTGGGCAGCGAGCCTATTGTCTACGCCGACGCCGTGGTTGTGGCCCGCAACGGCCGGATGTATGTCAGCGACGCCTCCACCCGCTTTGCACCCGCGAAGTGGGGTGGCACCTTTGAAGCCAGCGTGCTTGACATTCTGGAACAGTCCGCAACGGGCCGGATTCTCGAGTACGACCCCGCCACCAAGGCAACGCGCGTCGTGGCCAGAGGCTTGAGCTTTGCCAACGGTGTGGCACTGAGCCAGGACGAAAAGACCCTGTTCGTCAACGAAACCGGGAAGTACCGGGTCTGGAAGATCTCGACCCAGGCCAACACCCTCGACGTGTCACAGCCTGACCCGCAGGCCAGTGTGCTTCTTGACAATTTGCCTGGCTATCCGGACAACCTGATGCGTGGCGCCGACGGCAAGATCTGGCTGGGTTTCGCCAAGCCCCGCAACCCGACCATTGACAAACTCGCCAGCATGCCCTTCCTGCGCAAGCTCACACTGCGACTGCCCAGGTCCATGTGGCCCATCCCCAAAGCCTATGGCCATGTGATCGCATTCAAGGAAAACGGGAAAATCGTGGCTGATTTGCAGGACCCGACCGGCGCCTACCCGGAAACAACAGCGGTGACCGAGACACAGGACCGGCTCTACGTGCAGAGCCTGCACGCCCATGGGTTGGGCTGGATGCCCAAGTAGGGCTCAGGGCGCGGCTGGCGGCGTCTGATTGCCTTCAGCGTCGCTCGCGTCGTCCGGTGCCGACCCGTCCGGGGCATTTTCGCCGACCTTGCGCTCGGCCTTGTGCTTGAGTTTTTCCTCTTTCTTCTTCTTCTTCGCCAGTTCTTTCTGACGCTTTTCGTATCCGTAGTTGGGTGTAGCCAAAATGTGCTTTCAAGTTATTGGGGACACTTTACCATCTCGCACAGCGATGCTGGCGCCACCACGGCATTTTCCGCGTCAGGCGCGCGCCGACGCCAGGGCCTGCTGCAGATCGGCCTGCAGGTCTGCCACAGCTTCCAGACCGACTGAAAAACGCACCAGCGTGCCTTGCTGCAAATGGGCCGGCCAGCCGCTGCGCATCGAGGCCAGGTCGTAGGGCACGACCAGACTCATGGGACCGCCCCAGCTGTAGCCCAGCTTGAACAGCTTGAGCGCGTTACAAAACGCATCCACCCGGGATTGGCTGCATTGCGACGGAAAGATCACGCTGAAGAGCCCGGCCGCGCCACCCGGCTCCTGCTTGCACAGTGCGCGCCAATGCGTGTGACCGGGCGAGCCGGACAGCGCTGGATGCAGCACCTGTAGAAATTCGGGACGTGTGGTGCACCATTGCGCCAAGGCGCGCGTTGCCTCGTCGTGAGCCCGGTAGCGCAAGGCCATGCTGGGCAGGGCACGCAGAACGGCTTCGACGTCATTGGCTCCCACGCCGGAGCCGAGCCGCATGTGCGTCAGCTTGAGTTTCATGTGCAGGGCTGAGTCGCACGTGATGACACTGCCCATCAGCACGTCGCCACCACCACTGGGATATTTGGTCAGGGCATGCACCGAGATGTCGACACCCAGTGCCGGGTTGACGCCAGGCACGAGGTCAAAGGGAGCAAAGGCCAGTCCAGCGCCCCAGGTATTGTCGAGCGCGCACAGGACGCCGTGCCCCTTGCAGACACGCACCAGTTCGCACAGGTCCGGAAATTCCAGCGTCACCGAGCCGGCCGCCTCCAGCCAGACGAGTCGTGTTTGCGGACTGATTTTTGCTGCCAGATCCTGCGCGTCCATCGGGTCGTAATAACGATGGCTGATGCCCCAGGCCATGAGTTCGCCCTGCGCCAGCACCTTGTTCGGGCCATAAGCGTTGTCCGGAATCAGCACCTCATCGCCGCTGCGCAGAAGCGACAGC
>CAIQVX010000074.1 GCA_903875275.1 uncultured beta proteobacterium | reverse complement strand
TGGCTTTTGACCACGTGACCTTGCTGTCCCGCGGGGTAGAAACCAGGCAGTTTTCACCATGCAAGCGCTCCACGGACCTGCGCGAGCGTTGGGGTGTGGGAGTCGACGATCTGGTCATCCTGAATGTGGGGCGGCTGGCCAAGGAGAAAAATATTGGCGCCGTGATCGCCGCGTTCAGGGCCATTCATTTTCGCCTGCCCACTGCGAGGTTGGTCTTTGTAGGCGACGGTCCTGAGCGAAGGAAGTTGGAAGAATACTGTCCAACCGCAATCTTCGCCGGCGTTCAGCAAGGTGAGGCGCTCGCAAGCCATTACGCGTCCGGGGATGTGTTCTTGTTTCCGAGTCTGACGGAGACCTTTGGCAATGTGGTGCCGGAGGCGCTGGCCAGTGGCCTCGCGGTCGTGTCCTACGATTGCGCGGCAGCCCATGAACTGATTACGAGGGATCTGGACGGCGTATTGGTTCCTGGCAGCACGGAGCTCGATTTCGTCGAAGCGGCGCTGAGCCTCGTGCTCAACAGGCAAAGGCAAAGCACACTACGAAGGAATGCAGTTGCGAGCGTGGCACATTTGAGCTGGAACGCGATTTGCGACCGCTTTGTCGACATTCTTTCCGACGTCATCCAACGCCATGGCCAGCATCAGGCTGTTGCCGCCTTGGGGGCAGGTCCTGTCCTGGTCAATCGGTCCAACGCATGAGCGTCTGGCCCATGCGTATGGTTGACCCCTGTTGCAAGCCGTCACGCAGCACGAAGCCTCTAGCCGCCAACATGATCACGGTGGAGCCATGCTGAAACCACCCCATTTCCTGTCCCTTGCTGAACGCGGCATTGCAGTCGAAGGTTCTGAGCCCGGAATATTTCAAGTGAAACAAGACATCAAGAAAATGAAGTCGAATGCTCGCTACCAGAATGGCAGCGACCGGCACCAGCGCGACGGCCTGTCCGTGACAGGGACCGACGCCGTTGCAACGCGCTCGAATAAAGGCCCGCTCGTTCTTGCAAAACAATTGTTCCACGCGCCGCAAGGCGATCGGATTCACATTCCAAGTATCTCCGGAGAAATACCGCACGTGCTCGACGGTGCAGTCAGCGGGAGCGTGAAACCGGTGGTACATGCTGGATGTCAGGCGCAGCGTTACAAAATAGCCATCTTTCCAGTCTTGCGCGTCTTCATCGGGTCCAAGCAAATCCTCGATCGCGTAAGGGAAACCCTTGACCTGAAAAACCTGCGTTCCCTCAACCGGGCCGTACGCTCCGACGATGGCATCTACCGGGCTTGCCAGCACCAGCGGATCAGCGTCGATCGGCCGGACCCCGTCTTTGAGTTCGCGCGTGAAGCAGTCGTGCATGCTGCGAAATTCTGTTTTCTTTGCTTCGCTAAGGTCCAGCTCAGAAAAGAAAGCCCAGACGCGAATGGAAAGGTTGCGCACCCATGGAGTTTCAATCTTGCTAAAGCGTCCCATCCATTGTGTGAGCCAGCGCCGTGGCAGGCGATTTGTCAGCAAGAAGTTAAGGTCTTCCTGCAGCAGCAGGTTTTGGATTTGTTGGCGCAAGCTCATCT
>CAIQVX010000073.1 GCA_903875275.1 uncultured beta proteobacterium | reverse complement strand
GCATCATGAAGCGCCGTGTCGGCGCCGAGTTCGACGCCGCCCCCGGCCGACCCTTATAGTCCGCTGCGCCGCCCGACACCCAGCGCAGCCAGCACACTGAGCGCCATCGCCAGCGCAGCACCCAGGAGGGTGGCCGCATACCAGCCTCGGTCCATGAAGGCCCCAAAGACGGCAGGCGCCAGCGCCATGCCGGTGTCGAGCCCGGAATACACCATGCCGTAGACCCGACCGGTGGCGGCCTTGGGTGTGGCTTTCTTGATCATCATGTCACGCGAGGGGCCACCAATGCCCACGGCAAAGCCGGTGCTGGCCAGCACCACCATGGTCCAGGTCGCACCCAGCAGACCGGCGCCACATAGCACCAGCAAGACCGTCGCAGTTCCCATGGCCATGGCGACCACGCGGTCACTCTGCTGGGTCCGCGCGGCCACAAACCCGCCCACCAGCATGCCCAGAGCGCTGCACATCATGTAAACCGACAGTGTCATCGTCGCCGCCTCCAGGCTGACGCCATGCATCAGTTGCAGAATAGAGATCGAGAAGCTCTGCACCACTGCCAGCGTGATGGTTGAGAGCAGGAAGTAAGCAAAACACCACCACACCACCGGCAGTTTCATGAACGCCAGCGCGTGCTCCTGAGAGCGGTCAGTACGCGCAGGTGCCACCTGCGTCTTGAGTTTGTCATGCTGGTGCAGCATCAACAGCAGGATGCCCGCATACAGCAAGGCACACGCCAGGTAGGCCGTACGCCAGCCCAGGACACTGCCCAACCCCGCAAGAAACAGGGGTGCCAGGGCCCAGCCCAGGTTGCCCGACAGGCCATGGGCGCTGAAGGCATAGCCCAGGCGCTGCGCCGAAACCCGCTGGTTCAAAATGGTGAAATCCACCGGATGAAAGGTTGCGTTGCCCAGCCCCGCCAGCGCGGCCACAAACAGCAGACCGGTGTAGCCCGTCACTGCGGCGGCCGCCAGACTGGCCACCATAAACGTCAGCAGTGCCGCATACAGCAGCGCCCGGGCACCGAGGCGGTCCACTGCAAAGCCGGCACCGGCCTGCCCGACGCCAGAGACGACAAAGAAGGTGCTCGCCAGCAAACCCAGTTCTGAATAGCTCAGGCCGAACTCCTTCATGAAAACCGGAAACATCAGCGGCAAGAGCAGATGCGCAAAGTGGGAACTGGCATGCGCCAGTCCGACCAGGCCAATGATGCTTGCATCCTGCTGCAGTGACGCACTCTGGTGCAGATCGGAAATATTGCTGCTCATGCTGCTATGGTAAGGCACTGGCGGAGCGTGGACACTGCAAAATACGTGGTGTGAAAACAATGCGCTTGTCTATCGCGGTTCTCGCTGCACTGGCCGCCGCTGCACTGTTTGGCGCCAGTACGCCGCTGGCCAAGCAATTTGTGGGTGAAATGTCGGCGCTGATGTTGGCCGGCCTGCTCTACCTGGGTAGCGGCGTCGGCCTGATGCTGGTGCGCCTTCTGCGCGACCGCGGTTGGCGCACGACCGGCTTGACGCGGCCGCAATGGCCCTGGCTGTTCGGCGCCATTGCCTGCGGCGGCGTGGCCGGGCCCACCCTGCTGATGCTGGGTCTGGCGCGCATGAGCGCATCGTCAGCGTCCCTGCTCCTCAATCTTGAAGGTGTCCTCACCGCTGTGTTGGCCTGGGTCGTGTTCAGGGAGCACACAGACCGGCGCGTGGTGCTGGGCATGCTGCTGGTCTCGCTCGGCGCCCTGCTGCTGGCCTGGCCTGGTGCGTCGACCGACCCTGGAGGCGGCGCCACAGGGGCGGCGCTGATCTTCGCAGCGTGCCTGTGCTGGGCGCTGGACAACAACCTGACGCGGCAGGTCTCCAGTTCCGACGCCCTGTTCCTTGCCGGCACCAAAGGTCTGGTCGCGGCGCTTGTCAACATCGGGCTGGCCACCACCGTCAGTGCGCAGTCCCTGCCCGGCTGGGGCGTGGTGGTATGGCTGCTCCTGATCGGCTTTCTGGGCTACGGGCTCAGTCTGGCGCTGTTCGTGGTCGCGCTGCGTCACCTCGGCTCGGCGCGCACTGGAGCCTACTTCAGCGCCGCACCCTTCATCGGCGCCGCCATCGCGGTGGGCCTGTTCCATGAAACCACTTCCGCGTGGTTCTGGGGCGCCGGCGTGCTGATGGCGGCGGGCCTATACCTGCATCTGACCGAGCGCCACGAGCACCCGCACTGGCATGGCGAGATGCAGCACAGTCATGCACACTTTCCGGACGTCGAACACCGCCACGCGCACCATTAGCCCCTACAACTGCGCTGTGGCACACTTGCCTGAATTCCCTAACTCGCCAGGAGCGATGCATGACCCCAGTCCGCAACATCACCCTCATTGCCAGCGCAGTGCTAACGCTGGCGCTATCCGCGTCGGCACAAGCCCAGACCCGTGACGCTGCAATCTTCGCCGCAGCACAAGCGGCGCAACCTGCCGTGATTGAAACGCTGCAGCAACTGGTGAGAATCGAGTCCGGCTCCGGCAATATCGACGGTTTGTCCAAGGTCGCCGATTTTGCCGAGGCGCGCCTGAAGGCGCTGGGTGCGCAGACCGAGCGCATCAAGTCAGTCAACAGCGAGCGCCCCATCCTCAAGGGTGTGCTGACCGGCAGCGGCAAACTCAAGGTCATGCTGCTCGCCCACATGGACACGGTTTACCCT
>CAIQVX010000072.1 GCA_903875275.1 uncultured beta proteobacterium | reverse complement strand
GATCCAGTTGCACTCGGTCAATCTGGAAATGCCGGTGGGCGCGCCGCCGACCAACAACATCAAGCCCGAGAAGATCCAGATCGATATTGACGAGCGCAGCGTGGTCTACTGGCAGGGACTGCCCGTATCGGCAACCGAACTGGAGGGCAAGATGAAAGAGATGGCACTGGTGCAAAACCAGCCCGAGGTGCACCTGCGGCCCAACAAGGCTGCCAGCTACGCCGTCTTTGCCAACGTGCTCTCCAGCACCAAGCGGCTCGGGCTGAACAAGATTGCCGTGATCGGCAGTGAGCAGTTTGTCAAGTGAGAGCGAGCCGATGAACACCAGCACGGCCAACGCAGATGCCTTCATTGGCATGAACTACCGCTACCAGCCCAGAGATCCGAGCCGAAGGGTCAAGGGCCTGGTGATTGTGATCACCATCCATGCCTTTTTGGGCTACGCCATTGTCTCGGGCATGGCCAGAAAAGGCCTGAACTTCATCAAGAAACCGCTGGAAGCAGTGGTGATTCAGGAAGTGATCATTCCGCCACCGCCGCCACCGCCACCGCCCAAGAAGGTCGAAACACCGAAGGATTTACCCAAGGTGGACGCACCGCCGCCGCCCTACGTGCCCCCGCCTGACGTGGCGCCCACTACCAGCTCGGGCATATCCATTGCCTCGACCACCCATGTACCCACGGCCCCGGCTGTGATCGCACCTCCACCGCCCGCGGCCGTGGCCAAACCTGCAGCGAACCGCAACGACATCGGCGTAGCCTGCCCGACTCAGGTTCCTCCGGAGATGCCGCGAAAGGCGCAGCAAGAAGGCATAGAGGGCGTCGTCAAGGCGCAGATTCGGATCAAGGGCGGGGTCATCCAGGATGTGACCATTGTTTCCGGGCCGCGCGTGTTTCACGCTGCCGTGCGTGCCGCCATGATGCAGTACAAGTGCATCAGCGATGCCGGCGGTGAGGTCGTCGCTACACAGGAATTCAACTTCAAGCTGGAGTGATGCCGCGCGGCGGCGCCTGACCCGAAGCTCGGCCACAAAATCCACGTCCAGAACGTGGGTTTTGTGGCCGCTTTCATTGGGCCTTCCCCCTCGGAAACGACACTTAGCACAGCCAAGTGACAGTGCGATGTATTTTGGCAACAAGCCGCACTGTTTTTCCTCAATTGAGTCGGCCCGAATTCATATTTACTTACTTTTACTTTACAGTCGTTCCACGGAAACAGAAACAGGCTGGGAACGCGTCTCGTCCTGTCGCCAATCTTGGTGCATATCGTCATCTGCTCTGGTTTCCAAGTGACTGACTGAAGGAGTTCTACATGACTTTTGCTGGAAGTGTTTTCAAACACACCAATCGACAGGCGCAGGCATGGCGCCGCACGTCGCTGTCCATCGCCGTTGGCCTGATGTTGTCATCGGTTGCCATGGCTCAAAGTTCCGAAGGCACGATCTACGGTCAAGGTAAGGCCGGCGCGACCGTGACCGTGACCAGCCTGGAAACCGGCTCCACGCGTCAGGTGCAAACCGACGCCAGCGGCAAGTTCAGCCTCCCCAAATTGCAACCCGGACGTTACACCGTCGCCTCCGCTGGCGAAAAGCAGGAAGTTACCGTCTCCATTGGTTCTGGAACGCAAGTCGTTCTGGGCGGCACCACGCTGCAACAGGTTCAGGTGACCGGTAGCCGTACCCGTTCCGCCATTGACGTCGCCAGCGTCGAGTCCAATACCGTGTTCACGCAGGAACAACTGCAGAGCCTGCCGGTTCCGCGCAACGTGAATTCCGTGGCCTTGCTGGCTCCGGGCGTGGTCAAGGGCGATGCTGGCCTGGGTGATGGTGGCATCCCCTCCTTCGGTGGCGCATCCGTGGCCGAGAACGGTTACTACATCAACGGCTATGACGTCACCAACATCCGCAATTTCCTGTCTTATGCCAATCTGCCATTTGACGCGATTGCCGAACAACAGATCAAGACCGGCGGCTATGGCGCTGAATATGGTCGTTCACTCGGTGGCGTTATCAGCCTGGCCACCAAACGCGGTACCAACGAATGGAAGGGCGGCGTTTCCATGTACTGGGAACCGGCCTCCTTGCGTTCCAAGGGACAAAATATCCTGGACAAAGAACCTGAGGCCGCTGGCAAAGGTTACTGGATGTTCAATGCAGCCGATACCAGGTCCACTTTCAGCACCAATGTCTACGGTGGCGGCCCCATCATCAAGGACAAGCTCTTCATTTTTGGCCTGATTGAAGCCACCAACAATACCAGCAACGACTTCGGCGAGAACCTGAGCACAACCCTGACTTCCAAGAAGCCCAATGGCATGCTCAAGATTGACTTCACCCCCAGCGACCAGCATCGCTTTGAGTTGACTGCGATCAACAACAAGAAAGAGACCGGCATTGTCGACTACACCAATGCAACGGCCTACAGCACGACAAATGATGGCGTCGGAAAAACCAGCACCTCGACTTCTGGCGGCGACGTCACGATTGGCAAATACACCGGTTACCTGACTGACAACCTGACGATATCGGCACTGGTCGGTCGCGTGAACTACCAACTGCCGAAAACCACTGGTTCACGCACCGCGAGCGCTAATTGCCCCACTGTTTATGTTCTTCCGGGCACCACCTTCGCTGGTTGCTGGAATGGGATATTTGCGGATTATTCCGGTCGTGATCCACTGGCCCCACCGACCGACAATGACACGCGGTCGTCCTATCGTTTTGATATCGACTACGCTATGGGTAACCACACGGTTCGTGCGGGTGTTGACAGTCAAAAGTTCATTTCGTCTGAGGCCGGCGGTTCGCCCTACAGCGGTGGTGAGTACTGGCGCGGATTTCAGGCAAATGGCGTCAACAGTGTGTCTGGCGTGGTACTGCCTTCTGGCACGCCCTATGTACGGCTCCGTACATCGAACGCCACTACCGGCGAGTACCAAGTGCTTAACAAGGCGTTTTATGTCGAGGACAGCTGGAAGCTGCAGAAGAACCTGCTGCTGTACGGTGGCCTGCGCTGGGAATCGTTCAACAACATGAACGGGGACGGCGACAGCTTTGTCAAGAAAGACAATCTGCTGGCACCCCGTGTCGGTTTCTCCTGGGACTTGAACAACGACTCATCTCTCAAGGTTTACGGTAACGCGGGTCGATACTTTATCCCCGTCGCTTCCAACACCAACATCCGCGCGACCCGCGGCGAATTGACGACAGAGTCCTATTACACCTACACGGGACGGGATCCTGTCACTGCAAGGCCGCTGAATTTGGTACAGGTTGGCACCACGGCAATTAACAGTGACGGGAAACTCGCATTGCCAGCAACGATCGCGGATATCAATCTGAGCCCTATGTCGCAGGACGAATACATTCTGGGCTTTCAAAAGGCAGTGGCCAAGGGTTGGACTGCCGGTGTGAAATATACGCACCGCAAAATCAACAATGGCATGGATGACTGGTGCGATCCTGCATCGGCTGGAGCTTGGGTAACGGCCAATGGTTACCCGAGCTTTGATTCGGGCACCATGGCGACCTGCCAGTTGATCAACCCTGGCCGCGATGTCTCCTTGATGATGGACGTCAACAACGACGGCATCCTGAAAGCGGTGACCATCCCGGCATCTGCCATTGGTATGGTCCCGTATAGCCGCGTTTACGATTCTGTCGAACTGTCCTTTGAGAAGGCTTATGACGGTAAGTGGGGTCTGGCAGGTTCCTACACCTATTCGCGCAGCAAGGGTTCTGCCGAAGGCTATGTCAACTCGACCATCAATCAGGAAGACGCCGGCGTTAGTCAAGACTTTGACTTCGCGAAGTTTAGTGATGGCTCTTACGGTTTTCTGCCGAACGACCGCACCCACGCGATCAAGTTGTATGGTACTTACGGTCTCACAGAGAACTTCCGTCTCGGTGCCAACCTGAATTCAACCTCAGGACGCCCCTTGAGCCGGATTGGTTTTGTTCCGAGTACTACCCCTGGCGCAGGAGGCTATAACACAGCGTCTACCTACTACTACCTGAACTCTGCCGGTGTCACCGTGCTGGGTCAGCGCGGTAGCGAAGGACGTACACCTTGGAACCACACCCTGGATCTGCAGGCCGCCTACACCATAGACATGGGCAACAAGAACAAGCTGACGCTGCAAGCTGACGTCTTCAATGTCTTCAACGCGCAGCAACCCAGCGAACTCAGCGAAATCAACGACTACAGCCGTGGTACAACCACGGTTGGATCGCCTGGCCGAATCAGCCTGAACTATGGCAACCCGACCTCGTTCCAGACACCGCGCTCGGTTCGTCTGACGGCTCGCTACGAGTTCTGATCAGCGTCTTCTCACAACAAAAGGACCGCCTTGTGCGGTCCTTTTTTTTTGCTTGTCTTGTTCGGCCAAGATTGGGATCTTTCGCGCAACGCCACTGTGCCGGGAAACAAGCGCGGGCTTGAACCCCTGCCTTGACAGGCACCGTCCCGAAGTAGCAGGCGCTAGTTTCTGCTGAAGCGGGCCTTGATCCAGCGAGACGCCGACCACAGCAGCCGGTAGAACCAGCGCACCAGAACCAGTGCCAGCAGCGCTTCCAGCAGGGTCTGCACGAAGGCCAGAAACGGGTTGCGGACCTGTGCACGGCGATGGAACTTGGCCATCGCACGGTCTCTGGAAATTTCAATGCTGTCATAGAAGGTGGGTACCACCAGCAGGGTCAGCAGGGTCGACGTGATGGTGCCGCCAATGATCGCGATGGCCAGAGGGCGGTAAAACTCACCGCCCTCACCCATGCCGATGGCCACGGGCATCATGCCGGCAATCAGGGCGAACGTGGTCATCAGGATCGGACGCAAACGCAGACGCCCGGCGTGCATCAGCGAGAGTTCGCGGTCGGTCCCCTGCGCCTCCTCCTTGCGCGCGCAATCGAGCAGCAGAATGGCGTTCTTGGCGACCAGACCCATCAGCATGATGATGCCAATGAAACTCATCAGGTTCAGTGTGTTGCGTGTGAGCAGCAGACTGATCACCACGCCGATCAGGCTCAGCGGCAAGGACAGCATGACGGCCAGCGGCGCCGTGAACGAGCCAAACTGCATCACCAGGATGAGGTACATCAGACCAATACCCATCACCAGCGCGAGGGCCATCTCCGTGAACAACTCATTCTGGTCGCGCGCCGAACCGCCCAACTCAATACCGTATCCGCTGGGAAAATCGATCATCTTTGCCATCTTCATGGCATCGGCAGTGACCTCTCCCGCGGAACGGCCCTCGGCATTGGCGGACACGGCAATCATCCGTTTTCCGTCCTGATGCTGAATCTGGGCCGGCCCTTTGCCCATGGTCACGGTCGCGATCTGACTCAGCGGAACCATGGTGTCGCTACCGCTGACGGTGATCGGCAGATGCTCGATGTTGGCGGCGCTAACCCTGTCTTCGGGGTGCAATCGAACCGCGACGTCGCGCGATTCACCTGTGGGATCAACCCAGTCACCGACTTCAACGCCGGCAAAGGCAACGCGCAGGGCCTGCGCCGCGTCGGCGACGGAAATGCCCAGAGAATTGGCAAGCCCGCGATGAAGCTCTATCTGAATCTCGTCCTTGGGGTCTTGTTCGGACAGCCCCACATCCACCGCACCCGGCACCTGGCGCAGCTGCGCCATGTAGGCGGTGGCGATGCTGAGCAGGCGGCGCGCATCCGGCCCGGAGAACTGGATTTGAACGGGCTTGCGGACACCGTTGTTCAAGTCGTCCAGCACCACGTATTCGGCACCGACCAGACGCGACATCTGCTGGCGCAGTTCAGCCGCCAGGACACTGGCTGAGCGCTTGCGCACGGTGCTCTTGCCGATGTCCACGTAAATTCGACCGCCGCCTGCGTAAACGTTGCTGTTGGTGGCCACGGTTTCGGGCAGACCCCGCGCCAGCACGGCTGCCTGTTCCACCTTGAGGCGCGCAAACTCCAGACTGGCACTTGAGGGTGTCCGCACTTCAATGGCCAGCGTCCCCTCATCTGACGCCGGCATGAAACTGGATCCTCCGAACTTCGCGTGCAGGCCGATGGCAGCCACCATCGAAAAAGCGGCAATGAAGGCCATGGAACGGCGATGATGCAGTGCCCACGCAATCACGTTCCCATAGCGGTTGGCCTGCCGGTCAAACCAGGCATTGAAGCGCGCCAGCCAGATGCCAAGGCCGCGGCGCGGTCGTTCGTGCATGTCCACCGGGTCCCCCCAGTACGCCGAGAGCATGGGATCCAGCGTAAAAGAGATGAACAGACTGACCATGACCGAACTGGCAACAGTCAAGGCGAAGGGTCGAAACCACTCCCCGGCACCACCACCCATGAAAGCCACTGGGATGAAAACGGCCATGATCGAAAAGGTAGTCGCCGCCACGGCCAGGCCAATCTCGCGCGTTCCTTCCACCGCCGCAGTGACACGGTCCGACCCCCTGGACATGTGACGCACGATGTTCTCCCGCACCACAATGGCATCGTCAATGAGCACGCCGATGGCCAGCGACAAGCCCAGCAGCGTCATGAAGTTGAGCGTGAAGCCGCACAACCACACCGCAATAAAGGCGGCAATCACCGAGGTTGGCAGACTCAGCGCAGTGATCAGGGTCGAACGCCAGGAATTCAGAAAGACGTAGACCACAAAAATCGTCAGCACGGCACCGAAGAGCAGTGACTCGATGACATTGTCAAGATTGCTTTGCGCCTCTTCGCCACCGTCGCGCGTGACCTCCAGTCGGGTACCCTTGGGCAGTGTCTTGTTGATCTCCACCATCAGTTCACGCACCTTGGTCGCCACGCTGACCGTGCTGGCGTCGCGCGAGCGCGTGACGGCCAGGCCCACATTCGGATGCCCGTTGCGAACGCTAAAGCCCGTGAGTTCACCAAAACCGTCCGAAATGCTGGCAACCTGCGCCAGACGGATCACCTCCGGTCCGCGCCGGCGGATCACAATCTGCTCAAACTCGGCTGGCGACTCGATGCGTCCAACCAGTCGAATGCTCTGCTCATCGAGCGGCCCCAGAACACGACCAACCGGCGAAGTGGTGTTCTGGTTGCGCAAGGCAGCCACGATCTCGGTCACCGAGACGTTGTATTCGCGCAGTTTCTGCGAATGCAGCAGCACGCTGAGCTCGCGTCGCAGTGACCCCGAAACATTGACCACGGCCACGCCTTCGATGGTGCGAAACCGGCTCGACAGGTCGTCTTCAGCCAGGCGCGAGATTTCGGCATGGCTCTGGCTGGTCGAGGACAAGGCCATCTGCATGATGGGTTGGGCCCCCGGATCAATTCGGACCAGCACCGGTTCGCGCATCTCAGCCGGGAGCTTGTAGCGCACGGATCCGATGGCATTGCGGACCTCGTCCGAGGCCTCGATCATGTTCTTCTTGAAGTTGAAGATGATGACAATGCTGGCATTGCTTTCGCTTGCAGTCGAGCGAATCTGGTAGACGCCGGTAATACTCTGCAATGACTTTTCGACGCGGTTGATGATCTCCCGCTCGACGGTGTCCGGCGAAGCGCCAGGGTAAGGAATGTTGACCACCAGCACCGGCATTTCAACATCCGGAATCTGGTTCACACGCAGTTTCTTGAGCGCCAGCAGTCCCAGGCACATCAGGGCCAGAATGATGACCACCATGGCCACCGGGCGGCGGATACTGAAGTCAGACAGAAACATGGCTACTTGCTCGCAGCCGAGGCCACAACCTGAACTTTCTGTCCATCCTTCAGATTGGAGGTTGGATTGCGAATCAGCTGATCACCTTCGGCCAGGCCACTGCGCAAGGCAAAGTCACCACGGCGCGGATCACGCTCGCCGAGTTCCAGACTGACCTTCTGCAGCACGCCACCGCGCACGCGCCAGGCAAAAACCTTGTCGCCCTCACGCGCCAAAACCACCGCTGGCAACATCAGGGTTGACTTCTTCGCAATCTCCACAAAACCCTCGGCATAGAGTCCGCTGAGCTGCGGCTGCTTGCCCTCGGCAAATTCGACCAGCACCTCAACCTGACGAGTGCCTGCATTGGCTGCTGGATTGATGCGCTTGACGAGTCCCGAAAATGCCTGCGCGGGATAGCCATTCACGCGAAAGCTCACCAGTTGCCCCACTTTCAGTTCGCCAATGGCGTCGGCCGAGACCAGGCCCTCAAAACGCATGCTCGATGGGTCCATCACCTTGAGCAACTCCTTGCCAATCTGGGCCGTGTCGCCACTGGAGACTTTGCGCTCGCTGACAATGCCGTCGAAAGGCGCACGTGACAGGGTGCGATCAAGCTGCTGGCGCGCCTGCACGGAACGGGTTCGTGCCGCCGAGAGGTCGCTCTGTGCGTTGTTACGGCGGATTTCCGCATCTTCGAGCTGCTGGGTTGACGCCATGCCCGACTCGCGCAGGGTCTTCAGCCTCTGGAACTGCCGCTCCGCCTGATCGAAAGACTGCAATGCTGCGCGGCCAGCCTCCTCGGCCGAAGCCAGACTGTCGCGAATGGCGGTATCGTCAAGGCGCACCAGCAATTCACCACGCCGCACCTTGTCGCCGTTTTCCCTGAGGACCTGCAAAACGACCGCCGGGACTTCGGCGCGCAAATCCGCGCGCCGCTGCGGCTGAATGGTGCCCGTAATCGGTGGACCGGAGGCCAGGTCGCCCTTCTGCACGGTCACAAGGTCCTGTGCCGTCACAATGAAAGGCTGATTGACTGCCGCACTGTCGGTCGGCTCGGGCTTGCCGCAGCCCAGCAGTACCATGGAGACGGCCAGGAGAACAAATTGGGTGCGATAGTGGATCATCATTGGTTGAGCAGCGTCATTTCGAAAAGGCTTCATCCTCGCCCCCCCCAAGTTAACTGTCTTATGTTTTCGCTACCGCAGCGTGCGGCTTGAAGACGGCAGCACAGGCCGCACGTGATTCATCCTGAGCCGGCAGGCGGCTGCAGACACCGTCCATCTGCGCCTTGAGCTTGCGGATCACCACGGCATGCTCGCCCTTGCTGTTCCAGGCCAGCAAGCGCTGGCCCATTTTCTCGAGGCCACGCCGGTTGCGCTCGTAAAAGGTTTCCGGTACAGCATCGAGTTCGGTCAGCACGCCCGCCACCGCCTTTTCGATGCGCGCCGAGTCCTGCGGGCTCAGCTCAATCAGGCGGTTCACATAGGAGCCGCCCCACTGCAATCGCGTCGCCGGCCCCTTGGAGGCATTCCAGGCTTGCTCCGACCAATCCAGTGACGCCGCCTTGTCGCCCCGCTGCCTGGCATTGCCCGCCAGTCCCAGCATGTGGTAGTAGGGCGACAAGGCCTTGGGCAACTCGGCCTTGAGCATTGCATCCGACTCGTCCAGCAGTCCGGCTTCAGTCAGGACATCAGCCGCATTGGGTATGACCGATTGACGCTCATACGTGCTGCTGGCCGCCTTGTCTGCTGCCTGCACCGCGGCACGTACCTGCGCCAGCAAAGCTGCATCGAGTGCCGGCTTGTCCGACTTGGCCTGACCCAGCTTGGCCAGTGCCACCTTGGTCGATACCGCCGACAGGCGGTCCGCGTAGGAGAGGCTGGCATCGGCCGCAAACCGGTCCAGCGCCGCAATCCATGAGGCCTTGAGATCGGCTCGCGCGGGACTGCCGGCAGGGGTCAAACGCTCCAGCATGTCCGGCGCATAGTTGACCAGCACGTCAAGGTTGCTTCGTGCCAGCACGGCATCACCCAGAATCTGCTGTACCCGTGTCAGCGCTGCCGCCTGCTGTGGCAACGCGACTTTCTCCTGAGCTGCGGCCACCACCGCTTTGAGCGCCAGCCTTGAGGACGCCTCGCGCTCGGCAGCCGGGCAGGCCAGCGCGAGTTTGTGCAGAGTCTGTGCCCGGTCCTTTGGCGGCACCAGTTGCGCCTCATCCTGATCCCAGGAATAGTAGGCCAGCTGACGCCAGACCTGCGGTGTCAGACTGGCACTGTCTGCGCCAAGCGCCCGCGCCAGTGACTCTTTGACCGAACTCCCGGACACGAGTCCAAGGTTCAGCACTTCCATGTACTGGGACGGTTCCACCTCACCGGGAAGCCGCGTCAGTTCCGTTCCGTCGGGCTTGAACAGGATCATGGTCGGATAACCACGCACCTTGAAACGTGCACCCAGTTTCTGAGCACCCTGTGTGTCTCCGTCCAGATAGACCGGCACGAACAGTTTGCTGCGCTCAATGAAATCCTGCCGGTTGAAAACCGTGGCCTTGATCTGGTTGCAGGGTGGACACCACACCGCACCCCAGTACAGGAAGACGGGTTTGCTGGCAGCTCTGGCCTGCTCGAAGATGGCCTCAATGTTCGCCCCCTCAGGCTTGACCCAGGCCACGGTGGCTGGCACCGGCTTGACCGCCGTGAGGGCGGGTGCGTCCGGTTCTTTGGAGCACGCCTGCAACAGCAGCACCAGAAACACGGCAGCAAGGATTCGGTTCATGACGACGTGCTCCTCAAACAACTCCGGCCAGGCCGCGCGGAATGGCACCCAGCAACTGCTGGGTATAGGGGTGTTGCGGCCGCGCGTAAATCTCTTCGGCGCTGCCCCGCTCAACCACCTCTCCTTGACTCATCACAAGAATTTCATCCGCCATGTACTTTACAACCGCCAGATCGTGGCTGATGAAGACGTAGGTCAGTGCAAACTCTTCCTGCAGGTCCAGCAGCAGATTGAGCACCGTGGCCTGCACGCTCACGTCCAGCGCACTGACGCTCTCGTCGCAGACAATGATCTCGGGCTTCATGGTCAGACAACGGGCAATGGCAATGCGCTGACGCTGGCCACCGGAAAACTCATGCGGGTACTTGCCGAAATCATCCCGGCTCAATCCCACTTTCTCGATCAGGCTGAGCGCCAACTGAGCGCGTTCACCGTCGTCCTTGCCAATCGAATGGATGCGCATGGGCTCGATCAGGATCTGGCCAACCGTGAAACGCGGGTTCAGACTGGCGTAGGGATTCTGAAAGATGATCTGGATGCGACTCCTGTAGATCTGCATCTGGGCAGCGCTGAGCTGCGCCAGGTCGATCCCTTCAAACATGATGCTGCCACTGGTGGCGTCGGTCAGGCGTGTGAGCATCATGCCAATGGTGGTCTTGCCGGACCCCGACTCCCCCACCACGCCCAGCGTGCGTCCTTTGTAGAGCGAAAAGTCGGCGTGCTTGACCGCGCTGAAGACACTGCGCTTGAACAGGCCCGACTTCAGAGCATAGTCCTTGCCCAGGTCCTTGACCTCAATCAGGGCGGCACCCGTGATGGGCGCGGCAACGCGCTGCTCAGTGCACAGGGGGCGATTGTTGACGATATCGTCAATCACCGCCAGCCTGCGCGGCCGCGAGTCCAGACGCGGACGACAGGCCAGCAGCGCCTGGGTGTAGGCGTGGGTCGGCCGGGTGAAAATGCCTTGCACCGGCCCCGCCTCACGCACCTGCCCTCCCTGCATCACCACCACCTCATCCGAAATTTCACCGACCAGGCCGAGGTCATGGCTGATGAACAGAATGCTCATCTTCTGACGCTGCTGCAATCCGGCCAGCAAGTCCATGATCTGGCGCTGCACCGTCACGTCCAGTGCGGTCGTGGGTTCGTCGGCGATCAGCAACTTGGGCTCGCAGGCAATCGCCATCGCGATCATGACGCGCTGCTGCTGTCCGCCCGAGAGTTCGTGCGGATAGGACTTCAGACGTTCCTTCGGGTTGGGTATACCCACCTCGGCCATCAGCTCCAGCGCCCGGTCCAGCGCCTGTCTGGAGTTCAGTTTCAGGTGAATGCGCAACACCTCGGCGATCTGTTCGCCAACCGTAAAAACCGGGTTGAGCGAACTCATGGGCTCCTGAAACACCACAGAAATGTCCTTGCCGCGCAAACGCCGCATCTCGTCCACGGGTGCACCCAGCAGGTCGCGCCCGTTGTAGAGGACCTTGCTGCGCTCGCCCAGGATGGCGTTTTCGGGTAGCAGACGCACGATGCTCATGGCGCTGACACTCTTGCCGCTGCCCGACTCACCCACCAGCGCCACCGTGCTGTTGGCCGGAATGTCGAAACTCACGCCTTTGACCGCCTCGACGGTTTCGGTCTTGCTCATGCGGAAGGAGACGTGCAGGTCCTGCACACTGATCAATGGGTTCATGGCTTGTTCTATGGTAAATCCATCCACGTCATTGTGGACTTGATCCGCAATCCAGGG
>CAIQVX010000071.1 GCA_903875275.1 uncultured beta proteobacterium | reverse complement strand
TGACCAGTGCGGTGCGCACGCTCAAGCTGCTGGGATGTGAGACGCTGTTGGTGACCAACGCGGCCGGTTCCCTGTGCCGCGAGGCCGATGCCGGCAGTCTGGTGGCGGTTACGGACCATATCAACCTGCTGCCAGGTACACCCATGGTGGGCCCCAACGACGAGCGTTTTGGACCGCGCTTTTTCAGCTTGGCCAACGCCTACGACCGCGATCTGCTGGAATTGCTCAAGGCCAGCGCGCAGACCAGCGGCATCCCGTTGCACGAAGGTGTTTATGCAGCGTGCCCGGGACCGAACTTCGAGACCGCCGCGGAAATCCGCATGATGTCCATGATGGGTGCGGACCTGGTGGGCATGTCGCTGGTGCCCGAGGCCATTGCTGCGCGTCATTGTGGCTTGAAAGTGGTTGCGGTTTCCGTCGTCACCAACCTCGCCGAGGGGATGGGTACGGCGGACCTGTCGCATGAGCAGACGCTGAAATATGCTGCGCTCGGTGCCAAAGACCTGATCGCCTTGCTGCGGGTTTTTGTGGCCGAGTTGGCAGGGCGGCCTGCCAACCTTGCCGCGCACTGAGAGCCGGGTTGATCAGGAACGCCGGCATGGCAAGAGCTTTCATCCTGCTGCTTGATTCCCTGGGTCTGGGTGCCACGCCGGACGCAGCGACTTTCGGTGATGCAGGGGCCAATACCCTCGGTCATATCGCCGCCTGGGCTGCCAGCACCGGGGCGGGTCTGCAGTTGCCGAACCTGGAGGCAATGGGATTGGGCGCGGCAGCGCAACTCGCCACGGGCCAGTGGCCGCAGGGCTTTGATCGGCGCACCGGTTTTGGCGCCGCCTATGGCGCCGCCCGTGAACGTTCCACAGGCAAGGACACGCAAAGCGGTCACTGGGAGATTGCCGGACTGCCCGTTGATTTTGACTGGGGCTACTTTGCGCGCGAGATTCCAGCCTTCCCGCAGCAATTGACTGACGCCCTGCAGGCGCGCTCCGCTGTGCCGGGTTTTCTGGGCAACTGCCATGCCTCCGGTACCGAGATCATCAACCGTCTGGGCGATGAGCATGTGGCCAGTGGCAAGCCCATTCTCTACACCTCGGCCGACTCCGTGTTCCAGATTGCGGCGCACGAACAGCACTTTGGCCTGGAGCGCCTGTATGCCCTGTCTGAGGCAGCTTTTGAATTGGTCAGGCCGTATCACATTGGCCGCGTCATTGCGCGGCCCTTTTTGGGTGAGAAGGGTCAGTACCGGCGTACCGCCAACCGGCACGACTACGCTGTGACGCCGCCTAAGGCCACATTGCTCGATCATGTGCAGGACGGCGGCGGTGAAGTACTGGCGCTAGGCAAGGTCGGTGACATCTTTGCCCAGCAGGGTGTCTCACGCGTGCTCAAGGGCAAGGACAACATGAGCCTGTTCGACGCGCTCCTGCAGGTCTCCAGCGAGGCGACGCCAGGGTCGCTCAGCTTCGTCAATTTTGTCGATTTCGACCAGCTTTTTGGCCACTCGCGCGATGTCGCCGGCTACGCCGCAGCGCTTCGTGAGTTTGATGCGCGCCTGCCAGAATTCATGGCAAGG
>CAIQVX010000070.1 GCA_903875275.1 uncultured beta proteobacterium | reverse complement strand
CCAGGGCATAGGCGGCCGGGTCGGTCTTGTACTTGCGGATCGGATCCACGCTGATCACGTGGTCCAGCAGGCCATCGAGCCCGGCCGACTTGACGGCCAGATTCAACATGGCGGCGTCGCCGTTGCTCAGGATCCCGGTCGGTATGCCGCGTGCCTTGAGCTCACCCAGCACCTGCCGGTTCTCCGGGAAGGCGCTCAGGTGCCGGTACTGGTTCATCAGGCTGTCAATCTGACTGTCCATCTGCATCAGCGCCGTTGGCGTCGGCGCAACGATCCGCTTGATGGCGTAAATCAGCGCGGCGCGTGTCAACTCCCAGAACGGGCGGTAAACCGATTCCTGAGCCGGGCCACGTTTGCTGGTGGTCACGAGTCGTGTGTATTCAATCTGTTTGTCGCGCCACAGCACGCTCAGCGCCTGGCCGTGTCCGGGAAACATCTGCTCGGCCAGCAGGGCCACGCTGTAGACGTCAAACAAGGTGCCGTAAGCGTCAAACAGCACGGCGCAGGGCCTCGTTGCCGCGGCAGTGCCTGGGTTTTCGCTGGGAGCGTGACTTGTTTTTGCCATGCCCCTACTCTATTCGATACTGAATCGGAGATTAATATCGAATAAATCTATTTATCAGTGACAAATTTGAATGTAATAGGATCTGGTGTGGCAGCTCAATGCGACTCAGACCGTGGCAGAACCTCGGTCATGGACTGCAGGCTGCACTGGGCCAGGTGCTGGTAGGCCAGCGTGCCCTCCAATTTCTTGGCGATTTCCTGTTCACTCAAGGGGCGGGCGACCCGGGCTGGCGATCCCAGCACCAGCGAGCGCTCGGGCACCTTCATTCCTATAGGCACGAACGCACAAGCGCCCACAATCGACTGCCTGCCGATTTCTGCCTCGTCCATGACCACCGCATTCATGCCCACCATGGCGTCCTTGCCAATCGTGCAGCCATGCAGGATGGCGCCGTGGCCGATGTGGCCGTTTTCCTCCACCACGCAGTCTTTCCCGGGGAAACTGTGAACGACGCAGCAGTCCTGAATATTGGCACCGGCTTTCACGATGATGCCGCCAAAGTCGCCACGCAGACTGGCGCAAGGACCGATATAACATCCCGCGCCGACGATCACGCTGCCAATCAGCACCGCCGTTGGATGGACATAGGCCGTGGGGTCGACGACGGGAACGACGCCGTCCAGGGAATAACAGGGCATGGCTGACTCCGGGGTCAATTAATTGGCTGTGGTGTCAGCGTACCACCGCCCGTATCAGGAACGCATCAGGAATGACAGACAATTTGGCTTTATCACGTAGTCAACAAAGTGCCATGAACAGTTCGTCCAACACCCCCAAGCCGCAATCACTGCCCCTGGCCGGCCTGCGTGTCGTCGAGTTCACGCACATGGTGATGGGTCCCACGTGCGGCATGGTGCTGGCCGATATGGGGGCGGAAGTCATCAAGGTGGAGCCGATCGAGGGCGACCGCACGCGCCATCTGCTCGGTTCCGGCGCCGGGTTTTTCCCGCTCTTCAATCGCAACAAAAAGAGCATTTCGATCGACCTGCACAGCGCTGCCGGGGCCGAACTGGCGCGCAAGCTGGCGGCCAGCGCCGACATCGTGGCCGAGAACTTCAAGCCCGGCACCATGGCCAAATACGGGCTCGACTACGAGGCGCTGTCAAAGGTCAACCAGCGACTGATCTTTGTCAGTCTCAAGGGCTTTCTGCCAGGACCCTACGAGTACCGCACGGCACTTGATGAAGTGGTGCAGATGATGGGTGGCCTGGCCTACATGACCGGACGACCGGGCGACCCGCTGCGCGCTGGCACCAGCGTGAACGACATCATGGGCGGCATGTTTGGTGCCATCGGCGCGCTGGGCGCCCTGATCCAGCGCGGCATTACCGGCAAGGGGCAGGAAGTGCAGAGCGCCCTGTTCGAGAACAACGTGTTTCTGGTGGGTCAGCACATGCTGCAATACGCCATTACCGGCAAGCCCGCGGCGCCCATGCCGGACCGGATCTCGGCCTGGGGTGTCTATGACGTCTTTACCGTCAAGGATGGCGAGCAGATCTTTCTGGCGGCCGTGAGCGACTCGCAGTGGGCCGTCTTTTGTGATGCCTTGGGCTTCGCCGATCTGAAGGCTGATCCTCAATACGGCAGCAACAACAAGCGCGTGCAACAGCGCGCCACGATGATGCCGGTGTTGCGCGAGCGCCTTGCGGCGTGGAGCGCGGCGGATCTGACAGCCCTGTTTCAGCGTGTCGGCCTGCCCTACGCGCCGATCAGCCGGCCCGAGGAGTTGTATGACGACGAACACCTGCTTGCCACCGGGGGCCTGGCCGATATCACCCTGCCCGATGGCGAGCGCGCCGGGCAGACCGTGCAGACCACGCTGTTCCCATTCACCATGGACGGCCAGCGTCTGGGCGTGCGGCTGCAGCCTCCCACCCAGGGCGAGCACACGTCGGAGTTGCTGGCCGGGCTCGGCTACAGCGTTCAGGAGATCGCGGCGCTGCGCAGTCAGCACGCCGTGGCATAGCCCGCGCGGCCAGGTACCTCAGACCGGAACAGGCCGAGTCGGCTGCGGTGATTCGGGAAGCGGGTATCCGGTTCGAGTGAGGTGGCCTTGTTCAGGGCGCCTCGGTCGCGCGGGGAATCACGATGCCGAGTCTGGCCCGCGCTGTGTGCGAAGGAAAGGCAATGTTCTTCTGCACCCAGTTCCCGAAACGCCGGGCATCGTTGGACGTGGCGCTAGCGAGGTACAGAACAAGTGCGTCGTCACGCAGGTGAGCCTCGCCGTCCAGCACACGCCACCCGGACGGGTACAGCGTCGAAAACAGGTGATCGGTGACCGAGATCTTGGCGATTTTTCGAACCATGCCGACAGGAACCCAGCGGCAACGATCCTGGTCCTCGGTGACCTTGATCGGGATTCCCTGGTAGACGTAGTATTTTCCCTGGAGGTGTCGCAATGAGGCTTCACGGATGTGGCGAATCAGCGTCATGACGATGCGCCTGAGCAGTGGCATGGACACCAGGGCAAAGTTGGGATAGGACAGCATGGCTGCATACGGGCCGGCCGCGAAATACGCGATGCGAATGAAAGAGGTGAAGGCATAGCAGCACGCCAGCCCGAGCAGGGTGTACATCACCAGTTTCCAGAAATCCATCTCCTCATGCACGCTGTCGTCACTCCCGGGTTTCACCGCTTACCCCCGGTCATGCGGGTGGCGGCGTCATCTTAAGCCGCAGGCGCGACCTCGTGCGCCGGCCATGGTTTCCCTGCCATTCGTTAGCACGCAACGGATGCCCCAATTTTTCGTCCTGCTCCACTGCCCAACCCTTCGCTGCGAAGACACGCCAGGCAACTGCCCCACAATAGCGCCACCATGGACAAGTTCAAGCAGCTCGAATCCTTTGTGTCAGTCGCCACCCGCGGCAGCCTGACCGCTGCGGCCAAGGCCGAGGGCGTGGCGCCGGCCATCATGGGGCGCCGGCTGGATGCGCTGGAGCAGCGTCTGGGCGTGAAGCTGCTGGTGCGCAGCACGCGGCGCATCTCGCTCACGCACGAGGGCAGTTCCTTTCTCGAAGATTGTCAGCGCTTGCTGGCCGACGTTGCCAGCGCCGAGTCCAGCGTTTCTGCAGGCGGCGTCAAGGCCAGCGGGCATCTGCGGGTAACGGCGCCGGCGGGCTTTGGCCGGCGTCACGTGGCGCCGCTGGTACCGCGCTTTCGTGAACTGCACACAGACGTGAGTATTTCGTTGAACCTGAGCGACCGCGTGGTGGACCTTTCGGCCGAGGGCTACGACTGCGCGGTGCGGGTGGGAGACCTGAGCGACTCCAGCCTGATCAGCGTGCGCTTGGCCGACAACCGCCGCCTGTGTGTGGCAACGCCCGCCTACCTGAAGCGCCACGGCAAGCCGACGCAACCGGGGGAGCTGTCAAAGTTTGATTGCTTGACCCTCTCCAGCGACGCTTCCCAGACGCGCGGCTGGTCGTTCCGTGTGCCCAAGGGCGGCAACAGCGAACTGGTTTATCTCAAACCCGGTGGTCCGCTGGACTGCTCGGACGGCCAGGTGCTGCACGACTGGTGCCTGGCTGGCTACGGCATTGCCTGGCGAAGCACCTGGGAGGTCGAAGCCGAGATTGCCGCCGGACTGCTGGTGGAAGTGCTGGAAGATTTTGCCGCACCGCCCAATGGCATTTACGCTGTCTTTGCGCACGCCAAACACATGCCGCTGCGATTGCGGTTGTGGATCGATTTTCTGAAACACCACTACGCCCAGCCTGGCTTCTGGCGTGCCCAATGAAGGACAAGGGCAAGCGCACGACGAAGGCGGTCATCGTCTGTGCCGACGACTTCGCCGTGCATGCCGGTGCTTCGCGCGGCATTGCGGCGCTGGCGCGTGCCGGTCGCATCAGTGCCACCAGCGTCATGGTGCTGTCGCCGGGCTGGCCCGAGGACGTGGCGCTGCTCAAGGATTTGCCGCATCCCATTGACGTGGGTCTGCATCTGGACTGGACCAGCGAGTTTGCACTGGCTAGCGGCCACGGCCTGCGCTTGGGTGCGGCCATGCTCAAGGCCCTTTGCGGCGGGTTTGCAACTGGCACCTCGACAGCGCAGACGCGCGGCGTGATCGAACGCCAGCTCGACGCCTTCGAGGCGCACTGGAAGGCGCCGCCCGATTACGTGGACGGACATCAGCATGTGCAACAGTTTGCCGGCATTCGTGAAGCGCTGATGCAGGCGCTGGCCAAGCGCTATGGTTCAGGCGCGCGCAGTAAGCCATATCTGCGCGTGTCCCGCGCACCGGCCGGCCATGCCGATCTGAAAAGTCGGGTTATCGCCGCCATGGGTGCCCCGGCGCTTGAAAAGCTGGCGGCAGACGCGGGTTTGCCGGTGGCGGCAGCGTTGCTGGGCGTTTACGATTTTGCCGACGATGAGAACCGTTACGGTGCCTTGATGGAGGGCTGGTTGCAGGCCGCTCCCGCGTACTCCATCATCATGTGCCATCCGGCGCAGGACGCGCCCCTGCAGGACACCATTGGCGCAGCCCGGCAGCGGGAGTTTGCCTACCTCGGTGGCGCGCAGTTCAGTGCCGTGCTGGAGCGCGCCTCGGTTCGCATCGTTCGGGGAATCTCCATTGATCGGTAAAATTCGGGCGTGACTCCCTCCCTGACCGAACGCCAGAAATCATGGCTTGCGCTGGCTGCGCTTTGGCTGGGCTTGCTGGCGCTGGCTTGTATGCGCCCGCTGGCGGTGCCCGACGAGGGCCGCTACGGTGAGATCGGCCGCTGGATGCTGGTCAGCGGCGACTGGCTGACACCACGCCTGAACGGCATTCCGTTTTTCCACAAACCACCCTACCTGCACTGGCTCGAAGCGATCTCGCTGGCGACCTTTGGCGTCAATGAACTTGCGCTGCGTCTGGTGCCGGCACTGCATGTGGGCCTGATGCTGGTGGCCTTGTACCTGGCGGGCCGCACCATCAGCACAGAACAGACGGCACGCCGCGCTGCCCTGATGCTGGGTACCAGCCTGAGCTTTTTGCTGGGCGGCCAGTACATCAATCACGACATGCTGGTAGCGAGCTGGATCGGAGTGGCGATCTGGTGCTTTGCTTTTTCTTTCATGGCCGGTGCGAAGCCGCAGGCCTTGCTGGCACGGCTCGGTTTTGTGGCCTGCGCCCTTGGCATGCTGAGCAAGGGACTGATAGGCATTGCGCTGCCGGGTCTGGTCATACTGGTCTGGCTGGTTTGGACGCGGCAACTGAAGAAGGTGCTGTACCTGCCCTGGATCAGCGGCTTGATGCTGTTTGCAGCCATCGCCTTGCCCTGGTTTGTCATGGCCCAGCAAAAATACCCGCAGCTTTTTGATTACATGTTTGTCAATCAGCACTTCAAGCGCTATACCGCCAGCAGTTACAACAACCCGCAACCCTGGTGGTTCTATCTGGCAGGACTCGTCCTGTTGTTGTTTCCCTGGGTTTTCTTTGCGCTGGCGCAACTGCGCCGCCGCGCTGTCGCGGCTGTGCAGGTAGAGCCGCCAGTGGCCAGTCAGTGGACAGCGCTGTGCTGGATCTGGGCCGTGGCCATCACGCTTTTCTTTTCCCTTCCCAACTCCAAGCTGATCGGCTATGTGCTGCCGGCGGTGCCGCCACTGGCCTTGCTGGCGGCACTCGGGTGGCAACGCAGCATGGCGCAGCGGCGTCACGCCGCCTGGATATTTGCCGCACTGTGCGTGATCAATGTCTGTCTTGCGCTGGCCATCGTGACCCAGGTGGGCGCGGTCACGCGCAACGGGCGCTCGCAGGATGTGGCGCAGGCGCTGGCCTGTGCTGCTGCGCCATCGGACACGATTTATGTCACCGGTGCCTACCCCTACGATCTACCCTTCTACGCCCAGACAGCCAAGCCCATGGTGGTGCTGGAAGACTGGCCGCTGCTGCGCCGGCAGGCGGGCGATGGCTGGCAGCGCGAGCTGTTTGAAGGCGCTGACTTTGATGCGGTGGCGGCACGGCAATTGCAGCCGCTGCAGGTGCTCGCGGCGGCGGCCGGCGTTTCCGGAAACTGGCTGGTGATGCGCGTTGGCGGCGATAAGTCGCTTGATCTGTCCGGCTGGAAGCGCTTTTACGAGGGCGATGGCTGGCTGCTGTACCGGTCGGCGAATGCTTCAGCGGCGAAAAGCCCAGAAACGGCTCAGCACATAGGTCTGCCCGGCTGCCAGAACCAGCGCCAGCGCTAGGGCCACGAGCGCCGGCCAGTGCAGGGCGCGCAGCAGCAGCATGAAGACCAGTTCATTGCTCACAAAGCCGGCGATGGCGGTACTGGCAAAGCGCACCAGGCTGGTGGCAACCGAAGTCCCGGCGTCCTTGAAACTGAGCAGCCGGTGACCGGCAAAGCTGACAAAGAATGCCACCACGAAGCCCAGCGCGTTGGCCAGCTCAGGCCACATCAGGTGCTGCGTCAGCGCAAACACCAGCATGTGCGTGGTGGCCGCGCCGGCGCCGACGGCCAGAAACCAGAACGTTGAAGCGCTCAAAGCAGGGAGGCTTCCTGAGCTGCTCGCAGCCGGTTTTCGCCGTAGGGTGCGTCCGGGTCGGGCAGGCCGTTGCCGGTGCGCCGGTCAATCAGGTAGGGCGGGCGCTGCTTGACTTCCTCGTAGATGCGCCCCACATACTCCGCCAGTATGCCGATGGAGAGCAGCTGGATACCGCTGAAGAACATCATGCCAACGACGATGGTGGCGTAGCCTGGCACGGCAATGCCGGAGAAGAAATACTCCCCCACCACCCACAGACCGTAACCCAGGGCCAGTGCCGACAGCACCAGCCCCACCATCGTCAAGGCGCGCAGGGGTGTGATCGAGAATGCCAGGATGCCGGTCAGCGCCAGTGACAGGGAGCCACGCAGTCCGAAATGGCTGCGGCCATCGGCGCGCGGCAGTGGTTCGTAGTCAATTGCGGTGCTGTTGAAGCCAACCCAGGCGTACAGGCCTTTCATGAAACGGTTGCGCTCGGGCAGGCTCTTCAGGGCATTCACCACCTTGCGGTCCATCAGCCTGAAGTCGCCCGCGTTGGGCGGGATCTTGACGCGGCTGCCGAAATTCACCAGCTTGTAGAAGAGGGCGGTCAGTTTGACCTGCAGACCGGACTGGTCGTCCCGGGTCCTGCGCACGGCGTAAACCACATCCGAGCCCTGCAGCCACTTGCCGAACATCTGCGGCAGCAGCGCGACCGGGTGCTGGCCATCGGCGTCCATCAGGATCATCACATCGCCGCGCGCAGCGTCAATGCCGGCAGTCAGCGCCGGCTCCTTGCCAAAATTGCGTGAGAACTGGAGGTAAACCAGTTCGCTGTGCCTGGCACACAAGTCCTGCATCACCTCACTCGTGTTGTCACCGCTGCCGTCGTCCACCACGATCAGCTCCAGCCGCGTGCTCAGCGAGCGCAGCGTGGCCAGGATTTCCGGCACCAGAGCGCCCAGATTACGGGCTTCGTTGAAGGCCGGAATGACACAGGAGATGGAAGGAGACAGGATGGTGCGGTGATTCATGGCAGCATCATGCCAAAAGAAAGCCCCGCCGGGCGGTGCCGACGGGGCCTTTTTTCAATCAGGTCTTACTTCTTCAGGCAGTCGTCACGCTTCTTCTTGAAGTCGTCGCCCTTGAGCCCCTTGGCTTCGGCATTGCAGAGTTTCATCTTGTCCTGCTGGCTCATTTTCTTGTCGGCAGAGGCGGCCGGGGCGGCGGCTGCGGCAGGCTTGGCGCTTGCCGGGGCTGCTGATGCAGCGGGCTTGGCAGCGGCCGGAGCTGCTGATGCGGCCGGCTTGGCAGCTTCAGGTTTGGCTTCAGGTTTGGCTTCTGGCTTGGCGCCGGCCTTCTCGTCGGCCACGCATTTCTTCATGAAACTGCTCTTGGCAGCACCGGCCAGTTTCTTCTCGGCGGCCGTCTTTTCGCAGGCGGAACTGGCGGGTTCGGCTGCCGCGGCGCCGCCAGCGTCAGCCACGCATTTCTTCTCAAAGCTGGTCTTGGCGGCACCCGCCAGTTTCTTCTCGGCGGCCTTGGCGGCGCAATCCGCTTTGGCATCGGCCGCATGGGCTTGCCCGAAAGCGAGCATCAAACCCACGGCAATCATTGACACTAGTTTCTTCATGGTGGTCCTTCAAAGAGTCGGTTAAGGTGGAAATCCCGAGCGCAATTCGAACTGATATTGCCCGGCCTGTCAAACACGCAGGCAAAGCGCAGGACTGGCGCGGCCCGTAAAATCGACCGATGCTCACCGTAAAAACCGAATTGCTCAAGGCGCTGGCGCTGGCGCTGGAGAAGCTTTTGCCTGGCGCTGCCGAGAAGGCCGCTTTCGAATCGCCGAAGGTTGCTGCACTGGGCGATCTGGCCACGACGGCCGCCATGCAGCTGGCCAAACCCCTCAAGCAGAATCCGCGCCAGCTGGCGGAAACCCTGCGCGCCGAGTTGTTGGCGAGCCCGCCCTTTCAGACCTGGGTGGAGTCCGTTGACATTGCCGGCCCGGGCTTCATCAATTTCCGGCTCAAGCCATCAGCCAAGCAGCAGATCGTGCGCGAAGTGCTGTCCCGGGGGCTGCAGTTTGGCAACCAGGCCGCCAACGGCAAGCGCCTGATGGTGGAGTTCGTCTCGGCCAATCCAACCGGACCGTTGCATGTGGGCCACGGCCGACAAGCGGCCCTGGGTGACGCCATCTGCAATCTTTACCAGACCCAGGGCTGGGATGTGTACCGTGAGTTCTATTACAACGACGCCGGGGTCCAGATCCGCACGCTGGCCAGCAGCACCTTGCTGCGTGCCCAGGGCTTCAAGCCGGGTGACCCGCAGTGGCCCAACGGGGAGAATGCGGCCGCCTATAACGGCGATTACATTGCCGACATTGCCGCCGACTTCTTGGCTCGCAAGACCGTCAAGTCCGATGACCGGGAATTCACGGCCGGCGGCGATGTCAACGATCTCGACGGCATGGGTGAGTTTGCCGTGGCCTACCTGCGCCATGAGCAGGATCTGGACCTGCGGGCCTTTGCCGTCAAGTTCGATAATTACTATCTCGAGAGCAGCCTGTACACCAGCGGCCGGGTGGATCACACGGTCAGACGCCTGCAGGAGGCCGGCAAGACCTACGAGAAGGATGGCGCTCTGTGGCTCAGGTCAACCGACTACGGTGACGACAAGGACCGCGTCATGCGCAAGGGTGACGGCAGTTACACCTACTTTGTGCCTGATGTGGCCTATCACATCAGCAAGTGGGAGCGTGGCTTTGAGAAGGTGGTCAACATCCAGGGCACCGATCACCATGGCACGATCGCCCGCGTCCGCGCTGGCCTGCAGGCGGCCAATGCTGGCATTCCGGCCGGCTACCCCGACTACGTGCTGCACACCATGGTGCGCGTCATGCGGGGCGGCGAAGAGGTCAAGATTTCCAAGCGTGCCGGCAGTTACGTGACCTTGCGTGACCTCATTGAGT
>CAIQVX010000069.1 GCA_903875275.1 uncultured beta proteobacterium | reverse complement strand
CTGGTTCAAGTATGGCCTGACCGTGGGCTCACTGATGAACGGCTTTGAGCAGTTTGGTCTGAAGGGCAATATGCCATGGACCATCCATCGTGACAAGCCCGACCATGCTTACCTCAAGCCGGCATCAGAATGCAAACCGATCGACTACCCCAAGCCGGACGGCAAGCTGACCTTCGACCGCCTCTCCAGCGTCTACATCAGCAACGTCAATCATGAAGAGAACCAACCGGCGCATCTGACACTGAAGGACGAGTCGGTGCCGGTGGCCATCAACCTGGCCAAATTTGCCGGACCCGAGCAGCGCTACTGCCCGGCAGGCGTTTATGAGTTCATGAAGAACGATGACGGCACGGATCGCCTGCAGATCAACGCCGCCAACTGCGTGCACTGCAAGACCTGCGACATCAAGGACCCGACGCAAAACATCGTCTGGGTCACACCCGAGGGTGGTGGCGGTCCCAATTACGGCGGCATGTAATTGGTGTGTTACAGGTAGCGCTTGAGCCAGTCCAGGCTGGCCGAGGTCCCGCCCGACTGTGCCCCTCTGGCCGGGCGGTACTCGCAACCGACCCACCCGGTGTAACCCAGCTCGTCAAGTACCGAAAACAGGTAGGGGTAGTTCAATTCGCCCAGGTCGGGCTCGTTGCGTTGCGGTACGCCCGCTATCTGGATGTGTCCGACACGACCCGTCGGCAGGTACTGCCGGATTTTCATCGCAACATCGCCCTCGACCACCTGGCAGTGGTAAAGGTCCATTTGAACCTTGAGGTTGACCGCACCCACATCCGCCAGCACCTGGTGTGCCTGATCCTGGCGGTTCAGGTAAAAGCGCGGAATGTCACGCGTGTTGATCGGTTCAATCAAGAGGTCGATACCCTGCCCGGCGGCCTGGGCAGCAGCCCAGCGCAGTTGAGCGACATAGGTGGGGTACAGCGATTCGTGCGAGCTGCCCGCAGGCAGCAAACCCGCCATCGCGTGGACGCGGGGACAGTCCAGAGCCTGCGCATAATCCAGCGCCTTGTGGATGCCGGCACGAAACTCCGCTTCGCGCCCACTCAGGCAGGCCAGGCCACGCTCGCCCGCATCCCAGTCGCCCGGCGGTGCGTTGAACAAGGCTTGCTGCAGGCCATTGTCTTTCAGGCGCGACGCGAGTTCACTCCTCTCGTAAGCATAGGGAAAGAGGTACTCGACCGCCTTGAATCCGTCCACTGCGGCGGCTTCGAATCGGTCGAGAAAATCAAGCTCGGGGTAGAGCATGGACAGGTTGGCTGCAAATTTGGGCATAGGGGTCACCAACGAGCGCCGAAGGTTTGGCGCAATTCTTCAATTTGGGGTTCGGTCAGCGTCGACACCTGCGCGCTGGCGCGCAGACACGCCAGCCTGGCAGTTTCTTCAAGTTCTTCCAGCGTTGCCATGGCCGCGGTGGGCGTGTCGTGCCAAACGTTGGGACCCAGGCGCTCCAGCATCACGGCACGTATCGGCGTGCCGGCTTCGCCATAGCGCGCAATCGTCTGCGCCACCAACTGTGCCGCCGCAGGGTCGCCGGGACGGTGGTAGGTAATCACCGGCACATGGCCGACCTTTATCACAAAGTAAGGCGTCAAGGCGGGCAAGAGCTCTGCTTGTGATTGAAGCTGTGCCTGCAGCGTCAACGCCACGCAGTGCGTGCTGTGCGTGTGAATGACGCACCGCGTCTGCACATCGAACGCTCTGGCAGCCGCGTAGATGGCGGCGTGCAGGGTCATCGTCTTGCTGGCCCGGTCGCCGCTGATTTGCTGCAGCTTGGCGTCGAGCCGTGCCAGGCGGTCCGGCTCCAGAAAGCCCAGGCAGGCATCGGTGGGCGTGATCAGGAAGCCACCGCCTTGCGAGTCGTCCAGGCGCACGCTGATATTGCCCGCTGTGGCGTGCACATAGCCACGCTCGAACAGGCTTCGCCCGACCCGACAGATCTCGTTACGTGCTTGTTCCTCCGTCATGCCAGTCTCGCGAAGGCTTTGACAAAGAAGTCGTCGCTGCCAAAATTGCCAGACTTCAGCGTCAGGTGCAGCCCGGTCGGCCCGGCCACATCGCTCTGCGCATGACACCAGGGCACACCTGGATCAATTTGAGGGCCAATTTTCATCTGTCGGATGTTCAGTGCCTGAACGCAGGCACCCGAGGTTTCGCCACCGGCGAGCACAAGTTGGCGCACACCGAGTTCCACCAGACCGAGTGCAATTGCAGCCAGCGTGCGCTCCAGCATGGCACCGGCTGCTTCGACACCGAGCCGGGCCTGAACCGCCTTGACCGCATCTGATTCGGCGGAGGAGTAGATCATCACAGGCGCTTGATTCAGCAGTGGTTTCGCCCATGCCAGCACCTGTGTCACAACATCGGTCCCGGCTGCTACCTGAAAAGGATCAATGCTGCGCGCTGGCAGTCCGGCCTGAATGAAAGCCAGCACCTGCCGATTGGTCGCCAACGAACAACTGCCCGATACCACCGCCTGCAACCCAGCGGCGGGCGGCAGTGCACTGGCTGTGATGGAAGGTGTGATGCCGAAATTTCCCGGCAAACCGATCGCCACGCCTGACCCTGCCGTCACCAGCGGCATGCCCTTCAAGGCCGGACCCAGACGCATCAGATCTGCGTTCGAGATTGCATCGACGACCGCCAGTCCGATGCCTTGGGCGCGCAGTTCGGCGATGCGATCACGAATCGCGGCCTCGCCCTGCGCAACGACCTTGTAATCGATCAGACCAACGCGACGCTGGCATTGCCGCTGAAGCACACGCACCAGGTTCGCATCGGTCATGGGTGTCAGTGGGTGGTTCTGCATACCGCTCTCGTTGAGCAGCACGTCACCGACGAACAGGTGCCCCTTGAACACGGTGCGCAGGTTGTCAGGAAAAGCCGGTGTGGCGATGCTGAAGTCGGTGTCCAAGGCATCCATCAGCACTTCGGTGACGGGACCGATATTGCCGTGCGCCGTGCTGTCGAAGGTCGAACAGTACTTGAAGTAGATTTGCTGCGCCCCCTGGGCCCGCAACCAGCTCAGGGCCGCCAGCGACTGCGTCACTGCCTCAGCCACTGGCAGTGTGCGTGATTTGAGCGCCACAACGACCGCGTCGGCATCGCTGTCCAGGGGCTGCGTCGGCACGCCCATCGCCTGCACCACCCGCATGCCCGCACGCACCAGATTGTTGGCGAGGTCCGTCGCGCCGGTAAAGTCGTCGGCGATGCAGCCGAGCTGAATCGCCGCCCTGCGTTCTTCGCTGCAACTCATGGCATGGCTACTTGGCGTACACCAGATCCCTCAAGGTCAAGGAGATGGCAGGCACATAAGTGATGACCATCAGGCAGGACAGCACCACAATCACAAAAGGCACCAGGTCCTTGATGATGCGATCGAGCGAAATGCGCGCGACCGTACAGGCGGCGAACAGGTTCACGCCAAAGGGCGGTGTGATCATGCCGAGTGCCAGATTGACCACCATGACCAGACCAAAGTGCACCGGATCGATGCCAAAGTGCATGGCTACCGGCGCCAGAATCGGCG
>CAIQVX010000068.1 GCA_903875275.1 uncultured beta proteobacterium | reverse complement strand
CAGAGCCAGCCGATGTGTATGACCTTACAGCCGGGAGCTCTCAGCTTGCGCTAAAAACCCCTTGCCCAGCCCACCGGCCTGCTGTTGTAAGGCTCACTGGTTATTAAGCAGCGAGTGCGAAACGTTCGTCGTTTGCAGTTAGTTTTTTTGAATCTGATTTACGAGCGCATTCAGCTCGACATGCACCACAGCGATTCCGTACCCACGTCGAAACCAGTGCAGCCCCAAGGCTCCTATTTTAGGCCAGGACGCCCGATTGCAAGAGGGCAAGTGGAATCCAGCACCTTCTCAGCCGGGAGAAGTGGGAGCCTTTTGCGTCGCAAAGAGGTAATTGACGCTGGTATCCGCGTTCAACCAGTAGCGTTTGGTCAAAGGGTTGTAGGCCATGCCACGGGTCTGGCGCAAATCAAGATTAGAGGCCCGGCAGTGGGCGGCCAGTTCGCTGGGTCTAACCATTTTTGCAAACTCATGGGTGCCACGCGGTAGCAGGCCGAGCACGTACTCCGCGCCGACAATGGCCAGCAGGAACGACTTCGGATTGCGGTTCAACGTCGAGAAGAACACCCAGCCGCCAGGCTTGACCAAGGAGGAGCAGGCCCTGACCACAGAAGCGGGATCCGGAACATGCTCAAGCATCTCCATGCAGGTCACCACATCAAAACTCTGCGGCTGCTCCAGGGCAAGTGCCTCCACGCTGACTTCCCGGTACTCAAGGTTTGGCGTCTGCGCCTCCAGCGCGTGCAATTGAGCCACCCGAAGTGCTTTAGCGGCCAGGTCAATACCTGTGACCACAGCGCCACCGCACGCCATGGCATCGGCCAGAATGCCGCCACCGCAGCCGACGTCAAGAACCCGCCGCGCCGCAAGCGGTGTAATGCTCTTGATCCATTCCAGGCGCAGGGGATTGATCTGGTGCAGTGGACGAAACTCGCCATCCATGTCCCACCAACGGTGGGCGAGATCGGAAAATTTGGCCAGTTCGGCCGGGTCAGCGTTCAATGGTGAAGTCATGACGGGATTATCGACAAAACCAGCCGCATATTCGTGCCAGGGTGAATACACACAAAACAAAAAACCCCGCGAGGCGGGGTTTTTTGGGAGCGGCTTGAAACCGCGGCTAGACAGAGCCCACTATCAGTTGGCGCGAGTACCAACCACTTCAATTTCCACGCGACGGTTCTTGGCCTGACCTTCTTTGGTCTTGTTGTCAGCCACAGGCTGCTTCTCGCCCTTGCCTTCGGTGTAAACGCGGTTCTTTTCGATACCCTTGGTCACGAGATAAGCCTTGACCGCTTCGGCGCGCTTGACCGACAGTTTCTGGTTATAGGCATCTGCACCCACGGAATCGGTATGACCAACGGCAATGATCACTTCAAGATTGATGCTCTTGACTTTGCCGACCAGATCGTCCAGCTTGGCTTTGCCTTCAGCCTTCAACACGGCCTTGTCAAAATCAAAGAACGCATCCGCAGCGTAAGTCACTTTGGTGGCTGCGGGAGGCTGCGGTGCGGGTGCAGGTGCCGGAGCCGGCTTGGGAGCAACTACGACCGGTGCAGGTGCAGGTGCAGGTGCAGGTGCAGGTGCAGCCTTCGGTGCAGGAACGATCGCGCCATCGCAACCAACAGCAGCGGTCGCTGGTGTCCACATGGCATCACGCCAGCAGTATTCGCTGGTGCCGTTCTTCCAGGTAATGCCGGTCGCGTTGACCCAATTGTCAACCGATTGGGCGCCAGCCACGGCCGATAGTGCTGCGGCAGCAACCAGTAT
>CAIQVX010000067.1 GCA_903875275.1 uncultured beta proteobacterium | reverse complement strand
ATGTGTTTCCAACCGCGGTTTGGTCTCAACCACCATTGGACTGGAATCGGTGCGGGTGCCTTCGCGCAACATTCTGGGTGAGGAAGGCCTTGGTTTCAAGATGGCCAAGGCCTGGATATTCTCAGGTCGGGTCATGCTGGCGGCCAACTGTGTCGGACTGGCAGAGCGCGCCATGGGGATGGCGGCCACCTGGGCCAATACACGCACCGCCTTCGGTCAGACGATTGGCAAATTTCAAGGAACAGCCTTCAAGCTCGCTGACATGGCCATGAACATCCATGCCGCACGGCTGATGGTTTTCGATGCCGCACAGAAGATGTCTCTGGACTGCCTGTCACAGCGTGAAGCGGCGCAGGTCAACCTGTTTGCTTCTGAAATGGTCGGACGCGTCACCGATGAAGCCTTGCAGATGTACGGTGGTCTTGGCATCGCCGAGGACCTTCCCCTGCAACGCTTCTGGCGCGACGCCCGGGTGGAACGGATCTGGGAAGGGACGTCAGAAATTCACCGTGACGTGATTTCCAAGGACGTGCTGGCCGAGTTTGCAGTCTGATGGGGAACAAGGTGTCGCGCATTACCCTCCTCGAAAACGGACCGATCCTGGAAATTACCATGGATCACCCGCCGGCCAACGCCATTGATCAGCAGGCAAGCCGGGATCTGGCAGCAGCTTTCAATATGCTGCGCGACCGAAAAGACCTTCGGGTGGCCATTGTCACGGGCGGCGGTGAGCGTATGTTCTCCGCCGGCTGGGACTTGAAGGCGGTGGCCAATGGCGACATTGGCGAGGATTTCGGTGGCTACGGCTTCATGGGTCTGACGGAACGCTTTGATCTGAACAAGCCGGTTATCGCCGCGATCAATGGACTCGCCGTGGGTGGTGGCTTTGAGCTGGCGCTCGCGTGTCAGGTCATTCTGGCCGTGCCGGAAGTGGAGTTTGCCCTGCCGGAACTGGCGCGCGGCTTCATACCCGAGGCTGGTGGCCTGCTTCGCGTCACCCGAAGGCTGCCCTACAACGTAGCCTTTGATCTGCTTCTGACGGGCCGCCGGATGGGTGCGACCGAAGCCCTGCAACTTGGTTTTGTCAATCGCATCGTGCCGCGCACCGAACTCATGACCACGGCAAGGGCGATTGCGAACCAGATCGTGGCGGCGGCGCCCCTGGCCGTCTCGGCACTGATGGAAATCAACCGTGCGATGGAGGGTTTGCCGGAGGAAGAGGCGTTCCGGCGCATGCGCTCCGGACTGCCTGCACATACCCGGATGCGAAATTCGGTGGATTTTCTGGAAGGCGCTCGGGCTTTTACCGAGAAAAGGCCACCCCGCTGGCTTGGTGAATAAGGAAGGAACACCCCATGGATTTTGACTTGACCGAGCAGCAAACCCTGTTGCGTCAGGGTCTGCGCGCCCTGCTCAAACGTGAAGTGACGCCCGAGTATGTGCGCGCCTGCGATGATGAAGAGCTTTTCCCGACAGCGCTGTACCAGTCCCTGGCCGAGGCTGGCTGGCTTGGTCTTCCCATCCCTGAGGCCTACGGTGGCACCGGCAGCAACTGCATGGACTTGACAGTCGTTCTCGAAGAACTGGCCTATCACTTTGAGGCGGCTGCCAACATCTATTACACGACGGTTGTGATCGCAGCCGACGCTCTCACCCACTTCGGAACGGAAGCGCAGAAAAAGGCCCTGCTGCCCAGACTCGCGCGCGGAGAGTTGCGATTTGCCCTCTCGCTTTCAGAGCCGAATTCCGGCTCCGATGCCGCCTCGCTCAGAACCCGGGCTGTGCTGGACGGCGATCACTGGGTCATCAACGGGCAGAAAATGTTCTGTTCCTGCGCCCAGGTGGCAGACTACATTCTCCTGATGGCTCGCACAGACCCGGATGCGCCCAAGCACCAGGGCATCACGATGTTCCTGCTGGATGCCAAAACACCCGGCGTGGACATTCGCAAGCTCAAGAAGCTGGGACTCAAGCCGATGGACCTCAACGAGATCTTTCTCACCGATGTCCGAATCCCCAAGGAAAACGTGATCGGCCAGGTCAATCGCGGCTGGCAAAACATTCTGAAAACACTCGACTACGAGCGCTGCTGCCTTTCAGCCGTCAACGTCGGTGCCGCGCAGTCGGCTTTCGACAAGGCTCATACGTACACCAACGAGCGTGAACAGTTTGGTCAAAAGATCGGCCAGTTCCAGCTGTCCAAAGCGAAGCTGGCCGATATGCAGATGGAGATTGACGCCGCCCGGATGCTTCTTTGGCGTAGCGCTTTTCTGGTTGACAGAGGGATTCCCAATCCAAAGGAGTCCGCGATGGCCAATCTGTTCTCGTCGGAAACCTACGTGCGCACGGCGCTCAACGGCATGCGCTTGATGGGTGGCTGGGGCTACCTGATGGAATTTGACATGCAGCGCCATTTCCGCGACTCCAAACTCGCAGAAATCGGGGGTGGCACTTCCGAGATTCTGCGCATCGTCATTGCCCGCGAGCTGGGTCGATGACGCCTGAACCCAAAGCACGCAAGGGTCTGGCAACGCGTGCGGTGCATGCCGGGGTGAGTCCTGCGCAACATCTCGGTGCCGCTTCGCCGCCCATCTACCAGACCACCACCTTTGTCGCCACCGATACCGCGGATCTCGAAGCGATCAACCGCGGGGAGAAACGCGGCTTTGTCTACACCCGTCAGCGCAACCCCACCATCATGGCAGCGGAGGAGCGACTGGCGGCACTGGAGGAGGCCGAATCAGTAGTGCTGTTTGGCTCCGGCATGGCTGCCATCGATGCCGCGGTCTCTGCGGTGACGAGTGCTGGCGATGAGATCATCAGCATTGCAGACATTTACGGCGGAACCTACCGACTGTTCTCGGACATTCTGCCCTCTCGGGGTGTAACAGTGAACTGGTGCGCCAGTCTGGATGCCAATGCCATAGAACTTCTAATCACGCCCAAGACGCGAGCCATCTACGTCGAATCCCCTACCAACCCTCTGGTGCGGATCGTGGATCTGGCTGCTGTTGCGGCACTGGCAAAAGCCAAAGGCGTGGCGCTGCTGGTTGACAGCACACTGGGTGGGCCCATGAACCAGAGGCCGCTGCAATTCGGTGCTGATCTGGTGATCCACAGCGGATCAAAATACCTCAACGGTCATGGCGATCTGATCGTGGGCGCGGTCGCCGGACCTCGAAAAATGACACGGCGGGTACGCCAGTTGCAGCAATCAGTGGGCGCCATCATGGATCCTTTTGGCGCCTGGCTGTTCCTGCGCGGAATGGCCACCTATCCCTTGCGGATGGCCCAGCACAATGCAACCGGCTTGGCAGTGGCCACGTTCCTGGCGGGCCATCCGAGTGTCAGTGGAGTTCACTATCCCGGTCTGGCGACCCACCCCCAACACGGCCTGGCACGGCGCCAGATGAGCGGCTTTGGTGGCCTGCTCGCCTTCACGGTGGCGGGAGACGGTGCCGCTGCCCGGCGCGTGGTGGATGGCTGCAGACTGTGCGGCATCGGTCCGAGTATTGGAGGCATCGAAAGCCTGATCAGCCAGCCCGCCAATACGTCGCACTACAGCATGCCACCATCCCAGCGACTGGAGCGCGGTATCACCGACAATCTGATTCGCCTGTCCGTTGGCATTGAGACCACGCAGGATGTGATTGACGATCTGAATCAGGCTTTGAAAAACGTATGAGCAACGATCTCGTGGTATCCGGCGGCATGGTGGTGCGCCCAGACGGAGCGGACCTGGCGGACATTGTCATCCGCGATGGAAAAATCGTTGACCTTGTCACGCCAGGGAGCGCTCGGGGCGAGCGCGTCATTGATGCGCGCGACCGGATCGTGTTGCCGGGCGGTGTCGATGCCCATGTGCACTTCCTGATTGGCTTCATGGGCCAGAAAAGTGTTTACGACTTTTACTCCGGCACCATCGCCGCTTTGCGCGGCGGAACAACCACCGTCATCGATTTCGCTTTGCAGCGCCATGGCCACAGCCTGCTCGATGGCTTGAAACACCGGCGTGTTCAGGCGGACCGGCATGTCACAACAGACTATGCGCTGCATGTGATTGCGACGGACATCAACGAATCCACCCTGGCGGAAATTCCGACCCTGCTGGAGGCGGGCGTCAGTTCGTTCAAGGCTTACATGGTCTATGAAAAGGAGCGGCTCAAGGTCGACGACGGCCCCCTTTACGATTTGATGCGTGCGATGGGCAAACACGGAATGCTGCTGGGCCTGCACGCCGAGAACGCCTCGATGATTGATACAGCCGTCGCACGCTGCCTTGCCCGGGGTGAGGTGGCGCCGAAGTACCACGCCCTGAGCCGCTCGCCGATCAGCGAAACCGAAGCGGTTTCACGAGCTTTGCTGCTGGCAGCCGATGCCCGCAGTCCGGTTCATATCTTTCACCTCTCCAGCGGGCCGGGACTCGATCTGATCGCCGCAGCGCAGGCGCGTGGACAACGGGCTTATGCTGAAACCT
>CAIQVX010000066.1 GCA_903875275.1 uncultured beta proteobacterium | reverse complement strand
GCTCCATTGTGATTGGAGCGGCCGGATCAGGCGTCGGCACGCTGCACCTGTGGGTTGCGGACACCGGGGTTGGTATGTCCGACAAGGCAGCACCGGGTTTGGGACTGAGCAACCTGGAGTCCCGCCTGAAAGCCTTCTTTGGGGACAGCGCTCGCCTCGAACTCAGCGAAGTGGCGCCACACGGCCTGCGCGTTGACCTCTTTCTTGAACAGGTGGCGCGCGGTGAGTGAAGTCACGGCCCTGATTGCGGACGATGAGCCACTTCTGCGCGAGCGTCTGCTGGGCATGCTCGGCAAGCTCTGGCCGGAACTGCGCGTGGTGGCGCAGGCGCGTCACGGTGGCGAAGCGGTGGAGATGTTTGACGAATTGCTGCCACAGGTCGTGTTTCTGGATGTGCACATGCCAGGCATGAACGGCATCGAGGCGGCACGCTGCATCGGCGAGCGTGCCCACATTGTGTTTGTCACGGCGTTCGAGAAGTACGCCGTGGAGGCCTTCAAGCAGGGCGCCATTGACTACATCGTCAAACCCCTGGACGAGGCGCGCCTGGCCGACACCGTGCGCCGGCTGCGCGAGCGCGTGCAGCAAGGGGCCGATGCGGTGCAAGGCGAAATCGGCGCGGTGCTGGAGCGTGTGGCGGCGCATCTGCGCCAGCAGGTGAAAACCCGGGACCACCTGCAGTGGATCAGGGCCTCGGTCGGAAACTCGGTCCGGCTGATTCCGGTACAGCAGGTGATCTATTTCAAGTCAGACACCAAGTACACGCTGGTGGTTTGGGAGGGCGGCGAGGCGCTGGTCCGAAAGACGATCCGCGAACTGGCTGAAGAACTCGAACCGGCAGTTTTCATCCAGATTCACCGCGCGGCGATAGTCAATCTGCATCACGTCAGCCAGTTCTTGCACGGCTCCGGCGACGCCGGAGAAGTGCAGATCAGGAACCGCCCGGAGCGGCTGGTGGTCAGCCGCAGCTACGTCCATCTTTTTCGACAGATGTAGTGTCGCCAGCGATCCTGACGCAAACCGGGGACAGCGGCGCTTCAGTCTTTTCGGCCGAGGCCAGATTCGACAAGGGCAAGTCGGTCAGACGGCGCGCCACAATCGTGACCGGTGCCAGCGTGAACTCCTGGGCTGCCTGAGCAGAGCGTTGTGCGCCGGTGCTGGCGACCTCATTCATCTGCCACAGCAAAGCGCCTTGCAGTCCGATAGCAAGCGTCATGGCGGCAAACAGTGACTTGATTTTCATGGTGCTCAACATGGTGTTCTCCTTGGTCCGTGAAGCATGTGCTTCGATGACTGGACTTTAGGTGGCACGGTCTGGCAATGCACGCGGATTGCGACGGACCGCGAATCGGCGCGACCAACTGCGTTTTGATCGACATGAATGTGATTGCACGGCTGCTCTCGGCGCTGCCAGGCCGCTCCGCAGCGGGCATCAGGGGAATTCAATTCAGCGTACACTACATTCAGACTATCGACTGGGAGCATGCCGTGCGCAAGTACCTCAACATCCATCTGCCTGACCAATCCATACGGACCGAAGAACTGCAAGGCGAGGAAATCATCCGCGCCGGGCGTTACTTCATTGCCAGAAAGCTGCTAGACATGGGCGCGGCCACGGTCGATCCGATGTCGGTGCAGAACCCGCTCATCTTCTCCGCCGGCCCTTTTGCTGGCACCAACTTTTCCAACGCAAACCGCCTCAGCGTCGGCTGCAAGAGTCCGCTGACAGGCGGTATCAAGGAGGCCAATACCGGGGGCAGCTTCGGCTTTGCGCTCGGACAACTCGAAATTGCCGGATTCACATTGCACGGCGCAGCGCCGGATTGGACTGTCATCCGCATCACAAAGGACGGTCAGATTGCGTTTGAGAGTGCCGAACCCTACCTGGGCAAGGGTAACAACGAGGTGGCGCGGCTGCTGCTTGAAAAATACGGCAAGAAGATCAGCTTTGCGATCTGCGGTCCGGTCGGCGAGTATCTGGGCTTGATGTCAGGAATCTCCTTTGCCGATACCGACGGCCGTCCGTCACGGCTGGCGGCGCGCGGTGGTGTGGGCGCCGTGATGGGCAGCAAGAAAGTCAAG
>CAIQVX010000065.1 GCA_903875275.1 uncultured beta proteobacterium | reverse complement strand
TCTTGCCCATACCAAAACCCTTGACGGTCTTGATCAACAGCACCGTGGGCTGGCCCACATGCTTGACGGCCGCGTGGTAGGCCGCATAAACCTTCTGCGGGTCGTGGCCGCCACGGCGCAGGGCCCAGATGTCGTGGTCGCTCATCTTGGCCACCATCTCGGCCGTTTTCGGATCGCGACCAAAGAAATGCTGGCGCACGTAGGCGCCGTCGTTGGCCTTGAAGGACTGGTAGTCGCCGTCCAGCGTGTCCATCATCACTTTGCGCAGGGCGCCTTCCTTGTCGCGCGCCAGCAGGGGGTCCCATTCACTGCCCCACAGCAGTTTGATGACGTTCCAGCCGGCACCGCGGAACTCGGCTTCAAGCTCCTGAATGATCTTGCCGTTGCCGCGCACCGGCCCGTCGAGCCGCTGCAAATTGCAGTTGATGACGAAGATCAGGTTGTCCAGTTTCTCGCGCGCGGCCAGACCGATGGCACCGCGGCTTTCCACCTCATCCATCTCGCCGTCGCCACAGAACACCCAGACCTTGCGGTTCGCGGTATCGGCAATGCCGCGTGCCTGCAGGTACTTCAGGAAGCGCGCCTGGTAAATCCCCATCAGCGGCCCAAGACCCATCGATACGGTAGGGAACTGCCAGAACTCCGGCATCAGCTTGGGGTGCGGGTAGCTTGAGAGCCCCTTGCCACCCACCTCCTGGCGGAAGTTCAGCAACTGCTCCTCCGTCAGACGCCCTTCCAGGTAGGCACGGGCATACACACCGGGCGCCACATGGCCCTGAATGTAGAGGCAGTCGCCACCGTGGTTCTCGCTCTCGGCGTGCCAGAAATGGTTGAAGCCAGCGCCAAACATGTGCGCCAGCGAGGCAAAAGAACCGATGTGCCCCCCCAGATCACCACCATCCACCGGGTGATGGCGATTGGCCTTGACCACCATCGCCATCGCGTTCCAGCGCATGTAGGCGCGCAGACGCTCCTCAATTTCGATGTTGCCGGGGCAACGCTCTTCCTGATTGGCCTCTATCGTGTTGACGTAAGCCGTGTTGGCCGAGAACGGCAGGTCGATGCTGCTCTGGCGTGCGTGTTCCAGCAACTGTTCAAGCAGGAAGTGGGCACGCTCTGGCCCTTCACTCTGTATAACGGCTGAGAGCGCGTCCATCCACTCTCGGGTTTCCTGGCTGTCCGCGTCAAGCGCGGCTGAACCGGACAAATTCTCGGGAACTGCTGACATGCTTGTCTCCTGGGTTTTGACGTAATTTAGTGCAGTCTGAGGATTCTCTCACAACTTCGAATTAATTTCATTCTGTGCCATTGTATTTTGTTATATGAAATTCTTTTCGTCCTTGATCGGCTTCAATTCTGACGGCCTGCGGCACCTCACCTACACTTGACACATGCCACTGCCCCGTCCCCTGGCCTTGCCAAACCCGATGAACCTGCCGCCACTGGCGCGCTGGCAAAGATGGTGGCGCCGGCAGACGCCACAGCGGCAAGACCGCTACGCCATGCTGGCGCCGCTGGCGGCCGTGCTGCTGTTTCTGGCCGCCGTGGTTACCGCTTTCGGTTACCTGCGTCTGGAGGAAATGGACCGTGAGCAGGAGGCGCTCAAGCGCGACGTTGAATACACGCAGCAGCGGCTTCGCCTGCGCCTGATGGAGCGCCAGGAGCAGTTGCTGCGGGTCGGGCGCGAACTGGCCGGCCGCGAGATCAATGCCAACGAATTCCGCGATCGGGCCGAGACCCTGATCAACCGCTACCCCGAACTGCAAAGCCTGAGCTGGCTTGACCCACGCCGACGCATCAAGTCCATCGTTGACACCAGCAACCGTTCGGGCAACCGGGTGCGCACCGTTGGCAGCGACTTCGACATGGGCGAAACCGAAAGCGCCTACCGGCTGGCGCGCGACCTGCAGCAACCCATCTACGCCCAGGGTGCGGCCACGCCCGACAGCTCGGCCACACTGCAACTGCACATTCCCCTGAACGAGAGCCACCATTTCGCAGGGGCGATCCTGGCCGAGTACTCGGTGGACCGGCTGTTCCGCTACGGCGTGCCCGCCGAGGTCTCGGCCCGCTACGCAGTGTCATTGCACGATGCCAAGGGCGGCCTGCTAGCCGGCACCACCGTTCCAGCGCGCAAACCGGCAGCGCGCCTGCTGCCCTGGGACGCTCCGGTGAACGCCTACGAGGTGCCGGTCTCGCCGGTTGGCAACGGCCTCATGATCCGGGGCGAGGCCTACCGCACATCGCTGGGCGTGATTGGCAGCGGCCTGTTCTGGCTGGTCACCGCCCTGAGCGCCATGACGGCCTGGATGCTGATTGCCAACTGGCGCCACACGCGCCGGCGCATGCAGGCGCAGCAGGCGCTGGTGTCGGAAACCGTATTCCGGCGCGCCATGGAAAACTCCATGCTCACCGGCATGCGTGCGCTGGACCTGGAGGGCCGCATCACCTACGTCAACGCCGCCTTTTGCCAGATGACAGGCTGGAGCGAAGCCGACCTGGTGGGCCGCACCGCGCCCTTTCCCTACTGGCCGGAAGCCGATCGCGAGTCGCTGAACTCACGCCTTGAGGAAGAACTGGCCGGCAAGGTTCAACCCAGCGGCGTGCAATTCCGCGTGAAACGCAAGAACGGCACCCTGTTTGACGCCCGGCTCTACGTCTCGCCCCTGATTGACGCGCACGGCGTGCAAAGCGGCTGGATGACCTCCATGACTGACATCACCGAGCCAAACCGGATTCGGGACCAGCTGTCGGCCTCGCACGAGCGTTTTACAACCGTGCTGGAGGCGCTGGACGCGTCCATCTCGGTGGCCCCCCTGGGCAGCGACGAACTGCTGTTTGCCAACAAGCTGTACCGCCTGTGGTTTGGCACGCAGGCCGGCGGCCACCTGCAACTGGTGGCCGAAGCCGGCGTGCCCAGCAAACCGCCCAGCGACGAATCGCTGGACGATGTGGACGCCTTTGCCGGCTTACCCACCAACTCGCTGCCCGACACCGAGGCCGAAAGCTCCGAAATCTACCTTGATGCGCTGGGCAAGTGGCTGGAGGTGCGCACGCGTTACCTGAGCTGGGTTGACGGCCGGCTGGCGCAAATGGTGATTGCCACCGACATCACCGCGCGGCGCATCGCCGAGGCGCAGTCTGCCGCCCAGACCGAACGCGCGCAAAACGCCAGCCGCCTGATCACCATGGGCGAGATGGCCTCCAGCGTGGCGCACGAACTCAACCAGCCGCTGACCGCCATCAACAACTACTGCAACGGCATGGTCTCGCGCATCAAGAGCGGGCATATCAGCGAGGAAGACCTGCTCGGCGCCCTGGAAAAGACGGCACGCCAGGCGCAGCGTGCCGGCCAGATCATCCAGCGCATCCGCTCCTTCGTGAAACGCAGCGAACCCAACCGCACCCTGTCCGAGGTGTCGGGCATGGTGGAAGAAGCGCTGGAACTGGCCGAAATTGAAATGCGCCGGCGCAACGTGCGGCTGACGCATTACCTGGCGCCGCGCCTGCCACCGCTGCTGGTGGACCCGATCCTGATCGAGCAAGTGCTGGTCAACCTGCTTAAAAACGCCGCCGACTCCATTGACTCTGCCCAGCGCCCCACCGCGCAGCGCAGCGTACGCCTGCGCGTGGCGCCGCAGCAGATGGACGACAAGCCGGTGGTTGAATTCACCGTGGTCGACTCGGGCCAGGGACTGGCGCCCGAAGTGATGCAACGGCTCTATGAATCCTTCTATTCCACCAAGGCCGACGGCATGGGCATTGGCCTGAGTCTGTGCCGTTCCATCGTCGAATCGCACCTGGGTCGAATGAAAGCCGAGAACATCTACAATGGCGCCGAAGTTGTTGGGTGCTGTTTTTCATTCTGGATTCCGGTCACGGAGCCAGGCCTGATTTCAGTCACACTGCCGCTCAGATAACCAAGGACTCCAGGTTTGTTCCGGGATACAGCATGAGTTTGATACCGAAAAAAGGCACGATTTACGTCGTTGACGACGACGAGGCCGTGCGCGATTCGCTTCAGTGGCTGCTCGAAGGCAAGGAGTACCGGGTCCGATGCTTCGATTCGGCCGAGTCGTTTCTCAGCCGTTACGACGCCCGCGAAGTAGCCTGCCTGATTGTGGACATCCGCATGGGCGGCATGACCGGGCTGGAGCTGCAAAACCGCCTGATCGAAGCGCGCTCGCCCCTGCCCATCGTCTTCATCACCGGGCATGGCGACGTGCCCATGGCGGTGGACACCATGAAAAAAGGCGCCATGGATTTCATCCAGAAGCCCTTCAAGGAAGACCAGCTGGTCACGCTGGTCGAGCGCATGCTGGAGCAGGCCAAGGAAACCTTTGCCGAACACCAGAGCGCAGCCAACCGGGGCGCCCTGATGGCACGCCTGACACTGCGCGAGGCCCAGGTGCTTGAACGCATTGTGGCCGGGCGCCTGAACAAGCAGATTGCAGACGACCTGGGCATCAGCATCAAGACGGTGGAAGCGCACCGTGCCAACATCATGGAAAAACTCAACGCCAACACCGTGGCCGATCTGCTGAAGATCGCCCTGGGCCAGGCGGCCGGCAAAGCCTGAGCCCGGCCTGCGCGGTCCGGCTCCGCACCACCTGCGTCGGCAGGGCTGAAAGTCTGATTAACTTTGGGAAGCAATTCGTGACAACACAAGCCATGGGCCAGATCATTGACGGAGT
>CAIQVX010000064.1 GCA_903875275.1 uncultured beta proteobacterium | reverse complement strand
CGATTTCGTTTGCCGAACTGGCCGGCAGCGAATTCGCAGTGAGCACTGGTGTTGGCTCGGCTCGCGGCATCACGGCTTACGACATGGTTGCCAATGCCAGCTATGCCTGGGGCAAGCTCGGCTTCATTGCCTCCGGTGGCGCTGGTGCGTTTGCCGCCACCAACCCCGGCGATGCGCTCATCAACCTGCAGCACGCGCTCAAGGCGCAGTATCGCCCCGGCGCAGCCTTTGTGCTGAGCGATGCGACGCTGGCATCTGTGCGCCAGATGAAGGACGGCTCGGGTAACTTCTACCTGTGGCAGCCGGACCCGCTCGCCGGCTTTGGTGGTCGTTTGCTGGGCAGCCCGGTCGAGATCGATGACAACATGCCCACCATTGCGGCCAACAGCTTCTCCATCGCCTACGGCAACTTTGCCCAAGGCTATGTGGTGGTCAACCGCAGCGGCACCGTGGTCATCCGCGACAACGTCACCGCCAAGGGCAAGACCAAGTTCAACTTCCGCCGCCGCTTTGGTGGTGGTGTGCAGAACTTCGAGGCCATCAAGCTGCTCAAGTTTGCCGCCTGATCCACCAGGCACAAGCAACAGCGCCGCTGCCTGAAAACAGCGGCGCCGTCAAACCATTCACCCATCTTTTTCCGAGGAAACCGAAATGAAAGATAACTTCAACGAGATCAACGTCAAGCGCGTTCTCTCCCCCGCCAGTGTTGCAGACAACACTGCTCAAGTTGGCGAGATTGTGGACAGCAAGGGCTTCAACTCCCTGACCTACCTCATCGCCACCGGCTCCCTGGCCGATGCCGACGCCACCTTCACCGTCTTGCTCGAAGACGGCGACGCTGCCAACCTGAGCGACGCCGTTGCCGTTGCTGACGCCTACCTGCTGGGCACCGAAGCTCTGGCCAGCTTCATCTTCAGCGATGACAACAAGTGCTTCAAGCTGGGTTACATCGGCAACAAGCGCTATACGCGCCTGACCATCACGCCTGGTGGCAATGCCAGCGCCGCGCTGCTGAGTGCCGTTGCCGTGCTGGGTGAAGCGCAGATCCAGCCCACAGCCAACCCGCCGGCCTGATAGATCTCGGCATCTTCGTGAAGGGTCCTGCATGCAGGACCCTTTGCAAAGTCGCCTTCCCCAAGGACCACCATAAATGTCACTCAAACTCATCACCGCCGCCTCGACGCCAGCAGTTACGCTGGCAGAAGCCAAGCTGCACCTGCGCGTGGATGTTAGCGATGACGACGCGCTGATCACCGCCATGGTCAGTGCCGCCACGCAAGTGGCAGAGCAAATCACCAATCGGGCGCTATCTGAGCAAACCTGGGAGATCACGCTTGACCACTTTCCGTGCAGCTTCAATCTGACCCGCGTTCCCGTTGCCAGCATCACCAGTCTGAAGTATTACGACCTCGACGGAACGCTGCAAACGTTGGCATCGAGCGCCTACGCACTGGACAACTCCAATGACTACGGCCCGGCTCGCGTCACCCCGGCATATATGGAAATCTGGCCCGGCACCCGCAGCCAGGCCGCTGCCGTGGCGCTGCGCT
>CAIQVX010000063.1 GCA_903875275.1 uncultured beta proteobacterium | reverse complement strand
GGTGTCGCCGACAAGACCTCCTGCAACACTGTCAAACCTTCTGCCACACGCAGGGCTCCGGCAAGTCGCAGCGGACGCATGCCGTCCGCGATGGCCTGGCGCTTGAGTGCGTCGGCATTGGGTTCACGGTTCACCTGATTCTTGAAAGCTTCGGTAACCACCAGCAGTTCGTACAGACCCATGCGACCCATGAAGCCGGTCATGCGGCAGTCGACACAGCCCACCGGCTTGAATGCCTTGTAGGCGCCATTGAGCTTCCAGGGTTTCACGACCTCGGCCAGTGCCTCGCGCGTGGCCAGCGCATCAGCCACCTTGCACTGCGGGCACAGCGTGCGCACCAGGCGTTGCGCCAGCACACCCAGGAGCGTGGCGTTGATCAGGTAGGCCGGAACGCCGAGCTCGAGCAAACGCGTCACTGCAGACGGGGCGTCATTGGTGTGCAGGGTGGAAAACACCAGATGCCCGGTGAGTGCAGCCTGAACCGCCATCTCGGCGGTTTGCTGGTCGCGAATTTCACCCACCATGATGATGTCGGGGTCCTGGCGCATCAGCGCACGCAGTCCTTCCGGGAAACCAAAATCGAGTTGCGGCTGCACCTGGGTCTGGTTGAAGGAAGGCTCGATCATTTCAATCGGGTCTTCCACCGTGCTCACGTTCACCTCTTCGGTGGCGACCCGCTTCAGGGTGGAATACAGCGTCGTCGTCTTGCCCGAGCCTGTCGGGCCGGTGACCAGAATGATGCCGGTGGGGCGCTTCACCAGTGCCTCCCAACGCTGCGCATCGTGGCCGGAGAAGCCCAGCGCATCGAGATCCTTGACCGCAGTCTCCGGGTCAAAAATGCGCATCACCATCTTTTCGCCAAACGCCGTGGGCAGGGTCGAGATGCGCATTTCGATCTCATCGCCCTTGGGGTTGCGCGTTTTGATGCGGCCGTCCTGCGGGCGCCGGCGCTCCACCACGTCCATGCGCCCGAGCAGTTTGATACGCGCCGTCATGGCATTGAGCACGCCAATCGGCATCTGATACACCGGGTGCAGCACGCCATCGATGCGAAAGCGGATCACACCCTGCTCGCGCCGTGGCTCCAGGTGAATGTCACTGGCGCGCTGGTCAAAAGCGTACTGCCAGAGCCAGTCCACCACCTGCACCACGCTCTGGTCGTTGGCATCAATCTGCTTGTTGCTCTTGCCCAGTTCCACCAGTTGCTCGAAACTGGCACCGCCGCTGTTGCCGCCGGCCTTGTTGGCGGCCTTCACCGATTTCGCGAGGGCAAAGAACTCGGCGGTATAGCGATGAATCTCCAGCGGACTGGCCAGCACCCGGCGCACCGTACGGCGCGCCTGACGCTCGACTTCGGCCACCCAGTCGATGATGAAAGGCTCGGTGACCGCCACCACCAGTTCGGACGGCGTCACCAGCACGGGCAGTATTTTGTGCCGCTCCGCGTAGCCGGCGCTCATCGCATCTGCCACCTTGCCCACATCGACCTTGAGCGGGTCTATACGCAGATAGTCAAGTCCGGCGCGCCCGGCCAGCCACTGCGTCAGCAACTCGATGTCAAGCGCCTTGTCGTCGCTGGCACGGCGCACCGAAACACTGGCAAGTCGCAGCAGCGGATGCTGCACGCTCTCGGCCTGTGCGCAGCGTGCGGTGATACGCTGCGCTTCCTTGGCGCTGATGACGCCATCGGTCTGCAACCACTGCACCAGGCTGCGCCAGTCCAGCGGTCCGCTGTATTCGGGCCTGGGCAGCTTTTGGGGACGTGTGATGGTACTCATGTCAGCATCGGTTTGAAAGTCCGCACCCATTTTGTTGCCGGCAGGCCCCACAGCGTCTGAATGATCTCAGCACGGGGCAGCAGCACTTCACGCCGTGGCCGGCTCGGGCTGCGCTGCGCCATCACCACGGTATTGCCTTCGCGCGTTGGCTTGAAGGCCCAAACCGCCTCAGCGCCAAAAGCGGCCGAGATCTTCTCGACACTGCGCACAAAACTCGATGAGCGTCCAAACAGATTCACCGTCATGCAGCCTTCAGGCGTCAGCAAGCGCCGGCAATTAGTGTAGAAGGGCAGGCTGTCGAGCACAGGTGTCGCCGCTTCGTGGTCGTACAGGTCCACCTGCAGCGCGTCCACGGTTCCCCACCATTTGCTGTTCTCGATTTCAAGCCCGGCGTCGGCCAGAACCACCTGCAGGCGTGCACTCTCTGCCGGCAGCTTGAACCAGCCACGGCAGGCCACCAGCACCTGCGGATTGAGCTCGATGGCGGTGGTCTTCATGCGCAGCTCTTTGTGGCAGAACTTGGTGAGCGAGC
>CAIQVX010000062.1 GCA_903875275.1 uncultured beta proteobacterium | reverse complement strand
TCGGTTTTTGCCATCACCTTTCCGGCCAGCCGCGTCAGAGCTCCGGTGCGGGAGCTCATCGTTTAGGGCGCAATGGCTCTACGCTGGTAGATCAGCAGATCTTCGTCCCGATCGGACGGATGGCGCAGGTTGCTGTGCAGGCTCCAGCCCTTGAGGTCAACAAAGTCAGGCAAGGTCGGCAAGGCGTCCTTGTTCACAATCAACCATTCGCAACGCCCGCTCGAATCGACCGTCTGTGTTTTCAGGTGGCCATGGAAGCGCAAAGCCGCAATATGACCGCGGCTGAGCCCATGCAATGCAACGCACTTCGGTGAGCCCAATACCTCAACCGTGCGCCGCACCAGTGGCACATAACTGCGTGTGAAGTTGAACAACGGCAACCACAGTGTCATCAGCAGAAGAAAGCATAGTGCCGAACCGCCTGCCGGCAGGACCAGGCTTTTCCAGATGGCGGCGCGATGCCGACCCGCACGCCATTTCACCAGCCAGGCCCAGGCCAGCGTGGCCAAAGTGGCGATGGCAAAAGGGAATAAGGAGAAACTGTGCTCAAACCCCGGCGCCAACCGGGCGACGTTGGCCGCGACCTGGCTTGGGACACCGGTCTGCATGGCGATCCAGATGATCCAGATGCAAACCGCGCAACCGGAAAAGAAGAGAAGTGTGAACCAGTCAATCAGGGCCGCCACGCTTCTCCTGAACGTCGGCAGGGCAAAAGCTGCCAGCGCGGCCAGCGCCGGCAGAGCCAGCAGCAGTGAGCGGTCAGCGGAAGCCGTCGTCAATGTGGCGGCCACTGCCACACCAGCAAACCACAGGGGCAGCGCCAGATGCCGGCTCGGCGCGCGCCACTGAATGAGCTGACGACGCCAGCGCCACAGTGTCCACAGGGCCAGTGGCCAGGCCGGCCAGGTGAACCACAGCAGCAGACGGCCCATACTGCGCCATTCACCCCAACTGGCCTGAGGCAGTTCAATGCGCCAGTGCCACAAATTCAGACCACTGGCCAGCAGTGCCAACAGCATACCCAGCAACAGGACGGCAACGGCCCAAACCAGTCGGGGCCGGGCGCTGCCAGACTCTGCCGACCGATCAAACAGGCAGACAAGAACGCCGCCGCCGCCGAGAAGGGCCATCAGTGTTGGCGCCCCCGACAGGGTCAGCCCGGTGAGTCCCAGCACAGCACAAATCGCCGGGGCGAGCGTCCGGTAGGGCATGGCCGCAAAGGCAAAGAAGGTGAGGGCCACAAAACAGAGTTGCGCCAGGGCCGGCGTTGTTTCGTGCGACAGTTGCGCCAATCCGAGGCAGGCGATGAACGCGAGCAAGGCGCCGTCTGCGATGGCGCGGGCATAGTCCGGCGGCAAGGCCTCACCACCGAAGGCAAACGCCACGGGTTGCGCCTGCGGGTTGCGCGCCAGGTAGTAACTGGCGTACCAGGTCGCGACCAGGGTCAGTGTCAGCAGCAGGACAAACGGAATGCGTGCGGCAAAATCGACAGCGATCCAGTTCGGGGCTGCCTGCATCGCCCATGCGCCCAGCCAGTAGGGAAGGAGCGCATCAACTTCGGGCGCCAGTCCCATCATCCGGGGTGAGAACCAGTCCAGGCCGCCGCGGGCCAACTCGACCATGTAGCCAAAAGCAGCCATGTCCGCGCTCTTGAGGGGTTCGCGACCCAGAAAGCCCGGAAGTACATAGGCGGCGCAGAGCAACAGCAGGGCCATGCGTGGCAGACGTCGCACGGCGCTCTGGGCAACGATGGCGGGTGTGCGGTGATTCATAAAAAAAAGGCAGCGCGGTTATCCGGGCTGCCTTCTCGACAAAAAGCGTTCGCCAGTTTATTTGGCGGCGGTCTTGCCGAAGCGGTTGCGGAAGCGCTCGACGCGGCCACCCATGTTGTCGACCGACTTCTGGGTGCCGGTGTAGAAAGGGTGGGACTCGCTGGAC
>CAIQVX010000061.1 GCA_903875275.1 uncultured beta proteobacterium | reverse complement strand
CAGATCAAACTTGCTGGCTTCGACTTCGGCTGGATCCTCTTCGTCGAGGTCCCGGTAGGCGACGATCTCTGGATGCCGGTACAGCGCGTTCGAATCAAAGTTGAACTTGGCGTCCAGCGCCTTGATGTTGCCGTTGCCTTCGAGAATGAGGGGGTTGATTTCAACCAGAGAAGCGTCGGTGTCCATGTACACCTTGTAGAGTTTCTGCAGCACATCCACAGCCTGTGCGGTGGAGCCCGCCGGCACGCCGATGCCGTTGGCCAGTTCGGTTGCCTGGGCGGTGGTCAGGCCAGTGGCCGGATCGACGAAGGCCTTGATGATCTTCTCGGGAGTGGCGTGCGCCACCTCCTCGATGTTCATGCCACCCTCGGAGGATGCCATCAGGGCGACACGCTGGGTTGCCCGGTCGGTGACGGCCGAGACGTAATACTCTTTCTTGATATCGGCACCGTCTTCAATCAGGAGGCGACGTACTTTCTGACCCTGGGCTCCGGTCTGGTGCGTGATCAGCTGCATGCCGAGGATTTCCCCGGCGAGTTTGCGGACCTCGTCAATGGATCGGGCCAGCTTGACGCCGCCACCTTTGCCCCGGCCTCCAGCGTGTATCTGCGCCTTGACAACCCACACCGGGCCGCCCAGTTTCTGCGCGGCCTCGACCGCTTCCTGGACCGTGAATGCGGCAATGCCACGCGGCACTGGCACGCCGAACTGGCGCAGGATATCCTTGCCTTGGTACTCGTGAATCTTCATAAAGGTTCCTAATCAGTTGGGGACAGATCTGAAGGTCTTTCCCGCCATTTCTAGTCCTGGTTGAGGACAGAGTCAGCTCGCTTCGTGTCGCTACGGTCCGTTCCGCAAGGCTTGGGAAGTGGCTGGCTTTTTCTCCCACCACATAACCTGGAGGCTTTGTAATGGGTACTGGACAACACAGTCCGTGACTGTATCATGCTGCAATGCACCAAACTTTAGTCAGTCTTACACGGCGCAGCCAAATATATTGATCGGGAGCAATTCCATGCAAAAGATATTCATCGACGGAGAAGCCGGCACCACGGGTCTTCAGATCCGGGAACGTCTGCAGGACCTGCCTGGCGTTGAATTGGTCAGCATCGCGCCGGCATTGCGCAAGGACCCCTTTGCCAAGCGCGAATTGATGGCGCAGATGGGGCTGGTGGTGCTTTGTTTGCATGACGAGGCTGCGGTGGAATCGGTCGCGATGATCGATGAAATGGCTCGCACCAGTGGCCAGCCGGGTCCCAAAATCATCGATGCGTCGACGGCTCATCGCACGGCACCAGGTTGGGTGTACGGGTTTGCCGAACTAACTTCGGGGCACCAGCAGGTGGTGGCGCAGGCGCAGCGCGTTTCCAATGGTGGGTGTTACGCGACGGGCGCTATCGCGCTGCTTCGCCCCCTGGTTGATGCGGGTCTGATTCCCAAGGATTACCCTCTGACCTTGCCTGCCGTGAGTGGCTATTCGGGTGGCGGACGCAGCATGATCGAAGCCTACGAAAGGAATGAGGCGCCGGCTTTCGAACTGTACGCACTCGGCCTGAAACACAAGCACTTGCCGGAAATCATGAAGTACAGCGGCTTGACGCGGCGGCCCGTCTTCGTGCCGAGCATCGGCAATTTCAGACAGGGCATGTTGGTACAGGTGCCGCTGCATCTGGACTTGCTGCCGGGGCACCCCAGCGCACAGGATCTGCGTAATGCGCTGAGCCAGCATTACGCCGGGAGCGAGTGGGTGAGCGTGGAGTCGGCCACGCCCGATGGCCGGCTTGACGCGTTGGCCCTGGCGGGCAGCAACAGGATGGAGTTGCGGGTTTTTTCGAACCAGAGTGCCGATGATGGGTTCAGCCACGCTGTGCTGGTGGCAAGGCTTGACAACCTGGGCAAGGGTGCCAGCGGTGCTGCGGTGCAAAATCTCAAGCTGATGCTGGGCCTTTGACGATTCTGCGGATTGCCTCCGAGCCAAATCCGCGCGCCATTAAAAAGCGAACTTGCCGCGCCGCCTGGGCAGAAGTGGTGGGGGCTGTGCCGAATTTCTTTTGCCAGACTGCCAACGCTCGGTCATGCTCGCTGGACTGCAAGGGCGCAAGCGCATCGGCAAGTGCCTGCGGGTCCAGGCCCTTGCCCTGCAATTCATGCTTGAGGCGTGCGACGCCAATCCTGGCTGCGCGACGGTGCAGCACAGATTCAATGACGCGCTGCTCGCTGATGAACCCCCTGGCTTGCAGTTCGTCCAGGGCCCGCTCCAGCGAGCCTGGTTCTTCTTCGTATCTTGCAAGTTTGCGCTCAAGTTCGAGGCGTGAGTGCTCGCGAGCGCCGAGCAGGCGCAGGGCACGACCTTTCAGCGAGAGTTGGCCTACCGGCATCTGCATCACACCTTGCTGACTGCATCCGCCTTCTTGTTTGAGGCTTTGGCCTTTGTATCGGGCTCTGTCAGGGATGGCAGCAAGGGAATGCCCAGAGACAGGCGAACCTTGTTTTCAATCTCATGTGACAGTTCCGGGTTCTCGCGCAGGAATTCCCTGGCGTTGTCGCGCCCCTGCCCGATCTTTTCGCCGTTGTAGGCGTACCAGGCACCGGACTTGTCCAGAATGTTGGCGTTCACACCCATATCGATGATCTCGCCGTGACGGCTGATGCCCTCGCCAAACAAAATGTCGAATTCGGCTGTCTTGAACGGTGGCGCCACCTTGTTTTTGACGACCTT
>CAIQVX010000060.1 GCA_903875275.1 uncultured beta proteobacterium | reverse complement strand
CGATGGCTCTGTCTTCGGCATCGGCGATTGCATTGAGTGCAATCGTTGCGGCTTGATAAGCAAGTCGATGGGTGTCAACGGCGCCCGCTGCGCTTGCGGCGTGCGCGTGGATCACGTGGGTGAACGCCAGTTCCCAGTCGGGCGTTTCATGGCCAAGAAAGTAAGTGCGCATCTCTTCGGCATAACGAAGTGCGGATGCGCCAAGACCAAGGAGGGCGTGCACTTCAGCCAGAAGCATGGTCGAGCGCATCCGGTTCAGCTCGGTGCCGACAGCACTCCAGTGCCAGGCCGACGCATGGGCTGCGTCAAGCATCTCCTGGTTCTGCTCTGGGGTGCGCTCAAGGACAGACAGTTCCCAAGCCCGGTTGTTCGCCTGGGCGGCGAAACGCTTGTGCCAGTTCTGGAGATCGGAATCGGTGGCTTGTTCTGGCATGAGCTCTCCTTATGTCAACAGCTTGGCGCCTACCGCCTTCGATGCTTTGGCGTCCAAGGTCCAAAATGGGAGGGCGAGTCCATACTGGGCAAGTGCCAGATGAAGATATTCGCCAAAATCTGCGCTGCCTTCCTCATAGCTGGCCAGAGCCTGTTCCAATGCGTCTTCCGACTCAAAGACCAGCTCCATCGTCGTCAGCAGGGAGGACAAAGTCCTGATCACTTCTGCCTTGGCGAACTTGTACCTGGAGCGCAGAACCCACTCCAGTTCCAGCATGACCGTGACCGGGACCCACAGACTCTCTGATCGACGCACATGCCGATCAAGCAACCTGGCGACAAGCACTGTCTGAGCTTCGTCATCACGAATAATCAGGCGTACCAGGACATTGGTATCGAGCGAGCCGACGATGCTCAAGGCTTCATATCCTCAATGGCGACGCGCTTGCCCTTCGGCGGTGTGAGCATGCCCTTCAAGTCCAGCACAGACTTGTTCTTGACGCGCACAAAGAGCCGCCCGTCGTTGAGCGAGTGCCAAACCAGCCGCGTACCAGGAGCACCCCCGATAGCCAGCCGGATGTCAGCCGGAACCGTCGTTTGACCCTTGGCGGTAATAGTGGATTCGGTCATGTGTGTTCCTTACAATGGTTGAATTGTAATGCTCACGGTCTTTCCCCCACTCACACCCCCCGCCCTCTCCCGCCCCGCCGGGCGGAAGAGGGAGCCAACAGCCCTATTTGGCCGAGTGTTTAAACGAAGGAAGTACACGTGCCAAGGTGCCTGGCTTCTACATCAGCTCGAATGGAGACAGTACGCCAGCAAGGGCTCGCCGCTCGTCCTCGACAAGCCAGAGCGTAGGCACGACCGAGTCATCTGCCTCGGCAAGGAGACTTGCAACTTCGTCGTCCAAGCCGACAACCTTGGCAGAAGTGAGTTTCAGGCCGCTATTCACTGCGTGCTCAATTGTTGCGGCAAGTAGCTCGCGCCAGATTCCAGGTCCTTTGAGGTACTTTGCCAACGCCAATTCGGAAAGCAATTCCCAGCGCTCACGATGAAATACCGGTAGGAAAGAGAACGAATGCGTGAGCATCAACTGGCGCGCGTAGGCGACGGGTTGCCAAGGTTCTATGGAAACTGGTGACTTGACCAAAAGGTCTTTGACTTTCATCTGTGTTGCCCCCTCTTCTTTCATGAGAGCTTCCTCCAATCCTATGCAAAGCTCAACGGCGGAGGACGTAACGTTCCTCGCATAAACGCCCGTGTGCATGGCGTCGTTGCGCGCTTTATTTACCGCAGAATAAAGCGCCGCGAACTGCGTGAAGTACTGAGAAAAAGTCTTAGGCAACTCATGCAGTACTACCGAGTCTTCAGCGAGCTTAGCAATCCTGTGTCTGTATTGACCAAGAGTCGCCTTATGTCCCAGCAGACGCATGCCAAGCGCCTCCAACGCAAAGCATATGTCACTGAACCCTTCGGCATCAGCCAACGCCGCATATCGAGCAGCTCTTAACTGATCACGGTGGTACAGCTTTTCAACTTGGAGCAAAGGCGGGGGCTGCACCGGGGGCAGGAGCGTATGTTGAATCATCGGTGGTTGGTCGGTAAGCAGCGGGTGCGTGTCGGGCCTCGTGCTACTTCCAACATTCCACAAGCACCGTGAAGCCCTTGGCCCTTTCGGCAATGGAAGTAGTGGGCAGCGCTTTATCAGACTTGGCGTTTTCGTACTCCACGCTGTTGGCGTCGAGGAACGAACGCAACACATTGGCGTTTATCGCGAAATTCACGTTTTGAGGGATGTCGCCCGTGATCTTGGCTGCTTTGATAGCATCGAGCTTGGACACCACAACGCCCATTAGGTTGCCAGAGGAATCAAGCAGTGGTCCGCCACTATTGCCGGGCTGTACCGGAGCGGTGATTTGTACGAGCCGCGTGTCGCCACCTATGCCCGACAAGCTGCTCAGCGTTCCAGTTGTCATGTTAAAGCCTGATAGGAGTCCTCGCAGCGGATACCCTGCTACGGCCACAGGTTCGCCCACAGCCGCGCGCTGCGCACGCAGGACGGCGTTTGGACCGGGCAACGTGGCGCTAAGCAAAGCCAGATCGCTGCGGGTATCACTACTGAGAACCTGAGTTGAATCACCGTTAACGCGCAACCGACTACATCCTTCTATTACATGATGGTTGGTGATGATGGAACCGCGTGCCACACGAAAACCACTACCGGTACTGGTGGGTTGCGCCTGCGATTGAACAGGTGGAATCGGCGTATTCTCCGGCGCCGTTCCTTTTTCAGCGGACTGTGGCTTCCAATTTCTGGCAGCGGCCTGAGCCGTGGCGCGTTGCTCTGCGGTAAGTTGTCGCTCCACCCTATCCCTCATGTCCGCTGCTTGCTTATTTCCCTTGGCGCTAGCCAATAGCCACCAGAAATAGGCCCGCTGCTCATCCTTCGGCACGCCCTCACCATTGAAGTACATGAAACCCAAATTTCTCTGGGACAAACTGAAACCGCTTTCAGCGGATCTTGCGTAGAGTGCGAGAGCCCGCGTGTAATCTTTCACAACTCCCCGTCCGCGAAAGTAGTTTTCGCCCAACAAATATTGAGCAAGTCGATCACCCTTGTCGGCCGCCTTCTGTTGCCAAAAGACCGCTTTGGCGTAATCTCTGGGTACCCCAAGACCGTCGCTGTACATGACACTTAAACTTGTCTGTGCAGCGGTATCTCCTTGCTCAGCCAATTTGGCAAAACCACCCAATGCACTCGGATAATCACCGCGCTTGTAAGCTGCATCAGCGTCCTGGAATGTTGGCATTTCAGCCGCACCAACACTGGTTTGATCGCCATTCAACGCAGTCTGAGGATCATTTGCCGGCGCTTCAATCTTGGGCTTCCAGTTTCGGGCTTCAGTCTCTACCGAAGCACGTTGCTCCGGGGTCAGGTCCGACCTGACATCATTGAGGATCGATGCTGCGTCTTTGTTCCCCTGCGCACTTGCCAATAGCCACCAAAAATATGCTTTAGTTGGATTTTGCGGCAAGCCTTTACCGAGAACATACGCCAGGCCCAAACCCAGCTGTGCGTCCGCATTTCCCTGTTCAGCCGCTTTCTGGTACCAGTGAGCCGCAAGCACGTCATCTTTAGCTATGCCATGTTTGCCTGAATACATTCGGCCCAAGTTGAATTGCGCCTCGCTGTAGCCTTGATCGGCAGATTTTCGAAACCAAAATATCGCTTGTGCTGAGTCTGCCGGTACACCCTCGCCTTTCACGAACAACTCACCCAAAGAGTTCTGCGAAACAGCACTTCCTTGTTCCGCAGATTTCCGGTACCAAATCGCGGCCTGCCGATCATCTTTAGCCACACCTCTCCCAAGGTAATACAGTATCCCCAAAAGTCCCTGAGCCCGACGATCACCCTGTTCAGCTAGTTTCCTAAAGCCCTCCACGGCAATCGTGTAATCGCCTCGCTCAAAAGCGTTGTAAGTTTCATCATAAGTTTGTGCCCAGCTTGTAGCACCCGCAAGAAGAGTTGCTACCCAAACAATGGTTCGCAATGTGTGGCGGAGAATGGAAAAAGTACGGCTTTTCATGGGACCGCTTAACGGGAGATTGTTACTGAACTTCTACTGTGGCAGGACATGAATTCTTGAACGTCATCCAGAATCTTTTCCCTCCGTATTCGTATTGACATCGCCAGGCTTGCTGATAGGTGACCGTCGTGACCATTTCACTCCTGCCTGTCCAAGTCGCTGTCACAGCGAGCGCGGGAGTGGCTATCAACGAGGCAAGAGCAATGGCCATCGGGAGCTTCATAGGACATCCTTACGTGGTATCAAGAATTCCTGGGCAGTTGACTTTGAAATAGGCCGTCCGGAACAGTTCATTGTCAAGCGCTATGTCTGCACCGTCCATCCCCCAAATGGGGGATATCCCCTTCAAGGACCTTGAATGTCAAGGCGTGCAATCAAAGGTTCAATGCACCGTCGTGCGTGTACTGCCTTCGTTTAAACACGCGGCCAAATAGGGCTGTTGGCTCCCTCTTCCGCCCGGCGGGGCGGGAGAGGGCGGGGGGTGTGAGTGGGGGAAAAAAAGGCAGTAGAAAAGAATCACCAAACACCGGTCTCAACCCGAATCGCCACCTCACAGTCCTCAAAAATCTCCAGCT
>CAIQVX010000059.1 GCA_903875275.1 uncultured beta proteobacterium | reverse complement strand
GGCTTCATGACGGGACGGACTAACGCATTTTCGATTGATCGCCAAAAACGCCCCAGACCAGTTTTTCCGGCTTCACAAACTTCTTCCAGGTGCTGTTGACCTGCTCCAGGGTCAATGACGCGATCATCGCATCACCTCTTTCGTAGGCATCGGGTGCCTGACCAAACTCCATACGGTCACCCATGAAAGCCAGCGCCCAGTTGTCGCCGGAGCGTCCCCGCAGGCGATCGGCCAGAAACTGCTGCTTGAACGTTTCGATTTCGGCCGCCGTGAACCCCTCGCTCAGCGAGCGTAGCAGTTCCTCCTTGAGTGCCGATTCGGCAGCGCTGACTTTGGCTGGCGAGACCTCGGCGCTGAGCGAAATACTGGCGTTGGCCTCGTAGCGACTGGCGCTGTAAGCGGCACCTGCGCTGTAGCTCAAGCCGCTGGACTCACGCAAACGCATCCAGAGCCTGGACCCCGGCCCACTGCCGAAAATACGGGCAGCCAGGGACATGGCGTAGTCCTGCCAGTCAAACTGGCCAGCTTGGAGCGGCAGCGCATGATGGGCGGTCAGGCTCGCGTTGGTCTTGTCCGGCGTATCAAAAACCAGTCGCGCCGGTGTGCGATCGACCAGCGGCTGCTCAACCCGCTGCCAGGCTTGCAGCGCCTGCCAGTCGTCCATCGCGAGCGCGAACTGTTGCTGAACCTGCTTCACGTCGACGGGGCCCAGCACCGCTATCTGGGCACTCTGCGCTCCGTAAAAGCGTTGGTAGAAGGCGTAGGCCTGATCGCGCGTCACTGTCTTTAGCTCCTGCAGCGTTTCCTCCAGGGTATAGACGTAACGTGGATCGCCTTTGGCGTAGGGATTGCCGTAGCGGCTCCAGGCGTTATGGGCCTGCGCAGACTTGTCCTTGATCTGCCCTTCGTAAGCCTTGATCTGGGCCGAGCGGATTTCTTCGAATTCGGCTGGTGGAAAGGTGGACTCCCTGAGCAGCCGAGTTGCCAGTTCGAGGGCAGCCTGGACTTTGTCCTGCTTCACTGTCAGCGTCAAAGCACCGCCCTCATCGCCAAAATGCAGTGACAGCGCGGCACCGAGTCTGACCTGCTCGTCGTGAATTTGCTGGCGCGTCATGGTCGCCGTGCCCTTGTCCAGCATCTGCCCCGCCAGCATGGCGGCAGCGCCCTGATTGCGTAGCGACTCGACACTGCCGAACTTGAACGAGACGCTGAGTTTGACCAGATCACCACGTACCGGCTTGGACAAGAGCGCTGTTTTGAGGCCCCCTGGTGTGCTGGCAAACGCGACTTTTTCATTCAGTGAGCGGGTACTGAAATCAAAGGCAGTTGATTCCAGCCCTCTTTCGTTCAGCGTGAAGCCCTGCATATAGGCGCTGACATCAGGCAGACCAATTTCGGGCGCGCGCATTGGCGCCTTGGTCGGAATCAGGTGGCCCAGAGTCCGGTTGTCGGTCAGCAGATAGCTGCGCGCCACCCGATTGACATCGTCCAGCGTCACTGCCTTCATGCGCTCGCGGTCCACGAACACGGCGCGCCAGTCCCCCAGCACCTCAAAGTGCAAGGCACCCTGCGCCACCGCAGCCGCATTGGCAAACGCCAGTTCCAGATTCTTCTCGATCTTGGCTCGAGCGCGATCAAACTCATCCTGGCGCAGCGGTTCTTTCGCCAGGTTTTCTATGACGTCCAGCAGCAGTTTCTGACGCGGCAGCGGATCATCGTCCGGACCGAACGCCGTACCAAAAACCACGCTGCCGGCTTCTCGCCGACGCTCGGCACCAGCGAAGACCGCCTGCGCCAGCTTGCTCTCGACCAGCGCCTTGTGCAGGCGCCCCGACGGCACATCGCCCAACGCGGTCGCCAGCACCGCCAGCGCCATGTTGTCCGTGTGCAAGGCCGCTGGCGCGTGGTAGTTGACCAGCATCAGCTGAGCGCTGGCCGGCCGGCGCACCACAACACTGCGCTCGCCGTCCTGCACCGGCTCCAGCGTGTAGGTCAATGTCACCGGCAACGGCGGCTTGAGCAGCGCACCAAACGACTTCTGGATGCCAGACAAGGTGGTCGCGGGATCGAACTTGCCGGCGACCATCAGAACCGCGTTGTCCGGCCGGTAGTACCGTTTGTAGAAGGTCTGCAGTCGGGCGATATCGACGTTTTCAATGTCCGAGCGGTTGCCAATGGTGGCCTTGCCGTAGTTGTGCCAGGGATAAGCGGCGGCCATGACGCGCTGTGACAGCGTGGCAAACGGATTGTTGCCTGCGATCTCGAACTCACTGCGCACCACCGTCATCTCGCTGTCCAGATCCTTCTTCGCAATGAAGCTATTGACCATGGCGTCAGCCTGCCAGCCAATGTACCAATCCAGCGACTCCTGGCTGGAGACAAAGGTGGCGTAGTAATTGGTTCGATCTGCCGTGGTCGTGCCATTGAAGGTGAAGCCGCGCTTGCGGAACTCCGCCTTCGGGTCCATCGTATTGGGCGATCCTTTGAAGATCAGGTGTTCCAGCAAGTGCGCCATGCCGGATTCACCATAGCCCTCGTGACGGGAACCGACCAGGAAAGTGAGGTTGACCGTGACCCGCTCATCAGCCAGATCGGGTGCCAGCAATACCTTCAAACCGTTGGCCAACAGGTACTGTGTGATGCCCTCGACCGTCTGGACACGTGTCACGCCAGGCGGCAGTGCAACAGTCTGCTGCGCCAACGCTTGCCAGGCCAGCAAAGCAGTAAAGAAAAACAACGCGGCCGCTCTGGTGAAGCGGCCGGCGCAATTTGGAACGCCCATGGATATCTCCCTGTCAAGTCTTCGAATCAGCCCAGTTCCTGCTTAAGGCGGGTCAGGACCGCAATATCAATCTTGTCTTTATCGCGGTAATTGGTCTTTGTCTTGAGTATGCCGTCGATATCCAGCGTGGAAATCGGCACGCCTTCCACGCTGATCTGGCGCACATGCATCTGCAGGGACTCGAAGGTCTGACCATTCGCTGCAAACAGCAAGTCCACCAGCAAGTCGTCAGCCACGCGGATGTTGTCCGGCTCGAGCGGATCCGCTGCAAACCAGGCAGGGTCCAAGTCTGAACTGCTGGGCAAGAAATCCAGCGCGCGGATCACCTTGCGACCATTGTCAATCGACGAAGGCAACAGGATGTCGATGTCTTCGGTACTGCGCACAAACCCATTGAGTCGAACCGCGTGACCACCGACCAGTACATATTGCACGCCTTCCTCGGCAAAGCGGCGCAACAAGTGCAGGAGTTGGTCAGGCTGGGCCATGCTCGGACTGCACTCCATTGATCCTGCGCGCCGTGGCCAACATGCGCGCATCATCTTGAGCATTGCGCTGCGCGTGCGTGAGTCGAACGACGCCCCGCGATAACGGCCCCGGGTTGGGCAACATGGCGTCGAGCGCGCGACCACGCTGCCACGCCGCCTGTGGCGTCAGTGGCGCGGCATTCAGGCCACTGTCTTTGTTACCAACGATGCGCATACCGGGGAGTATCGCAAATTCCAGCACCCTCAGTGCACGACGCGCTCGAAGGTGAACTGTCCGGGGGCGCGGATCGGATCGACGTCGACCGGGATCACATCCTTCGGTGCAAACTTGCCTTCAAGCAGCAACCTGGACAAGGGGTTCTCGATGCGCTGCTGAATCGCACGCTTGAGCGGCCGCGCGCCAAACACCGGGTCGAAGCCGACCTTGGCCAGTTCCGCCAGTGCCGCGGGCGACACTTCCAGTATCAGGTCCATTTTGGCAAGACGCTCCT
>CAIQVX010000058.1 GCA_903875275.1 uncultured beta proteobacterium | reverse complement strand
GAAACTGTTGGCCAAAGCCACGGTATTGAGCGCCGCTACCTCGTCGAGGCTAAGGGTTAGCTCAGTGCAGGCGTCGCGGCGATGAACGGCATAGCCGACCTCCCCCTGATAGCGATAGACCTCGCTGAAGCGAACCACGGAAAACAGCCAGACGATCGCTTCGGCTGCTTCGCCGATCGCAGCACGAACCGCGGCACGCTCCCACTCGGCATAGAGTCGATGCTGAAAAGTCGCAGTGCCATAGACACTGTGGAACAGTCCGGCCCGGCACAGCGTATCGTCACAGCCCCAGTTCCGCAGTAACGCAGCGACCCCGATGAGGTGATCAAGCAAGGTCGCACCGGAGTGTTCGATCAAATTGGCACCGCGTTCGCACAAAATCCCCACCATCGCCTCAGCATCGGCCAATCCGGCGAGATCCCGCGCTGTGCGAGCACCGTGAGCGTTACGTCGGGGCATCACCGAATGGGCGACGCGACTCGCTTCCCAGAACCCGAAGACGAGGGAAAGCCGCTCGCCGTGGCTGACATCGTTGACTGCATGATAGGAGTTGTCGCCAAGCAGGAAAGCGACGCCTAGATTGTGTATCGACCCCATGATGGCGGTCAGGCTGGATGGGTCGGAGGAGGCAAAAAGGCAGAACTGCCCACCGTCACGATGCTTATAATCCTCATCGTTCAGCGTAACCATGAGGCGCAATGCCTCGGTACCGAGCACCGGGTCGTCGTTGTGAACTCCGATGCCGTGCCCTGCCTGCATCCGGTGAGCGCAGAGCGAGACGTGCCGCGTGTCTAGTGCTATGTTGAAGCGTTCAGCCAACCGTGTCGCCATGATGGAACGTACTGCGGGCGAGAGCACGTGGCCGTCGGCAACCAGAGGGCAGTCGTCAAGATTGTTGCAACTGTTATGAGTATAGAAGGCCCGTTCTTGCAACCACCAACTCGCTTTGGAGCGAAGCCAGTCGCGCAGATCCGCCGCCTCCGCTGCTGGAAATAACCCATCAATGATGAGATGCGGATAAGGGTAGGATTTGAGCTCGCCTCCGGCGATCGCTTCGTCAATTGTGTTGATGGATAACGGTTTGTTAATGGGCGGGCTATCAGGCATCGGTAGGCTCCACGGCTACATAAACGAGATCGGGCGCGATTTTGTGCCAGACATGGAAGAAAAATCGCTTCAGATCAGAGCAATAAACGCTGGGATTGGCGAAATCACGTTCTGCCGACCAGCGGCTTGCAATATGGCCCCCGCCGCAGGCATGGCGCCAAGCGCAACTCAGGCACTCGTCTGGCAGTTCAAGCGAGGCGGCAAAAATCCGCCGCCATGACGGGTCGTCGCGGATTGCGTCAAGCGGATGGGTGGCAAGGCCGAGTTCCGAGGCAACGCCGCCAGCGATGCGGCAAACGTCGTGCGCTTCGATCCCTCCGTCACTGGTGATGGTGGCAGCGGTGACCGGACCATATCCGATACTCTCAACCCCGCTGCGTAGTCCAGCAAGTCCACGGATGACCGCATCGATGAAGCGAACTCGCAACCCGCTGTCGGCTAGGTGATCATGCCAATGATCGAATAACCCAATCAGGAAATCTGCGATAGGAGGCGGTGCATCGCCATAAACCGCATCAGGGATTAGCACGTCGAGTTCGCTCACTCCAAGCTCCGTCACGAAGTAATCGAGCAGTGCAGCCGGATCTTGGAAGGGATCGGCGACGGCGAGGATACCAGGCTCGAGCCCAACCGCCCGAAGGCAAGCGATGCCTTCCAAAACACGGGGATGAGTCTCACGTCCTCGGAGATCAGGGCGATGACGGTCGTGGAGTTCCGGTGGCCCATCAATGCTGACTGTGCAGGATACCCGAAAATAAGCCAGGATTACCGCCCAATCATCGTCTAATAACACGCCGTTGGTGGTGAGGCAGATGTGCAGCGTACAGCCACTCTCTGCCTCCAGTTGACGCAGCCGTTCACAGAGTCGAAAAAACCGCGCCTTAGGGAAGAGCAGCGGCTCGCCACCGTGGAGTACTATGGTGAAGTCGCTTAACACATGCGATACGATGTGTTCCCGCAACCGGAACAGCAATTTTTCCACTGTCAGTGATGCCATGAGCCTCGACGCGCCCAGCACGGAGTCATCGCGAAACCAGTAACAATAGTCGCAGGCAAGGTTGCAGCGCGCGGACAGCTTAACAATTATCGCGTCAACTGCGCGTTGTGCCTCGAACTCGGGATTGATCGGCCTAAGAGGAGGCAATCCCCCCTCGCGAAAAGCGGTGGAATGGCAAGGTTCAGCCATGGCGGCAAATTTTGGGCGAGGGGAAAGATTGTCCCTTTAGAATTTAGCGAGAGCCACGTTCCTTCAGGATACGCTCGGTGAGTCCGCGAACCTTGTCTTCCAAGTCAACCGGGTTGATGACCTGTTGCTGATGGTCGGTGAGTCCACCAGTGCGGTCAAAGACCCGCTCGTAACCGGGATTGGTTCGGTCGAAATTTTGCACGGCGGCATCGCCGATTCGACCGAGCGCCTTCGACACGGCATCGGCACGAGCTTGGACATGAAGCTGCATGCCAAATTTGTCCTGCAACTCCTTTAAATTGTCGTCAGAGAGCTTGCCTG
>CAIQVX010000057.1 GCA_903875275.1 uncultured beta proteobacterium | reverse complement strand
CTATGGTCGCTGGACGCACGGCAGCGGCAACGAACTGGTGATTCTGCGCACCGAAGAAGGCCATTTTGTACCCGCCATCGGCAGCACCATCTACGTGACACCGCGCGCTGACAAGATTCATTACTTTGACGCTGCCACCGGCAAGCGCAAAGAGCCGGCTTGATGCTCAAAGTATCGGCCGCGAACTGGCCCTACCCGCGCTGGATCGCGCACCGCGGCGCCGGCAAACTGGCACCCGAAAACACACTGGCAGCTTTCCGCCTGGGAGCCAGTTACGGCTACCGCATGTTCGAGTGCGACGTCAAGCTCAGTGCCGACGGCGTCCCTTTCCTGCTGCACGACGCCACGCTGGACCGCACCAGCAATGGCCCCAGGCAGATGGCCGAGGGCGCCAGCAGCGTCGCCGGCGATCACCCCTGGGCTGCCTTGTCGCAACTCGATGCCGGCAGTTGGCATACAGCCGCCTTTGCCGGCGAGCCATTACCGAGTTTCGAGAACATTGCACGCTACTGCCTGCAGAACAATTTCCTTCTCGACATCGAAATCAAGCCCACGCCCGGGCTGGAACGGCTCACGGGTGAAGTGGTGGCGCAGCATGCGGCGCGCCTCTGGCAGGGTACCGATGTACCACCGCTGCTGACATCCTTCCGGCCGGAAGCCCTGCAGGCCGCGCGCGAGGCACAGCCGCTCCTGCCAGGCGCACTGCTGCTGGACACACTGTGGGACAGCTATCTGGAAGTTGCACAGTCACTGGGCTGCGTCGCGCTGGTCTGCAAACACCGCCTGTGGGATGCAAACACCGTGGCCCAAGCCAAGGCCGCCGGCCTGCGCTGCCTGAGTTACACAGTGAATGACGAACCGACTGTGAAGCGCCTGACTGACCTGGGCACCGACGGCATCATTACCGACAGGGTGGATCTGTTTTCACCGGCTGCGTGAGCGAACCGAAGCTACTGGTTAACCGCATCTTTCCTGACCTGAGAGCAGATCATTGCGCTGTCCCAAAGGACGAAGTTCAAGTTCCTATCTTCATGGACATTGAACAGCCGCACCCTAAGCCAATGTTGGCCACCTTGTCGAGCCCGATGGGTTGTTGGTCATCGTGACATGAAACGGTTTGGTGGAACATCGCATGAATATGCGATGGGCACCAAGGTGTGGAAAACTTCAAATGGCACAGCAAATGGTGTCACCGGCAATGACGTGACGCATTGCGCATTACTGCCTCTTTGTGCTACAACCAGACGCACTGAAGGCCTTGGGTATCGGTTGCTACTTCGTCAGGAGGTTTGTCATGTTTTGTGAGAATTGCGGTACCAGATTGTTGGACACAGCCCGTTTCTGCAGTGCCTGCGGTACGGCGGTTCGCGCAGCGCCTGCGGCACCTGCTGCGCCGCCCCCCATCCCAAGGCCGCCGTCAAAGGGCTTTGCGCCACCGCCTGCCGGTGGATTTCAGGCGCCGCCTCCCCCGCCCCCGCCGGGCAGGTTTGCGCCCGCACCGGCACCAGTGACAGCGGCCGGGCCGGTACCACCGCAAATGCAGTGGTGGGTGGTTCTGGTGCTTTGCTTCTTTACGTTTGGTCTGGCAGGCTTGGTGTGGTCGTTCCGGCAGGCGGCCTTTGTGAAGAAGATCGACTCGGGCAGCAGGGCCATGCTGTTCCTGGGCCTGACCCTGGCAGCCATTGTCTTGCAGGCCGTGCTTCAACTCATGATTGGCAGCGTTTCAACCACCGCCATGGCCGGGTTCCTGCTGATCGTGATCGCTGCCCTCAATCTGGTCATTCTGGCGTTGGGCCTGATTGCGATATTCGGCATGCGCAAATCACTTGTGCAGTACTACAACTCGGTGGAACCGTTCGGCTTGCAACTCAATGGTGTCATGACCTTCTTCTTCAGTATCTTTTACTTTCAATACCATCTGTCGCGCATCGCCGCGCTGAAGAAGCCTTCCTGACTACGGCAGGGTCACGCGGCGCTCAGCGAACGTAAAGCTCGCGCAGTTCAGCCAGCGCGCGCGGCAGCATAGCCTGAACTGCCGGCAAGGTGACCGTCATGGCCTTGATGCCCTTGAAAGCGGACTGCCCCGGGACGGCGCCAGTTGAACGAAGCGAGGTCTGGCATCCGCCCAGCCGCATCAACTCCGCTTCAGCGGCAGCCGACAGGAGGTGATCAATCAGCGCGCGCGCCTGCACCGGATGGGGCGCGCCGGCAACCATCGCAACCGTGCCAGGAATGACCAGCGTGCCCTCTTTGCCCTGATCCGGGGCAATCACTTTCACCGGCGCGCCGCGCTGAATTGCCTCGGCTGCATCGTCGGTATCAGTCAAACCAAAAGCCAGCTGCCCGTTGGCCACAAGATCGCGCACCACCGAGTTGCCATCCAGCACGCGCACGCCGCGTTCGCGCAGGGCTTTGAAAAACTTCAGCGACGGTTCCGCACCCCGTGTGGCGTACAGCGCCGCCGCCTGCGTTGCCATGGTTCCGAACATGGGGTTGGCCATGCCAATGGCGTCAGCAGGCCAGCGCGGATCGAGCATGTCTTGCAGCGTTGCGGGATAGTCAGCCGCCTTCAGCCGATGGGTGTTCACGATGAATATGCGGGCTCGCCCTCCAGCACCCGCCCACCGTCCCTCGGGGTCCTTGAATTCTGCCGGGATGTCGCCGGCAGAAGGCGACCGGTAGACCTCAAGCACACCCTTTTCTGCCAGGCCAATGGTCTGCGCGAACTCACCGTTCCAGAACACATCAGCCTGCGGCCGGGTTTTTTCCGCTTCCAGCCGCTTCACCAGCCCGGTGGTCTTGGCGGCCTCCACGTCATAGACGGCCTTCACCCGGACCCCCGTCCTGGCCTCGTAGGCTTTCAGGATGGGCTCGGAGTACACCTGATCGACGGTGGTGTAGATGACGACTTGACGGTCTGCGGACTTCCCACCACATCCAGTCAGTCCCACCGTCGTGACACACAGCGCAGCCATGCAAAAAGCAAGCAATTTGGTTCTGTTCATCATCGACACGTTCTTGAGGATATGACGCCCCAAATTTGCCCTTCAATTTTCATGCCGCACCCCGAGCAAAACCGCGCCCCTGTTTCCACTTCGGTCCCACAATGTGGACAAGTTGCTGGCGTGCTGACGGATGGTGCCGGAGCAGACATGCTCCTTGGAGTTCCGCAATGCGGACAGAACTTGACGTCGACCGCTAACGGATGCTGGCACTCTTCACAGTTCGCACCAGCGGCGGGTACATCCTGGATGGCTGCCGACAAACCATCGAGCAAGGCCGGGTCATCCAGAAACGCTCGAACGAGTTCCAGAATGACGGCAGCGGATTCCATGCGCATTTCAAGCGCATCACCTACCACCTCGGTATAGAGCAGGTCATTTACACCTGCTTGAAGGCATCCAAAACCAAGCACCGCAACCGACCCATCGCTGCTGCACTTGCCAGCAGTCAAGGTTAGTGCTTGCTGTATTAGCAGCAGGCGCCGAGCCAGTTCAAGCGGTTTGTCAGTCAGGCGGTTGGCCTGTTCAAAGGGCGCAAGCAGACCTCTTCCCATCAAGGATTTCATTCCAGACTCTACGGCAGCGGCGGGTATCCCTGTGGCGCTCGCCAGATCCAGAAAGTAGTTGCACAGTCCCTGGGTTCCCCCAGTCCGTTGCGCGCAAACAGCGGCAACAGCCTGCTCGTGCAGATCAACTGCTCCATCCGTCATATCGTCGGCCAGCGCGCGAAACGTAGCACGGCGCTGCAGGTCGATAGCCGCTGCCAGCACGATGGCATCATGGCCCGACAGCGACACCTCGAAATCCATCGAGCTGAACGCCGAACTTCCGGTCATTTGCGCCACGATTGCGAGCATTAATTGCGTCTGTGCCGGAAACTCAAGATCGAACGCACCTCCGGTATTGGTCAGGGAAGCACTCGCACCCGACTCGTCCCGGTACACCACAATTTCCTTAACAGTGCCGCTGCCAGAGAGATAAATGCGCACAAAGCTGGTTGCACCACCCAGCACTGCCAGCGCAGGCAGTGCAACTGGAAGGACGCCCCCTCGCGCATCACACAATCCGATCCCATGGAGCGCCGCCACATCCTCTTGGCTGACCACCACGACTGCGTCCGACATGAACGGCGAAATCGCGCTCGGGGTTCCACCCCACACAGCACCTAGGCCCGCCAACAGCCGGCCAGGAATCCGGTAAAAAGTCGATTGTTCATCCATATGACCTCCATCCTTTCTTTGTGGTCGCGCCCGCTCAAACGCCCTACTTCAAACCCAGCGCCCTCTTTGCAGGATCCTTGATGATCACTTTTTGCAGATGACTCTGGGTTGCAGACTTGAACCCATCCCTGAAAGCGTTGCGAATAAGGGTCTGCTTTGCCAGCGTGCCGTTCGGCTGGTTCGTCAGTGTCATCGCAATGGCCTTTTCGATGGTTCCAAGTGACTCGCCACTCAACTTGGAACCCTTGAATTTCCAGAAACCGGGAATGTTCTGCACTCTTCCGCCACTCTTCAATCTGTCAAAACCAAGATCAAATCCCGCCTCTACAGCCCCCTTGATCAACCCACCTGCCAACGACTTGCCCTCGGCATTGGCTGCGCTGATGTGCTTCGTGATGTCCTTGATTACCGTATAGGCCACCTTGACGGACTTGTTGCCGGTCACTGTGGACAACACATTTATGCTCACATCGGCGCCAGTCACCACCCACTCGGCGCGGTTAAGCCACTTGTCCGCCGAATTCGCCGTTCTGATCGCGCCCTCGGCCAACGCGCGATTGCGGTCCATGTCTGCCTTCAGGAAGTCTTTGTACCATTGCCGCTGCTTATTGGCATCAGCCTGGTTCTGTGCCTGCTGAGCCTTGTACTTGTCAGCGATATCCTTGAGCGCTTGACTCATTGCGTCCCGACCGCTGGCGGCGAGATCGGCATTTCGCTTGCGCCATTCCTCGGTTTGTCCGAGGTTCTGGGTAATGTTGTCCTTCCACTTTCCAACGTCTCCCGATGCGACAAAGCCCCCGGTTAGTACGTTGATGTACCCATTCTGCTGTGGGTTCCAGACCAGCACGTTATTGCGCCCATCGGGTGATGTCCACTCGATGTCAGTCGGGGTCTGAGGCACGGGGGTGGTAGCGGCAGCCCGTTGCGCGTCGTCAACCGCAATCTGGTTCTTCAACGAATCGATGTAATCGTCGTAGCTCTTCTTGAAGTCGTTGTACCCGGGGTCTTTTGGATCAATCCCCTGCGATGCCTCCTGCCACTGCCTATTGATCCTGTCGAGTTCAGTTCGTGGATCCTGCAGGACACCATCGCCAGCCGGCGGCTGCCCGTTCGGTATTGCTGCGTCAACCGACTCTGGTGGCAAGAGAAAAATGCGAACAATGTCAGAACCATTAACCAGGATGGAGACCACGCTGGCCGCAGTGCCCGACATGATTTCCGCGTAGCCACCGGTACGCAGGCAGTCCCTCAGATTGAACAGATCTCGCACACAATCGTCCGCCCTGGCTTCAGGTGCGTAGAAGCCCATCAGCACCAGCATTGCGGGCAGCACCCACGAAAGCACGGACATCAGCGATGCTCGCCCGGCACCAATTGCTCGCGGGTCAGGCGGCGGATTGCGGAGCAGGACGTAGGGGATGATGATGCCAAGGGCCAGGTTCCAGTGCAGCAGTTCATACTGGTTAAACGAGAGCCTGTAAAGCAGGAACGCCAGTGCGTAGGGAATGGCGATGGCCACACCAACCAACAGGAACTTCGGAATGTTGCCGCGAATGGGTTGCATCGGCGCTAACAATTGGTCTGTCTCAGGCCGAAAAATGGCCAATGCCACCGGTATACCCACCATCAGCAGCGGCGTGGTGAAGTCCAGCCCCTCGCGAAAGGCGAACGCCCAGCCAAACAAGGTGGGGCTGAAGTAATTGAGCACCATCGCAAGCACAATGACGCCCGCGCCCAGTTGCATCGCGTACGACGCGCTGGCGCTGATTGGCGTCCAGACCCGGTCCAGCCGTGCCAGTATCCGGCCGCGGTAGGCAAACAGCAGCATCGGAATGGCGGCCAGCAGCAGGCTTGGCAGGAAGTCATACCAGACGTCGCGACCACCGTTCATACCCAGAAGCTTGAAATGCGGCATGCCGCGGATGCTGGAGTACAGGAACCAGACATAACCTGACAGGGCGCCGCCAGCGATGCTTGCCACATCCCACCAGCCCTGAGAGCGCTGCGCCATGGGCAAGCGGCCCTGACGCAGAAATTCGCCTGGCGTGATCAGGCGTGCGAGAAAGCGCCGCCACAGTGACTGCACGAAGGCCACAGCCTGCTGCGATACCGAGTCCCCGTTTGATGGCAGGCCGCTTGCCGCTGGCGTGCCGGGCTGCCAGTTGCTGCCATTCCAGGTCAGCCATTGACCCGAGGCGGGATCGAGTTGCCACCATCGATGCTGTGCATCCTGCAGACGCAGGCCTGCGACCAGGTCTTCAAATTGCCTCGGGCCCAGCAAGCCCGCTTGTCGCTGTGCCACAAGCTCGCGGTACCGTTTCTCCATCTGGTCGAAATTCATGGTCTTGACCCTCCAAATCCAGGGAAGCGTGGATCACCCTCTAGCGTGGCCAAGTACTCGATTCTTGTCAAGCCACCGTTGCTGCCAAGCCAGAAAGTGTTATTGGGATATTCGAGGATGGCTTTCACCTCGGGCCCGGCCAGGCCACCCGCGACACCGATCAGTGCCAGTCTGGTGCTGCCAAAAACAGCCAGCCCCTCGTACTCCGACCCGAACCACAGCCTCTCACTGCTGTCCTCAAAAATCGTACGGACCTTGTCACCCGCAAGCCCCTGTTGCCGCCCCACCGACCGCCAGACACCCTGTTCAATGTGGAGCGCACGGCCGGCGCCGGCAAAACCGGTGCCTATCCACAGGCCCGCACCGCCTCTGGTTTGCATGATGGCGTTGATGGAATGATGCGGCAATCCATCTTTCTGCGTGTACAAGCGAAAGCCCTGTGGTCCGTAACTGATCAGCCCGGGGCTGCGCGGCGAGGAGTCCCCAATCCACAGAATTCCGTCGCGGTCCTGATAGAGAACAGCGACCTCGGTCAGGCCAAAGGCCTCGGGTACCGGCACAGGACGGAAAGCGCCCTCTTGCAGTCGCAAGAGATGGCGATCCGACCCGGCCCACAAGACACCGTCGCGGTCGCGCAACACAGCCAGTCCGCGCCCCGAAAAATCCCCGGCCAGGGTTGAATAGTGTTTCGTCGCGGTGCTGCTCCAGTGCGTCATGCCGTCCTCGTGTGCGAGCCAGACGCTGCCATCTGCCTGCGCCAGCAGAGCCGACACGAACTGCAGCTTCTGCAATGGTTCTGGCACCACAAGCGCGCTGCCATCGCGCGCAAAGACAAACAAGCCCTCCCTGCCACCGGCCCAGACTGTGCCATTCACCTGTGCCAGGCAGTAAACGTCGTTGGGCGGACGCAGGATGCTGTAGCCCACCGGCATGTGTGACGCCCGGTCTCGTGCCATCCAGACCAGAACGCCGTAAGCGAGCCCCGTCACCAGCGCCATGCCAACAAGCAACTGTGCCACGGCCAGCAAGGAGCGCTTTTTCAAGCGGTGCTCCCTGTCTCCAGACGGCCAGCGCGCAGGGTCAGGCAGCGGTCCTAGGGATTGGCTTATCGTGTGTCAACACAAAGTAGAAATGTCCCCTTTTCCGCAAGATTGAAATGTCCCCTTTTCGGTTTGTCGATCTGACTTTTATTTCAATGGCTGTTGGCAAGCGTGAGCGCGTCAGGCCGTAGGCTCCAAGCCGGGGAGCGGTGG
>CAIQVX010000056.1 GCA_903875275.1 uncultured beta proteobacterium | reverse complement strand
GGCTCCGGCGTTTCTCAGATCCGATGTGCCACGGTGGTCATGACCTTGGCTGCCATCGCCATCAGGCTTTTGACCGCATGCGGCAACTCGGCCGCTCCGGCCTGGCGGGCGTCCAGCGCATGCCGTGCCTCGTCATCTTTCATCTGGGCCACGATGGCGCGCGAGGCGTGGTCATGGGCCGGCAAACTGCTGAGGTGACTCTCGAGATGCGCTTCGACCTGATTTTCGGTCTCCACCACAAAGCCCAAGCTGAGGCGGTCACCCAGTCGCCCGGCGATCAGACCCAGCCCGAAGGCGGCACCATACCAGAGCGGATTGAGCAAGGATTTGCGCTGGCCGAGTTCCTGCAGACGCTGCTCGGTCCAGGCCAGATGGTCGGTCTCCTCGGCGCTCGCGCGAAGAAAATGGGAACGCAGGCCGGCATTGCTGGTGGCAAAAGCCTGCGCCGTGTAGAGCGCCTGGGCGCACACCTCGCCCACATGGTTGACCCGCATCAGGGCGCCCGAGTGGGCCTTCTCCGCGTCTGTCAGCACCGTTTCCTGGCCTGCGAGTGTCGGGCAGGCATGGCTGGCGCGGGGGGTGGCAAACAGGGTGCGCAAGGCGGCGTCGGCGGTGCTTAGCAAGAGGTCCATCCGTGGGTTCCTGTTCGATAAATGGTTTGATCAGTAGGGGCGTGCGCGCAGTGACTCAAACCAAAGTTTGTCTTCGACCAGGGATGTCTTGGCCTTTTGCTGCTCTTCATCGTCCAGGAAGAGTGTCTCACGCATTCGATATTCGATCGTTGGCAAGGACAAAATACCTGCTTCGATACCGGCGCGTATCCACTGCCTGTCTTTTGGCTCAGAGCGTGCGTATTTGGAGATGGCACAGTCGTTGGAATCGAGGTATTTCACTTTCACACCGGAGGCAAGCACCTGGCGGACCATCCTGGTCTGCCAGCCATCCGGCAAGGTGGGAAGGTCTGGGCTGACCGCATCGAAGTAGTAGCCATGTTCCTGATGGAAGGCACTGTCCTCGCCGAACTCTTTTGAGAACTCTTGCGCCCGATTCGGGTCTCGTTCGGGGTAGGCGTGCACCTCCATCGACTGGGTCATCCGTGGTGGCAGCTTGTCGCCGCTGACGCCAAGCGCTGACAAGCTTCCGATTACGACGAACTCGTCGAGTCCGCTGCTGCGCCTGATCGCGCTCAAGACGCGGTCGATGTCTTCGATTTTCATGACGCGCTGAGCGCAAAAGGGGTGTTCTGGCGCAATGCCGGACCCCATGTATCGTCCAGCGCCAACAATCTCTTTGCCACCTGCTTGGGCTCTGCGTTCAGGATTTCCATCCAGCGTTCGATGTAGACCGGGCTGCACAGTTCCTTCTCCTTCCAGAGTTGGACCATGCGCAGAGCGTTTTCCTTGAGCGCCAGGGCCTCAGCGCCTCCCAAGGCAAATTTCACAGCCAGCTTCAAATGCTTTTCCCGTGAAGCTGCCAGTTTGGCTTGGTGATCGGCCCGCGCCTGGCGGCGCCTGGCCATGTGCGGGCTCTCCGGCATCAATCCAAATTCAACCCCGAGCACCCGGCCTGCCAGCTCGAAGCTTGATACCTGAGCATCCTTGCCCTTCTCCATCTGGATCAGCGTCGTGCGGCTGATGCCCGCAGCTGCCGCCAGTGCTTGCTGCGACATACCCTTTGAAAGCCGCAAGGACCGAAGGGCTTTACCGATATTTTCCAGAGAGTCGTTCATGTACAGTATTCTAAACATGTACTGAATAACGGCTACTTGGCTGCCGGGCGTATTGGTGTCGATGCGTGCCTGCATCAACTTGTTGCAAGTCAACAACGAAAGCGCCAGCTTTGCCAAAGTTTACGGGCTTTTCCTTTGCCAAGCCCCTCGGCCTCTGGTTCAATCGAGCCAACTTCCTGAAATAGGAGGTTGGCCCGGGGTCCGAAAGTATCAACCGGCGCCCTATGTTTAACCTTGGAGTAACTCAATATGAAAAGATCCCTCATTGCTCTGGCTGCCCTGGCAGTTGTTGGCGCCGCTTCCGCACAATCTTCCGTAACGATGTTCGGCGTGGTTGACGCCACTTTGGCCTTCGGTAATGGCGACACCGCCAACAAGACCGCCCTGACCAATTCCGGCTACAACAGCAGCCGTTTTGGTGTGCGTGGTGTTGAAGACCTCGGCGGTGGCCTGAAGGCTGCTTTCCACCTGGAAGCCGGCGTTAACAATGACAACGGCGCTGGCGCTGCTACCAACGACAACAACCAAGCCGCTGTGAGCACCACCATTGGTCGCACACAAGGTCTGACTTTCAATCGCAAGTCGGTTGTGAGCCTGATGGGCAGTTTTGGTGAGTTCCGCCTGGGCCGTGACTACACGCCCCAATTCTGGAGCTTCACCGTGTTTGATCCGTTTGGTACCAACGGCGTCGGCACGACACAAGCTTTGAACAGCAGCGGCGGCGGTCAAACCATCGTTCGTGCTTCCAATAGCCTCGCTTGGCTGTCGCCGAACTGGGGCGGTTTTGGTATTTGGGCGCAGACGTACTTGGGTGAAAACCTCTCCACCGCAGCTTCGCAGGCCGGTGACGGTGCCGCTATCCGTCTGACCTATGACAATGGCCCGTTCAGCGTGGCTGGTGCCTTCAGCAAGACAACAACTGGCCCGGGAACCGATGTAACAAGTACCAATTTTGCTGGTTCGTACAACCTCGGCGTCGCGCAACTGATGGGTTTCTACAACATCGACTCCAACACCGGCGTAGCCGACGTGAAGGGCTGGACTCTGGGTGCTCTGATCCCCGCTGGCCCCGGCACTGTTCGCGTTTCGTTGTCGAACTCTGACAACGGCACCGCCAAGACCGACAAGTTCGCTCTGGGTTATGTCTATGACTTCAGCAAGCGCACTTCCGTGTACGGTACCTTCGCCAGCCTGTCCAACTCCGGCGGCGCTGCTCAGGCTCTGAATGGTTCTGTGACTCCGGCCAATGGTTCTTCCACTGGCTTTGATCTGGGTATCAAGCACACGTTCTAATCTGGCGCTGACGCAAGTCAGTTAAAGACCTAACGTCTAAAACCCCGCTGCGGCAACGTGGTGGGGTTTTTTTGTGCCTGCAACTTGGTGACGAGTTAGGTTGATACAGGTCAATCATGGAACAATACGCCCACCCAAATGGGGGATAGACACCTGTGTGTTTGCAGAGTAAAACGAAAGTCTATTCTGGAGAAATATCATGACTTTCAAGAAGATGATCGGGGTGGTCGGTGTCGTTGGCACGCTTGCAGCATGCGGCGGTGGTGGTAGCCAAACGCCGATCGTTGCTCAAACGGCGGCGCTTACCAGTGCGAACCAAAACATAGCGGCACAAGACACGGCCTCCGCTTCGTATTTGCCCATGGTGGGGGCGCAGACCCTCACTGGGGCTCAAGTCACTGACGAGTCTGTGCTGTTCAGTTTGGCGCGCGCTCAACTGGACAAGTTGCCGACCTATCTGGCGAAAGCCAAGGCCAACAGCACTTTGATTGGCGCAGTGCAAAGTGAAACGATGGCATGCTCGTTCGGCGGGACGGTTACAGCAAGCGTTACCGATGCCGACAACAACGGTGTCGTATCGGCTGGCGACAGCGTGACCATAGCGGGCAACAACTGCATTGAGCCGGAGGGCACTCTGACTGGTTCGCTTTCCTTTGCGGTCAACAACCTGGCAGGCACTTTTGGGTCGTCCAGCTACAGCGCCAGTTTGACCATGAACTTCAATGGCTTCAGCGTGACGAGTTCACAGTTCAGCGCAAATGCCAATGGAGCCTTGACAGTCTCCATCACCGCCAACGGAATGAACACGGGTGGTTTGACGGTTTCTGCCACGTCCCTGTCGGTGGCAGGCACTTACGCTGGTGTCACACGATCACGGACCCTTTCCAACTACAGCGCGACCAGCACGCGGTCTCCTAACCTGACCTACGGCTACACGACAAGCTATACGATGAGCGGCACGTTGACAAGCTCTGCACTGTCATCGCAGGCGATTTCATTCACTACAAGCACCCCCTTCGTCAGTCGACCATCTGACTACTACCCGTCCAGTGGCGTCATGGTCATTACCGGTGCCGCCAATTCCAAGGTCAAGCTGACGGCGTTGTCTGCCACCCAGGTCAAGCAGGAACTGGATGCCAATGGAGACGACATCTACGAAGCCAGCACCACAGTGGCCTGGAACACTTTGATGTGACGGCACGGGCAAGGCGATGGCAGCATTGGCATACGGCCAGTGCATTCGGGTTGCTGCTGGCAGCTACTTCTTTGGGAGCATTCGCCGCCTGTGACCCACAGCCCACAGCCTGGGTCGGAACGTATGTCAGCGGGTTGAGTACCTGGAATGAGTTTGACGCGTCAGGCCGCAGAGTGGTACGTGAAGCAGGCAGGCTTCACGGAACCGAGCTTTCTACGCGGTGGCGCTGCTTCGATTGGGATGTTGTGGCTGCGCTGTCGCAGTTAACAGGATCGCGATCCTATGACGGAGAAACCTCAACCGGTGTGCCTGCTGTGTCCACGTCCAATGTCAGGCAGCGTTACGGATCAGTTCAGGCAAGTTTCAGGATCAACGACCTATGGCATTTGGGTGGCCGCTTGGCCAGTACCAGGATCTGGCGTGATATTGCGTCCACCAGCGACGCGGCGGGGTATCCAGAGCGTTTTGACCTGACGATGATTTCCTTCGGAGCGCAGGCTCAAACCGTAACCGGTCCAGGGAACTTGGCGTTGTCGGCATGGCTTGGAAAACCTGCAATGTCAAGAATGACCTTGAACCTGCCGGGTCGAGACCAAGCCACATTGGCACTGGGGTCGGCGCTGCAAGTGGAGATGGCCGCGGCCTGGCGTGCCCGTATCACCTCGACCTGGCATTGGCAGGCCGATGTGCGATACCGTCGAACCGACATTGGCCAGAGCGAGGATGCTGTTATCAGACGTGGTGGCGTTCCAGTGGGGCTTGCGAAGCAGCCGCGCACCAGCATATTGGATGTTCCCATATCGCTTGGCGTCGCGTGCGAGTTTTGATGCATCTTGACATGGCTATACTAGATTCTTCACAAAATTAGTATAACCAATGCCGGATACGCTTCCTCTCTACTTTGAGCAGGCCCTTTCCACGCAAACGGCCTACGCACAACTTCTGGACGCTGCGCTCGGGGCAGAGCGGGTTCGAGGCTTCTCGGACCTGCAGGGCTCTTTCAACGAAAAGACCGTGAAGGGGCGAAAGTACTGGTATTTTCAGTTTACGGAACCCTCCGGGAAACTGCATCAGCTGTACGTCGGACCCGACGATGAACCTGTGCAAAGGCTTATGGCGCTACAAGGTTCTCCCAGTGCGGCAGCAGCGCTTGGCCCGCTCGCACGCTCTGCTGTGGCGCTGGGCAGCAAGGCGGTGTTGCCTCGGCACTATCGTGTTATTCGTCGCCTGGCGGACTACGGGTTTTTTCGTGCCGGTGGGGTCCTCATCGGTACGCACGCTTTTCTCGCCTTTGGCAACAGTCTTGGCGTATCTTGGGGGGACGCATCCCGCACGCAAGACATTGACTTTGCCCATGCCGGCAAGAGACTTTCACTCTTGTTGCCGAACAATGTTGACGTAAAGACCGACGAGGCCATCACGTCCCTGGAAATGGGGTTCTTGCCTGTTTCCGGGTTGAGTGGCAAGACCGGGGGCAGCTACCTCATACCGTCCGAGCCCGAATTCCGCTTGGATTTCCTGACGCCATTGCATCGCGGCGGTGACGCACCGTACAAGCACCCGCAATTGCACGTAACGCTACAGCCCTTGCCATTTATGGAATTTTCGCTGGAGGGGGTGGAGCAGGCTGTGCTCTTTTGCAACGAAGGTGCAGTGCTTGTGAACGTGCCCAGCGCTGAAAGATATGCGCTGCATAAGCTGCTGGTTTACGGTGAGCGCAGCGGCTCGTTCAGGGCCAAGGCTGCAAAGGATCTGTTGCAGTCTGCCTGTTTGCTTAGTTTCCTTTGGGATCATCGGCGCGATGCCCTGGAGGAGGCGCTTTCGGACATGCTCACTCGCGGCAAAGGTTGGCGTACTCGACTAAAGCAAGGCGCTAACGCGCTGCACAAAGCTCATCTGGAATTGGCGGTAAGTGCGTGGCTGGTCGAGGCCACGTCGGTCTAAACCATCCAGATCGGGTCTTTTTTGTGAGAGTAAACGCCAGCATGATGTTTGCTCTGTTAAATTCTGGCTTTCCCAGGCTCTGATTGATGTTTGCATTTATTCTTCGTCGCTTGATACAGGCCATGGTGGTGATGGTGGTGGTGGCCTTTATCGCCTTCATGCTGTTCCAGTACGTGGGTGACCCAGTGGTCTTCCTGCTGGGGCAGGACGCCAAGCCGGACCAGATTCGCCAATTGCGCACCGATTTGGGGCTGGATCAGCCTTTTTTCGTCCAGTTCTGGCATTTCCTGCTCAACGCCGTTCAGGGCGAGTTCGGCCTGAGTTTGCGCCAAGGGGCCAAGGTGTCACGCCTGATTTCCGAGCGTCTGCCGGCCACGCTGGAACTGGCGCTGGTGGCGGCCCTGTTGGCCTTGCTGATTGGCGTGCCGCTGGGGGTGTACTCGGCGCTCAGGCGTGGCAGTTTTCTCAGCCAGTTGTTCATGACGATCTCTCTGCTGGGCGTGTCGCTGCCGACCTTTTTGATCGGCATTCTGCTGATTCTCGCGTTTTCGGTCGGCCTGGGATGGTTTCCGAGCTTTGGTCGGGGCGAAGTGGTGCAACTGGGGTGGTGGCAAAGCGGCCTGTTCACGCTGGATGGCTGGCATCACCTGGTCTTGCCCGCGATCACGCTGGCGGTGTTCCAGTTGACCCTCATCATGCGTTTGGTCCGCGCTGAAATGCTGGAGGTTCTGCGCACCGATTACATCCGTTTTGCCCGGGCCCGGGGCTTGAGCAACCGGGCCATTCATTTTGGTCATGCCTTGCAAAATACGCTGGTGCCGGTGATCACGATCACCGGCCTGCAACTCGGGCAACTGATAGCCTTTGCCATCATCACCGAGACGGTTTTTCAGTGGCCGGGCATGGGGCTCTTGTTCATTCAGGCGGTGACTTTTGCGGATATTCCGGTGATGGCCGCCTACCTGTGCCTGATCGCGCTGATTTTTGTATTGATCAATCTGGTGGTTGATTTGCTCTATTTTGTGGTTGACCCGCGCTTGCGAGTTGGCCAGGCGGGAGGACATTGATGCAGGCAAAGGGTCACTATTCGGGGCTCAAGGTCCAGGGGCGGGCTTTTGCGCAGATTGCTGCTTTTCATCCGGAAATCACGGCCTTGAGGCGCGACTTGCACGCGCATCCGGAACTTGGTTTTGAAGAGGTCTATACAGCGGCACGGGTGCAGGAAGCCCTGAAGCAGTGCGGTGTTGATGAGATTCACCCCGGCATTGGCAAAACCGGCGTCGTGGCGCTGATCAAGGGCCAGCGCAGCAGCAGCGGCAAGATGATGGCCTTGCGCGCCGATATGGATGCGCTGGCCATGACCGAGCACAGCGGTGTGGCCTGGAAGTCTGGCACACCGGGGTTGATGCATGGCTGCGGGCATGACGGCCATACTGCGATGCTTGTCGGGGCGGCTCGTTACCTGGCCGAAACCCGGAGTTTTGATGGCACGGCGGTACTGATTTTTCAACCGGGCGAAGAAGGTTTTGCGGGTGCCAAAGCGATGATCGAAGAGGGTCTTTTTGACCGTTTCCCGGTGCAGTCGGTGTTTGGCATGCACAACTGGCCCGCGATGCGCCCCGGCACGGTGGGCGTGAACCCCGGCCCCATGATGGCGGCGGCAGACCGCGTCACGATTGAGATCACCGGCAAAGGCGGTCACGGCGCCCACGCCTACCAGACGGTGGACCCGGTGCTGGTGGCGGCTCACATCATTACGGCGGTGCAGAGCATTGTGTCGCGCAACGTCAGGCCCATCGACAACGCTGTCATCAGCCTGTGCGCCATGCGTGCCGGTGAACTCGGTGCCATGAGCGTGATCCCGGGCAGTGCCACACTGGTGGGTACCGTGCGCACCTTCAATCCCCAGGTGCAGGCGATGGTGGAGCGGCGTCTGTCAGAAATGTGGAGTGCGGTGGCTCAGGGTTTTGGAGCCAGTGCCGTGGTGACCTACGAGCGCTCTTACCCGGCCACCATCAATACCGCCGGCGAGGCCCGCTTTGCCGCTGACGTTGCGCAGAGCCTGGTGGGTGCCGAGCGCGTGGTGCGTGATCTGGAACCCAGCATGGGGGCGGAAGATTTTTCCTTTATGCTACAGGTCAAGCCTGGTGCCTACATGCGCATTGGCCAGGGTGTGGAAGGGGGCGTTGGAAGCTGTTTCCTGCACAATAGCCAGTATGACTTCAATGACGAAATTCTGCCCTTGGGGGCCGCTTTGCACGCCAGTCTGATCGAGCAGGGAATGCCGGTTTGAGTTTTATTTTGACGCTGATTAAATGGAGACGAGTATGAAATTTGGAAAAAGAATGATTCTGACGCCGGTCGCTTTGGGACTGGCTAGCGTGAGTCTGTTGGCGTCGGCGACGACGTTGCGGATCGGTAACCAGGGCGATGCGCTGTCAATGGATCCGCATTCGCTCAACGAGTCGCTGCAATTGACTGTGGTCGGTAACGTGTTTGAGCCGCTGGTGACTCGGGGTCGTGACTACAAACTGACGCCTGGCCTGGCGACCGACTGGAAGCAGACCGCTCCCACGGTGTGGCGTTTCAACCTGCGCAAGGGTGTGCAATTTCACGACGGCACCCCCTTTACCGCAGACGATGTGATCTTCAGTTACGAGCGTGCCAAGGATGATGGCTCGGACATGAAGAGCTATGTTGGCCAGATCAAGGAAGTCAAGAAGATCAACGACCATGCAGTCGATTTCATCCTGAACGCCCCGTTCCCTATCCTGCCGGATCTATTTACTGGCTGGCTCATCATGAACAAGAAATGGTGCGAAACCAACCAGGCGACCAAACCAGTCGACCGGCGCAAGGGCATTGAAAACGCCGCCTCGTTCCGCGCCAATGGCACCGGACCTTTCCGTCTGCGTGAACGCCAGCCCGGTGTGCGTTCTTCGTTTGTCCGCAACGGAAACTACTGGGGCAAAGTTGATGGCAACGTCGATGAGGTGATCTTCACTCCCATTGGTAACGATGCCACGCGCGTGGCGGCACTGCTCTCGGGCGAACTTGATGTGATGGAGCCGGTTCCAGTCCAGGACGTGGATCGCATCAAGGGCAATGCCAAGCTCAAGGTGTTGCAGGGCCCGGAGTTGCGTGTGATTTTCCTGGGCATGGACCAGAAGCGCGACGAATTGCTGTTCTCCAACGTGAAGGGCAAGAACCCGTTCAAGGACAAGCGCGTACGCCAGGCCTTTTACCAGGCGATTGACATCGATGGCATCCAGAAGACCGTGATGCGCGGTGCGGCCACACCGGTTGCCCTCATGTTGCCACCCCAGGTGAACGGCTTTGACCCCACGCTGGCCAAGCGCCTGCCGTATGACGTGGACGGTGCCAGGAAACTGCTGACTGAGGCGGGCTATCCGGCCGGCTTTGAAGTGAAGATGAATTGCCCGAACGACCGCTACGTGAACGACGAGCGGATTTGCCAGGCCGTGGCAGCCAATCTGTCCAAGATTGGCGTCAAGATCAATCTGGAAGCCGAAACCAAAGGCACTTATTTCCCGAAGATTCTGAGCCGCAACACCAGCTTCTACATGCTGGGCTGGACTGCCAGCACGGTCGACGTGCACAACGTGCTCTACCCCATCATGTCGTCACCGGGTGAAGGCGGGCGTGGTCAGTTCAATCTGGGTGCCTACAGCAACGCCAAGGTGGACGAGTTGACGCAAAAGGTGGGTTCCGAGACCGATCTGAAGAAGCGCAGCGAGATGATTCATGAAGCGCTGAAGATTCATCAGGACGAAATTGGCCATTTGCCGCTGCATCAGCAGGCCTTGAACTGGGCGTTGAAGAAGAACATTGACGTGGTGCAATTGCCTGGCAACGAAATGCCCTGGAAATTCATCAAGGTCAACCCCTGAACCAGGACGCCCGGGCCGGATGAAGAAATGGTTATTTCGGCTCGGCGATAGCGATATTGGCTACAGCTTTCGCAGCTCGCCGGTTGCGATGGCCGCGGCCAGTATTGCCTTTGTCTGTATTTTCTGTTCGGTCTTCGCCAACTGGGTGGCGCCGCACAATCCGTTTGACCTCAGCACACTGGAGTTGAGTGATGCGCGCTTGCCCCCGGCATGGGAAGCGCTGGGAAGCCTGAAATACCTGCTGGGCACGGACGATCAGGGGCGCGACATTCTCTCGGCCTTGATGTTCGGCGCCCGCATTTCCCTGGCCGTGGGTCTGGCCTCGGTAGCTTTGTCGGTCCTGATTGGCGTGACGCTGGGCCTGCTGGCAGGTTTCCTGGGCGGCTGGGTCGATGCGCTGCTGATGCGCCTGTGCGACGTCATGCTGTCGTTTCCAGCGATTCTGGTCGCGCTCCTGATTGCCGGTGTCGGGCGCGCCCTCTTTCCCGGTGCCCAGGAGTCACTGGCCTTCTTTGTTCTGATCATCTCGATCACGCTCACCGGATGGGTTCAGTACGCGCGCACGGTCAGAGGGTCGACGCTGGTGGAGCGGCACAAGGAGTACGTCCAGGCTGCCCGTGTGACCGGGGTCTCCAGCCTGCGCATCATGCGGCGCCATGTCTTGCCCAATGTGCTTGGGCCGGTACTGGTGCTGGCCACGATTCAGGTTGCCACCGCCATCATCATCGAAGCCACGCTGTCCTTTCTGGGCGTTGGTGCGCCGCCCACTGCGCCGTCGCTGGGCACCTTGATCCGGGTCGGCAACAACTACCTCTTTTCCGGTGAATGGTGGATCACGGTCTTCCCCGGAGTGATGCTGATCCTGATTTCACTGAGTGTGAACCTGCTGGGTGACTGGCTGCGCGACGCGCTGAACCCCAAACTAAGATGAGCCTGCTGCAAGTCAAGAACCTGGTGGTCGAGTTTCCACACCGACACGGCACGCTGCGCGCGCTGGACGATGTTTCGTTCGACATCGCGCCTGGTGAAATCCTGGGCGTGGTGGGCGAGTCGGGTGCCGGCAAGTCGATTACAGGGGCTGCCATCATTGGGCTGCTGGAGCCTCCAGGGCGCATTGCCGGCGGGCAGATCCTGCTTGAAGGTGAGCGCATTGATCACCTTGGTTTTGAGCAGATGCGTCGTATCCGGGGCAAACGGATCGGGGCCATCTTCCAGGATCCGCTGACCTCGCTCAATCCACTGCAGTCCGTAGGGCGCCAACTGGTGGAGACCCTGCAGACGCATCTGCCGCTCAATGACCGCCAGGCGCGTGAGCGTGCCATCGCTTTGCTCAAGGACACCGGCATTCCGGCTCCGGAGCAGCGCATCGATCACTATCCGCACCAGTTCTCGGGCGGTATGCGCCAGCGCGTCGTGATTGCCCTGGCGCTGGCCGCCGAGCCCAAACTGATTGTGGCCGACGAGCCAACCACGGCGCTCGATGTTTCGATCCAGGCGCAGATCATCACCCTGCTCAAGCGGATCTGCAAACAGCATGGTGCTGCGGTCATGCTGATTACCCATGACATGGGCGTGATTGCCGAAACCTGCGACCGGGTCGCTGTGCTGTATGCCGGGCGGGTGGCCGAAATTGGCCCGGTGCACGAGGTCATCAACCACCCGGCACATCCTTACACAGCGGGGCTGATGGCGGCGATTCCCGACATCACGCAGGATCGTGAGCAGCTCAATCAGATTGATGGTGCCATGCCGCGGCTGAACGCGATTCCATCCGGTTGCGCCTTTCACCCGCGCTGTCCGCAAACCATGGACAAGTGCATGAAGGAGCGCCCGGACCTGCTGGGTGCCGGTGCGACGCGCGCTGCCTGCTGGCTGCACGCAGACGTGCCCGAGCGGGAGCCAGCATGACAGCCTTGGTGCAAGCCAACGACCTGGCAATGACTTTCGATGTGTCGGCGCCCTGGCTCAATCGCCTGATCGAGGGCCGGCCACGGACGCTGCTGCGCGCGGTTGACGGTGTCAGTTTCGAGATTGAAAAAGGCAGGACGCTGGCGCTGGTCGGCGAGTCCGGTTGCGGCAAGAGCACGGTGGCGCGCCTGCTGGTGGGATTGCATGAGCCAACCCGCGGCAATCTGGTGTTCGACGGGCTCGATGCCCATCGGATTTTCAAAACGCCGGCCGGCCTGAAGTTGCGCAGCCGGATCCAGATGATTTTTCAGGATCCGTACGCGTCCCTGAATCCACGTTGGCTGGTGCAGGATATAGTGGCCGAACCACTGATAGAACATGGTTTGGTGAGCGATCCCTCGGAGTTGAGGGCCCGGGTCGGGATGCTGCTGAGCGATGTCGGGCTGAGCCCGCTTGACAGCTTCAAGTACCCGCATCAGTTCTCTGGCGGCCAACGCCAGCGCATCTCGATTGCGCGTGCCCTGGCTACGCAACCGGAATTTCTGGTCTGTGACGAGCCGACCTCGGCGCTCGATGTGAGCGTGCAGGCGCAGGTGCTCAACATCATGAAGGACCTGCAACGCAGATTGGGCCTGACCTACCTGTTCATCTCGCACAATCTGGCGGTGGTGCGCCATGTCAGTGACCAGGTCGGTGTGATGTATCTTGGGCGCCTGGTGGAACTGGCCGACAAGCACGCTCTGTTTGACACGCCACGGCACCCCTACACGCGCATGCTGCTCGATGCCATCCCCAAAATGACGGACACCGGACGTGCCCGCACGCCAGTGCAGGGGGAGGTGCCCAATCCCCTCAATCCACCGCTGGGCTGTGCCTTCAATCCACGTTGCCCGCACGCCAATGAGCGTTGTCGCAGTGAACGTCCGCAACTGCTGAGCCTGGCAGGCATCCGGATCGCCTGTCATGCCGTGCAAGAGGGCCGGATCTAGGCGCGTAGTTCAGGTGTAGCGTTTGTTGCGCAAATTGGCTTTCATCTCGCTCAAGCCCGGCTGCAGTTTCTCGCTGCCAATGCCCAGGGCCACACAGGTGGCAAGGATGTCGATGATCAGCAGGTGCAGCAGTCTTGACACCATCGGGCTGTAGCGATCAAAGCCTTCCGGATGATCGGCAGCCAGGTGAATGTGCCCTGCGCGCGCCAGGGGTGAGCCACTGGCGGTGATGACAATGACCGTGGCGCCGTGTTTGCGCGCAATGTCGCAGGCATCCATCAGGTCGCGGGTGCGCCCCGAGTTGGAGATGATCAGGACACAGTCGCCGGGGCCAAGCAGGGACGCGCTCATGACCTGCATATGGCCGTCGCTATAGGCCACGCTGTGCATGCCGAGCCGAAAGAACTTGTGTTGGGCGTCCTGCGCCACCACGCCGGAGTTGCCAACGCCAAAAAACTCGATGCGTTTGCCATCGTTGCACGCCTGGACCAGAGTCCTGGCGGCTTTTTCCATGGCCTGTGTGCTGGCTTCGTTGCGGTATTTCAGGAACGCAGCGACCGTGTTGTCGACGACCTTGACCATGATGTCGCCGGTCTTGTCATCCGCATCCACGCTGCGGTGAATGAAGGGCACACCTTCGCTGACGCTGCCGGCGAGCTTGAGCTTGAAATCCGACAGGCCATCGTAGCCGACGCTGCGACAAAAACGCACCACCGTGGGCTTGCTGACGCGCGCGCGGTCGGCCAATTCACTCACCGGCAGCTTGGCGAAACTGCGTGGGTCATCGAGCACGAGTTTGCCAACCCGCTGCTCGGCAGGCGCCAGCGAGGAAAGACAGGCCTTGATGCGATCAAGCATGGTTTCAGGTCTCCTCGAACCAGCAAAATCCGTCGCGTGCAATCATGGCGCTTGACGCGCTGGGGCCCCAACTGCCGGCGGCGTAAGGACGTGGACCCTGCGGATCGTGGCTCCAGTAGTCCAGAATCGGTTCGACCCAGCGCCACGCCTCCTCCTGCTCGTCACTGCGAACAAAGAGGTTCAGGCGATCATCAATGACGTCGAGCAGCAGGCGCTCATAGGCACCCACGCGCTCTGACCCAAAACGCTTGTCAAAGTCGAGGTCGAGTTGCACCGGCGCCAGCGTCTGTGAGTTGCGCCGGTTGCTCTGCCCCTGGGCCATCAGGTGCAGCTCCAGGCCATCCTTGGGTTGCAAATTGATCACGAGGCGATTGGCCATGCCAGTCTGGGAACTGAAGATGGCGTGCGGCGTCTGACGGAAATTCACCACAATCCGTGCATCGCGACCGGCCAGTCGCTTGCCGGTCCGGATATAGAAAGGCACACCGGCCCAGCGCCAATTGGAAATTTCGGTGCGCAGGGCGACAAAGGTCTCGGTCTGGCTGTTCGGGCTGACGCCTGTCTCAGCACGGTAGGCCTCGACTGCAGCGCCGGCAATCGTCCCGCCAGCGTATTGCCCGCGAATCACGTTCTGGGCCAGCGTCTCCGGCGTCCAGGGCTTGAGGGAGCGCAAGACCTTGAGTTTTTCGTCGCGAATGGCGTCGGCGTGTGCGTTGATGGGGGGCTCCATTCCGATGGCACACAGGAGTTGCAGCGCATGGTTTTGCACCATGTCGCGCAGGGCACCTGTGGTTTCGTAAAAGGCGCCACGCTTTTCCACACCCAGGTCTTCGGCGATCGTGATCTGGATGTTGGCAATGTGTTCACGCCGCCAGAGAGGCTCGAACAGAGAGTTGCCAAAGCGCAGGGCAAACAGGTTTTGCACCGCCGGTTTGCCAAGGTAGTGGTCGATCCGGAAGATCTGCTTCTCGCTGAAGCCACGGCGCACCGATTCGTTGATGGCGCGGTTGCTGGCGAGGTCGTGGCCGAGCGGTTTTTCAAGCACGATCCGGGTGCTGGCGCTGTTGAGTCCGCACAGTGCCAGTTGTTCACAGACGGTGGTGAAGAGGTTGGGTGCAGTCGCCAGGTAAATCAGAACGGTATCCGCCTGGCGCCCGGAAAGCGTCTCCCGAAGGCGAAGGTAGTCCTGCGTTCCGGAGAGATCCATCCGGACGAACTCAAGCAGCGCAGCAAAGCGTGTGAATTCCTCCTCGGTAGGCCTCTTGGCCAATTCAACTTTGTCAAACCGGGCGCGTATCAGGCTGCGGTACTGTTCGGCACAGAGGTCGTCCCGACCGACGCCAATAATGCGTCCGTCCGGTGGCAGTGTGCCGTGGCGAAAGGCCTGAAATAGTGCCGGCATCAGCTTGCGCCAAGCCAGGTCACCGGTGCCACCAAACAAAACAAGATCAAAACTCATGGGGAATAGGCGGCGGGTACCGCAATACGCAAATTGGTAATGTAACTTAGTTTCATGATGCATGGAAAATCATGTAACTGCTGTCGCAAACCTTGCTTTAAACTGGCGCTTTCCCGTCGTGTGGCGGGGCCTCACAGGAGTTGCGATGAAGAAGCAGGTGTTGGCGACGGCCTTGGCTTGTCTGTCCCTGGGTGCGTGGGCGCAAGGGCAGATCAATGTGATTTGCTCGGTGCAGGCGGAGTGGTGCAACATGATAGGCACCGTGTACGCGCGCACCACCGGTACCAAGATCAATGTCAGCATGAAGGGCTCGGGGGAAGCGCTGGCCCAGTTGATAG
>CAIQVX010000055.1 GCA_903875275.1 uncultured beta proteobacterium | reverse complement strand
TTGGTTTCGGATTCGACCTCGTCCTCGGTCTTGACCACATCGGCCAGCTCGTGCGCCTCGGCACGCTGTCTGAGCAGGTTGGCACGCTTGATGAACGGCGCATCCATCGGGTTAGCCACCATGGCGCTGAACTGATCGAGCTGCTGCGCCCTGACCTCTCTGGCCACCAGGCTTGCCGATCCGGTCGCCATCACAACAAAGTCACCCTTGATCGAATGGTCGGGATGGAACTGCATGTTCCAGCGGTACAGGCCTTTGAAGAAGCTGATCGTGACGCCCTCGTCCCAGTTGCCGATCTGGTCCTTCACCATGATGTTGACGGCGCCCATCAGCATGCTCATGCCCGAGCTGGTTCCAGCCGCGCCGCTGCTCACGTTCTCGCCGGTCATATAGCGCGGAATGGCGCTGACCTCGTCGCAGTTGTCCTCGAAGCGGTCGGCGATGTTGCCGAGCTCTGCGAGCTTGCTGGGAATCTCCAGCACATTCACTGCGCGCGTGCCAGGGCTCTCGGCGTTGCGGTTGAATACCTTCCACGGCTCGATGTCGGTGTTGTCCATGTTGGACAGCAGCCGCGTGGAAACCTCCAGCATGGCGCCGGCCGTGAGGGCGGCGTTGTCGAGCATCAGCCGATGTGCGGCGTTGATGGTGGTTTGGTCGTCGCGCATGACCGCAGCCATGCCGTCGGCAAAGATGCTGGTCTCGTCCTTGTCAAAATAGTACAGGTGGTACGGCCAGGTCACGCCATTGAGCGGCTGCAGCACGGCCTTGATCACAGTACCGTTGGGTAGCATCCAGATGTTGCTAAAGAAACTCTCGTGTAGCCTGTCTGTCTGAATTTCCAGGCCGGCTTCCTTGAGATCTTGCCCTGTCAGCCAGCCCCAGCGCTCCAGGACTTCGTACTTGCCATCGGTGCCGCCCTGATTGGCAGTGCGCTCACCCAGGATCTTGAGCTCGTTGTCGATGTACCTGACCGTCACCTCGCCGCGTGGATGGCTCTTCAGGTACTCAATGATCTTGACCTTGTCGAAGGTCTTGCGGGTCGACAGATCAGACAGATCTGCAAACGTCATCTGGTGGCGCTCCCAGGCGAAGCGGCACTTGGATAGCTCATCGGCCCCCATATCCGGGTACCAGCGCCACAGCGGCACAAAGTCGATGAAGGGGACGATGTAGGTCTCGCTCTTCTCGACCCATTTACCGTTCTCATGAACAAAGGTCGAGCGGATGCGCTTCTCGACCAGCGGACCCTTCAGGATGCCGGTGCCAAACAGGTTACCACTGTGTATCGCCTGCTTGCAAATCTTGCGGTAGTTGACCTCGGTCAACTGGTCTTCAATCACCAGCGCCATCTTCTTGGCGGCTTGCTTGCAGATCTCCAGCAGCGCGGCGTCAACCATCTCTTTGGTCGGAGTCGGAGGCCGCTGCGCTTGTGGCTGGCCTGGTTGCTGCTGCTGGGCGGCCTGGCTGAGCAGCATCTGCGTCAATTGCTGTGTGACCTGCTTGCGCACATCATCAGGCACGCTCGGAACCGGAGTGTTCTTGATGCTCCAGTTCTTGGTCGTGCCCATCGGGAAGAGCAAGTCTTCCACTCTGGCGTCCAGTGTCTTTACCTTGACGCGCGTCTTGCGCACAAAGGTCTTGGAGCGCTTGGGACCGATCTTGGCCAGCACCTCGGGGTCGTACTGACCCTTGTACTGACGCAAATCCTTGAGCCAGCGCTCTTCTGTAGGGCGGCGATCCTCGACGGCCTTCGCAAACTCAAACAGTAGGCGTGTGCCGATCGACTCCAATACGGCCTTCTCTTGGGCGCCTTCCTGGCTGAACGCCTCTTGGGCCGCGAGGTCGTACTGGAGATCTTCGCTCATGGCTTAGACGCCCATTCCCGTGTTGTTCTTGCCCAGCATCTTGGGATCCATCGCCAGGGCTTGCCGCGGCGGGCTAGCATCGGCCGTCTTCACACCCTTGATGGCAGCATCCTTGGCGCGCATCGCGTTCAGAATGTCCAGCCTGGACTTGGTTGGCGCTGTAGCCGGCGCGGCTTCATTTGTAGCCACCGGAGCTACAGGCGCGGCAGCCTTGGCCTTGACCTCGGTCGTGTACTTCTTGCCTTGCCACTCGAAGACCTTCAGCCCTTCTGCACGAGCAGCCTTGAAGGCCTCACGAAAGTTCTTGGGCTCAGGCTTGGCTTCTGGAGCCGGCTCAGCAGGAGTCTCAGCATGAAAGGCGTCAGAGAACTCTTTGGCCTCACCGTCGCGCGTCGCCACGGCGGCAGCTTGCACAGCACGCGTAGCCGGGTTGGCAGGTGTCTCACCTGGCGCCTTGTCGTCGTTCCAGGCTTTTTCGTATTCTGTGTTTTCCATGATGGGATCCTTTAGTAGCCGGCGTTGGTAGCCGCGGATGTGGAGGGCGTACGATGGCCGGAGAGCACGGTCCTGAAGGCCACAGGCTCCGCAAAGGTCAAACTCAAGGCGTCGGCGCCATCGGGAGACCTGACCTGGCGCTTGGCCATGTCTTCTTTCTTTTCCAGCAGCTTGCGTCCGTTGCTGCTGATCTTGGGTTGCGGCGCCGTGATGTCGCTTATCAGCGCTGCGTTGTTTGGTATGCGGCACGGTTGATCGGCAAACCAATCTCTCATGGTCCACCAGATCTCGGCGCGCTTGTTCTCGAATCTCTCGGCGTCTGTCGCCCGGCTGGCGTTGTTGACGCCAATCACCGGTAAGCCCAGCTCAATCAATCGGTCGTAAACACCAGCGCCCAGTCCGCCCTTGTCCACGAACATGCCATCTGGCTCCATGTCACGCCAGTATTCAGCCAACTTGCCAGCAATCTGCATGGTGTCAAGACCCTGGTGGTATTCCATGCGGAAACAAACCCGACCACGTCTGAAAGCGATGGCAGTTCTATCGGCATCATTGACTCCATCACCCGCCGGGTCGCAACCAATCACCAGCGGCGCATTCATGTCCAGGTACTTGCTGTTGACGGCGGCCATGACCTCGGAAGGATTGATCAATGGGTTGACCGTCGACGTCTGGAACGCCAGTGCGGCAGTCCCCGGGTACTCCTGGTCAAACAGCCACTCAAAGCCCTGGCCGTAGGTAGAAATCTTGTTGGCGCGCCACTGCATCTGCTCCATCGACAGACCGCCATAGGCCTGCTGGTACTTCAGATCCTCTTCAGACAGCACGAAGTCAGGCCGCACTTCAGCCACGTATTCGAGCTGCCAGAACCACGGCACGAAGATCGCGATGTACTCGCTCTTACCGGCTTCTGCGTCCTGCCACATCAAGTGGAAGGCATTGCCAATCCCGTTACCGGTGGACTCCAGGATGATCTCGGTGTCCGACTGATCTGCAATCGTGTTGCCCAGGCCAGCCAGGTGGTTCTGTGCGTTGGCCCAGAACGCGAATTCAGAGCCGTGCAGCAGCTGCGCCGTGTTGGACCGGCCAACGTCTTTGGAACCCGCGGTCGCCAGCTTGTAGCCGCAATCGAGTTCCTTGAACAGCAACTCCTTGGCGTTTGTCGCCTTGGTGCTCGGCGCCAGCGGATTGTGGTCCTGGTAGCGCTTGACCATCTCGTACAAGTTGCTGGTCGCTTTGTCCTCGTGCGCCACAATGAAGGCGCTCTTGCCGCGCATCGATACCTGGTGGTAGTAGCGCTCACCAATGTAGGTGCTGATGCCTTGCTGCCTGCCCTTCAGGATCAGCGCGCGAACCCGGCCGGTGCGCTTCTTCTGCTCCTCCAGCATCTGGTGAACGTGCTGTTGGGCGCGGTTGAACAGGAAGGGAACGATCTTGCCGCTCTTGTCCTTGATATTGGCGCAGAATGATGCGTGGATCTCCAGGCTTTCTTGCACTCGGCGCAGTGCAAGAACCTTGTATTCGTCACTCAGCGGATGCATTGATTCTGGCCAGCAGAGCGTCGAGCTCGGTTTGATTGCGATTGCCATCGTCTTCGAGCTTCAGGATCTTGCGCTGCATCGGGATGTAGACGCCAAAGGCGGCAGCAATCTCTTTGGCCAGCTTCACGCGACCGGCTAGGCCAATGATGTAGAAGTACAGCTCGTTGACCTTGTCCACGACCATCTTGCCGTTCTCATCGCGACCCGACTTGTCCATCATCTCGCCGACAGCGATCAGCATGTCGTGGAACTTCGGGTCACACAGCGTGGCGACCTCTTGGAGCTGCGACCTCGACACATCCAGCGCCAGGATCACGTCCTTGCGGTTCAACAGATCGGCTTTGGCCAGAATCTCCGCGTTGGCCTCAATCAACTCGTTTTGGTTAGCGCGCTTCTGCTCACTAACCACGGCACTAACCGCTGCCGCACTAACCTTGGCCTCGGCTCTCGCTTTGGTCTTAGCCTTCAGGTCTCTGGTCCATCCGTCACGCTTGGCGCGCTTCAGGATGCCGGCGTCAGACACGCCGTACTCATCCCCTATGTCCTTGAGAGATCTGATGCCAGCACAGTAGTGCAGCTCGACGCCACTCCAGTCCACATCCTTCTGTTTAGCTGCCATACCAACCCCCACGTCCCTCTGGGGCGCTAAATCTGCTCCAGGACAATCATCCTGTCTGCGGTGTACCAAAGCCCACCCTGGGACTCCGGCCTCTTGTGCTCTCTGGCCAACCAGAACTCGACCTTGAACCAGGTCCGTCCCTTCTTTGACAGGTGCGGCGCGATCGGCTCTGAGCAGATGTGCCAGCCCGGTCTGTGGGCAAACCCTTTGGTTGGGTGATCCTCGGCCTGGAGGACTTCACCTACCGTGATGCGCTGCTTCCTGTTGATGAACAGCGGACCCAGGGAGCCGTCTTTGCGCACCCTGAACAACTTGTAGCCAATCACCTGCCGCGGTTTCCCAGGTCAACCCAGCGCTGAGCTGCGGTCTGCAGATCGAAGATGCCGGCATCAGTGAAGTTGTGCGTATCAAACGCCTTCCAGTAGCCGTTGTTCCAGCGGACTTCGTATCTCATTGGGGATCCGTTCATTCAATGTGCTCTCGGCTGATGCGGTCTTCGTCTGCGTGCAACATGCCCTTGCATATCACTCTGCCGTCAGCGGTGGTCTCGACCTGGAGCAGCGCCCGGATGTCGGCGTCTTCCGCCAGGATCAGGTCGTAGTCCATTCGACTCTCGACGATGTGGCATCGCGGGTCTAGGTTTGGTTGCATGTGGTTTCCGTGTGCTGTCTATCCACCGGATGTACGCAGAATTGCGCGTGGTCGGTGGAATTTCAAAGTGACCCGCCGGGGTGAGCATCGACCTTTCGGTCCAGCACTACCGGGCATCCAGCGTTCTAGGCTTGGCGGGTTCTGTTCTGTCGCGATTCACGTCCGCAATCGCAGTCCGTGTCGCGTTAATGGCCGTCAATGTGTCTTTTATGACGCATTAACCGGCTTTAGCGCCCTTATTGCGCCATCAATGACTCAGCACTTGCGCCCAGGCTTGCCGGGTTTGGCTGGCTTTGCGGGCGTCTTGGGTCTCGGTGTTGCCATGATGGCTCCTGGTGATTACACGGAATACCGTGCAAATACAGCACATAGATTGAGCAAAAACGCTGGTTTTCCGTGCTTATATGTGTCTCGGTGTCCGGCGCCAGTCTCCGGCTGGAGACTCCGGCGGGAAGATCTCCGCTTTCACGCTATGCGATGCGTGGCTCACCAAGCGGCTGATGACTTGTTTCTGGCACCACCTTGCGGCAGCAGTCCGGGTTTCCCCTTCATACCTTCGAGCTATCGCCCTGTCCAGTAAGTCAAGTCATCATGCGTTTGCCGAGATACACGGAAAAGTGTCGTGTATGTCCGCCATTCTGGACATTCCGCTGAACATTTGTCTGGAATAGCGTACAGATTTCGGACCAGAATAAATCACCCTCCACGCAGTGGGTGCCCGTCATTGAAGACTGTGGTGGCACGCTATCGGGAGGGCGGAAACGAAAAAAGCAGCCGATCTGGCTGCTCTTGGGAAATTTTGGCGACACCGATTCACTAATGGTTCGCCGCGTATTCTAGTGATGGATTTGTCTGCCCATCTTTATTGCTACACGGATTGTAGCCTTTTTTCAGAATATTTTTCACCAACAAGAAAATATTTTTTCAGGCCGCGGTTTCAGGCGGAATTTCATCAGCGTCCCGGCTGGCCCGTAGCGCCTTGGCAACACACTGCTCGCAGATGTGATGATCGTTCACCGCGCTAGCCACCAGCTTCTTGCACCTGGACTCCGGCCGGGCACAGAAAGAGCATCGTCTCTCCTGTGCCGGCTTGGGGTTGATGGGGATGATCAGGGCCATTACGCAGCCAGACTCAAGATCTGGGCATGGAAGTTCTGTTGATTGATGGGCTCCCTGCGCTGCTCGTTGCGCTTGCGCACTGCTTGCAACTCCGGAGCCTGCATCTTGCGGATCAGGTCCAGGCACTCAGCCACGCTTTGGGGCTCGATGATGATCTCCTCCGTCCTGGCCAGGCACGGCGCAAACAGGTTGAAGTCTTTGATCGACTGGCGCTCCACCGTGGTGAACGATGGCTCGGCATCCACGGCAGTAAAATTCGCCAGGCTGTAGGCGACGCATTGCACATCCCAGGCAGAGCACGAGACTACCTCAAACGCAGGTGTCCGCTCACCCAGGTCCATATAGGTTCCTGGTCGCGCGCGAAAATCCCAGCGCGACTGCCGGCCCATCAAATACAAGCCGGCGCCCTCGTGATGCATCGCCAGGGTGATGTGGTGGTGGTGCCACCCAAGGCGGGAACGTCTTCCCAAGTCCAGGCGATGGAGATGGCGTAGTCGCGCTTGATCCCGGCAACGGTCGAGTTCAAACAGTGGTCGCCGTGACGCTCGGCGTTGAAGCGATTCAGGCTGCCGTC
>CAIQVX010000054.1 GCA_903875275.1 uncultured beta proteobacterium | reverse complement strand
TTCTGATCGCCACCCGGACGCTGGGTCTGAACGAGCATCAGGTGGGCCTGTGCTACATGGGTCTGGGTCTGGGCACGATCGTGGCCAGCACGCTGGGCAACCGCATCTCGCGCCACATCGGGCCGGGTCCCTGTCTGATTCTTGGTTTTGCGGTCTGCGGCGTCGGCTGGCTGCAACTGGCGCTGGCGCCGGTGGGCGTCTGGGGCGTCACTTCCTTCGTTGTCATGCTGCTGTGTTTCAGCTCCGGCGCGGTGCTCATCTTCATCAACTTTCTGGCGCTGCGCCAGGCCGTCACACCCGAGCCCCTGCTGGGGCGCATGACCAGCACCATGCGCTGGCTGATTTTGCTGCCAGCCGGTCCCGGCGCCCTGCTCTGCGGTTACCTGGGCGAACACCTGGGCTTGCGCTACGACCTGGCGCTTGGTGGCCTGGGTTCGTTCAAGCTGGCCCTGTGGGCCTGGCGGCATCCGGTGCTGCGCAACATTCGGACCTTACCCACGGCGCCCTGATCCCAACAACTCGCGCGGCAAGTTCGGCTCCGCCTCTCAAGCAGTCAGATAGCGCTGTTCCAGATGGCGCCTGAAGTGCGCAGGGTTCAAGGTTTCTCCAGTCGCGCGCTGCACCAGTTCACCCGTTTCCCAGCGGCTGGCCTGACTCCAGATGTGAGTGGACAACCAGTTGAAGATCGGCGTCAGGTCGCCGGCAGCGAGGCTGGCGTCCAGCGTCGGGTGCAGACGGCGAATCGTCGCGAAATACTGGGCTGCATACATGGCGCCCAGGGTGTAACTGGGAAAGTAGCCAAAGCTGCCGCTGGTCCAGTGAATGTCCTGCAGGCAACCCTGCGCGTAATTGCCCCGGGTATCGAGACCCAGATAGGCCATCATCTTTTCGTCCCACAGTGCCGGGATGTCCCGGGCTTCGATCTCGCCATTGATCAGGGCGCTTTCGATCTCATAGCGAAGAATGATGTGCGCCGGATAGGTCAACTCATCGGCATCGACGCGTATGAACCCTGGTGCAACACGCGTGAACAAAAGCGCCAGGTTTGCCGCGTCAAACGCCGGTTGCTCGCCGAGGTGCTTTTTCACCAAGGGCGAAAGCAGCCCCATAAATGCCGAATTGCGGCCAACCTGCATTTCAAACGAGAGGCTTTGACTCTCGTGGATGCCCATGGAACGCGCCCGCCCCAGCGCCAGTGCCGCCGTGTCGCGCGGCAGGCCCTGCTCATAGCGAGCATGACCGGTTTCGTGTGTGATGCCCATCATTGCGCGCATGAAGTCATCCTCAGCGTAACGCGTGGTGATGCGCACATCCTGCGCTACACCACCGCAAAAGGGATGGGTTGAGATATCCAGACGGCCGGCCGAAAAGTCAAAACCCAGAACGCCCATGATCTCCAGTCCGAGCGCGCGCTGACTCGCCACCGGGAACGGACCGCGCGCCTGGATCAGGGACTGACCGGCTTGTCCTGCGCCCACCTTGCCAATCAGATCGGGCAGCCAGGTCTTGAGCTCACCAAACAGAGCATCAATGTCGGCGCTGCGCGTACCGGGCTCATACTTGTCCATCAGCGCGTCATAGGGACTGACACCCCGGACCTGCGCGAGCGTCTGCGCTTCTTCACGCGAGAGCTTGACCACTTCCGAGAAATTTTCCAGAAAACCCTTCCAGTCATTCTCCTTGCGCTGCGTGCGCCAGGCGTGCTCGCAACGCGAGCCGGCCAGGCTCTTGGCTTCGATCAATCGTTCCGGCAACAAATTGGCCTGTTCCCAGTCGCGGCGCATCTCGCGCAGGTTGGCACGTTGCATCGGATCGAGCGCCTCGCTCTCGGCCGCCTGCATCAAGGCGCGCAGGGACTTGTCGGTCAGTGTTTGATGCATGAGTACATCAAGTTCCGCCAGCGCCGCGCCACGCGCGGCGTTGCCGCCGGGTGGCATTTTGGCGGCCTGGTCCCAACTCGCAATGGCACCCAGATGCTGGTAGTGGTAGAGGCGGGTAAAGGTGGCGGTCAAGGCCTGGTAAGCAGGTAGATTCATACCAATCAATGGAGTCCGGAAAATGAGCGGTCGCCCGGTGCGCGCATTGTCACACTTCGGAAGCAATGGCGCTCTCGCTACAATTCCGGCCATTCTTCACTCTGGTAGCCCTGATGTCTGACCGCCTTGCCGTGCTGCCGCAGTACCTGCTTCCCAAGCAGGCCCTGACGGCCCTGGCCGGGCGCATTGCAGGCGCCCAGGCGGGCCACTTGACGACGCAGTTGATCGTGTGGTTTGTGCGGCGCTACCAGGTCAACATGGGAGAAGCGGCCAATCCGGACATCGCCAGCTACGTCAGCTTCAACGATTTCTTCACACGCGCCCTGAAAGATGGCGCGCGACCACTCGCAGGTGCCGACCTGATCTGCCCGGTCGATGGCGCCATCAGCCAGTTCGGCGCCATCAAGGGCAAGCAGATCTTCCAGGCCAAGGGCCACGACTATTCCAGCACCGCGCTGCTGGGTGGCGATGCGACGCTGGCGGCCCACTTTGACGATGGCAGCTTTGCCACGCTGTACCTGAGCCCGAAGGACTACCACCGCATTCACATGCCTTGCAGTGGACGTTTGCAGCGCATGATTTATGTGCCGGGCGACTTGTTCTCGGTGAATCCAACCACCGCCCGCGGCGTGCCGGGTCTGTTTGCGCGCAACGAGCGCGTGGTCTGCGTTTTTGAATCTGCAAGTGGTCCGTTTGCAATCGTTCTGGTGGGCGCCACCATTGTCGGCAGCATGGCCACGGTCTGGCACGGGGTAGTGAATTCCAAGCGCAGCGGGGAATTGCGCGAGTGGCGCTATGACGACCAGGCAGTGCAGCTGGAGCCGGGGGCCGAGATGGGTCGCTTTCTGCTGGGCTCGACCGTTGTGATGCTGTTTCCCAAAGGCCCGTTGCACTTCAATCCGGCGTGGGCACCGGGGCGCGCTATCCGCATGGGTGAGGTGATGGGGCAGAGGACCTAAAGTCCTCCTATTGAGAGTTCCGTAGTTCGCGCCAGCGTTTTGGCGGCGCTTGTGTGAGCCGACGGCGATGCATTGGATGGCTCCGCGAATGTCACCCGTCCTTCGGGCTCCTTCTTTATTTGGCAAGACCCCAAGTCCACGCTGCGCCACCCAACGCATCACCCTCGGCAACGCGCGTCGGTAGTCTGCGTATTTCAAATGCCGGCATTGCACGCAAGATCTGGCTGGTGTGGCACTCAGCGCAGCGGCATAAAGGCGGAGGCCGCAGGCCGGGGGACAGCCGCGGAGC
>CAIQVX010000053.1 GCA_903875275.1 uncultured beta proteobacterium | reverse complement strand
TCCGGCCCGCCATTTCCCAGCGAACTCTACCAACAACGACGACAACCGAGCACTGGAGCGGGAGACGGGAATCGAACCCGCGTCATTAGCTTGGAAGGCTAGGGTTCTGCCATTGAACTACTCCCGCATCGAAGTTGAACCAGTCAACCCCAACATGCCCTATGGCCCGCTCTTGTGTCAATTCTCAATTCATTACGCACTGGTGGAGAGGGATGGATTCGAACCATCGTACTCGTAAGAGGGCAGATTTACAGTCTGCTGCCATTAACCACTCGGCCACCTCTCCTTAAGTGAGCCTGATATTATGCCACGAAGTCGGACGGCTGTCACCGACGACCGCGCCAAGACTTCGGAAATACGACGTTCGGTTGACCTGCGCCAAGTTCACCGCCCTGGAATTGACGCCATCAAACGCGACCGCCCTGCTCACGCCAGGCGCGGGCCCGGGAAAAATGGCCGCAGCCGATGAACGGGAGCGGCGGCCGCATGGCCGACAGGGGCGAAGGGTGGTTGGCTACCAGCGCCAGGTGGCGCGACGCATCGATCAGAGGACGTTTGCCTTGCGCGTGTGCACCCCACAGCATGAAAACGGCGCCCGCTGCGTCACGGGAAACCTGGCGAATCACTGCGTCCGTGAGGTGCTCCCAACCGCGACCAGAATGGCTTGCGGGCTGGCCCTCCTCAACCGTAAGGCAGGTATTGAGCAGGAGAACACCCTTGCGAGCCCAACGCACCAGACTTCCGCCCGGTTCCGGGAAAACGGGAAAGGGCGTCCCGAGGTCACGCCGCAACTCGGTGAAGATATTGCGCAGCGAAGGCGGTATGGCCACTCCGGGCGCGACGGAAAACGCCAGACCCTCCGCCTGACCCCGACCATGGTAAGGATCCTGTCCCAGTATGACCACACGCACCGACTCGGGTGGCGTCAGCTGTAGCGCACGCAGGGGCTGTGGCGGAAAAACTGCAGCCCCGGCCTGCAATCTGCCTTTCAGGAAGGCGAGCAGTTCGCAACCGGCGCTGGACCCGAAGAAATCTGACACCAGCGCCTGCCAACCAGGCGCCACCGGCCACGCCTGTGGGTCGGCGCCGGTGAGTTGGTCTGATGCCGGTCCGGCCGGAGCGGGGACGGGCTGCGGCGCCGCACTGCTTGCGGACATGGTTTCACCCGAACAAAGCTGCCAGAGCGCTGCCCGGGTCCGGGACACGCATGAAAGCTTCGCCAACCAGAAATGCGTTGATGCCAGCAGAACCCAGGCGAAGTACATCGTCCCGGTTGCGGATGCCACTCTCGGACACCAGCAACCGCCCGGGCGGCACAGCCCCCATCAAGGACAGGGTCGTGTCCAGCGACACTTCAAAGGTTTTCAGGTTGCGGTTGTTAATGCCGATCATGGGGTTCTTGAGCTTTAGCGCCCGTGCCAACTCGGCGGCATCGTGCACCTCCACCAGCACCGCCATGTCCAGGCTGCGCGCCACCGCCTCAAACTCCAGCAGCTGCTGATCGTCCAGAATGGCGGCGATCAGAAGGATGGCGTCGGCCCCCATCGCCCGCGACTCGTAGACCTGGTAGGCGTCAATCAGGAAGTCTTTGCGCAAGACCGGCAGTTGGCAGGAAGCCCGGGCCTGCTTCAGATAATCGGTACCACCTTGAAAAAAGCTTTTGTCAGTAAGCACTGACAAACAGGCCGCCCCATTTTCCGCGTAGGTTTGCGCGATATCGGCAACGATGAACTCCTCTCGCAACACACCTTTGGATGGACTGGCCTTCTTGATTTCAGCAATCACCGCCGGCTTGCCCGCGCTGATCTTTGCACGCATCGCACCCACAAAGTCGCGCGTCAATACCCTCGACTCGGCGTCAGCACGTGTTGCTGCCAGCGACTTGCGCTTGAGCGCATCCGCGAGTTCCTGTCGCTTGACAGCAACAATCTGACTCAGAATGTCGGTCATTTCGCGTCCCCTTTGGCCTGTTGGGAAAACTCAACCAGTTCTGTCAGCTTGGTTCTGGCGGCGCCAGATTCAATCGCAACCCTGGCCCGCGCGATGCCGGCTGCCATCGAGTCGACCACGTTCGCGGCATACAGGGCAACGCCCGCATTGAGCACCACAATGTCCCTGGCAGCACCCGGCACATTGTCAAGCACGCCCAGCAGCATGGACTTGGACTGCTCGGCTGTCTCCACCTTGAGTGCGCGGTTGCTGGCCATCACCATGCCGAAATCTTCGGGATGGATTTCGTACTCCGCAATCTCGCCGTGATGAAGTTCCCCGACCATGGTGGTGGCGCCGAGACTGACCTCATCCATCCCGTCCTTGCCGTACACCACCACCGCGTGCTCAGCACCGAGTCGCTGCAGAGCGCGAACCTGGATGCCGACCAGGTCCGGATGAAACACGCCCATCAGGATATTCGGTGCGCTGGCCGGATTGGTCAGCGGCCCGAGCAGGTTGAAAATGGTCTTGATGCCCAGTTCCTTGCGCACCGGCGCCACATTCTTCATGGCTGGATGATGGTTGGGAGCGAACATGAACCCCACACCCACCTGCTCAATGCAGCGCGCTATATCCTGCGGCGAGAGGTGGATATTGACTCCCAGTGATTCCATCACGTCAGCACTACCGCACTTGCTGCTGACCCCCCGCCCTCCGTGTTTGCTCACCTTGGCTCCGGCGGCGGCGGCCACGAACATGGAGCAGGTGGAAATGTTGAAGGTGTTGGAGCCGTCGCCACCGGTGCCCACAATGTCCACCAGATGGGTCTTGTCTGCCACATGCACCTTGGTCGAAAACTCGCGCATGACCTCGGCCGCAGCGGTGATTTCGCCAATGGTCTCCTTCTTGACACGCAGGCCCGTGATCAGTGCGGCCATCATGACCTGCGACAGCTCGCCGCTCATGATCTTGCGCACGATGTGCAGCATTTCGTCGTGAAAGATTTCCCTGTGCTCAATGGTGCGCAGCAGAGCATCCTGCGGGTTGATCTTGTGACTGTTAGGCATGGCGTGCTCTCCAGGGTGGGCAAAGTTAGGTAATGAAGCCTGCTCTCGGGGGTCAGGCAGCGAAAAAATCATGAATCACGGACAGGGTGTGGTCAATGCCCGCCGCATCCACATCCAGATGCGTCACAAAGCGCAGCCGGTACAAGCCGCTGGCCAGCACGCCGTGCGCTGCCAGGTAGGGCAGCAGTTCCGCAGCGCGGTCACGCGCCGCACCAAGCAGATCAACAAACTCAATATTTGTCTGCGGCGGCTCAACGGCCACTGCGCTGATGCCGCTCAGGCCGTCCGCCAGACGCCGGGCCAGCACGTGGTCCTGCGCCAGGCGCGCCACGTGATGGTCGAGTGCATAGCTCGCGGCTGCAGCCAGCAATCCGGCTTGCCGCATCCCGCCGCCGGCCATTTTGCGAATGCGGTGGGCCCGTGCCAGGTAGTCACGGCTGCCACACAGGGCGGAGCCTACCGGCGCCCCCAATCCCTTGCTGAAACAGACCGACACGCTGTCAAAACACTGGACAATGCGCCGCGCCTCAACCAGGACATTGCCCCCACCGTCGGCTTGGGGCGGCCCTGCGGCGACCGGTTTGTCACTGACCATTTGCGCTTGCGCAACCGCCGCGTTGAACAGGCGAGCGCCATCCAGATGACGCGACAGACCCTTGCGTCGCGCCAGTTCTGTGGCTTGCTCCACGTAGGCGTAGGGAATCAATTTGCCGCCAAAGGTGTTTTCCAGGGCCAGCAACCGGGTACGCGCGTAGTGCGCATCGTCAGGCTTGATCGCAGACTCAATCTCGCCGAGCAACAAAGTGCCGTCGCTCTGGTGATTCAAAGGCTGCGGCTGCACGCTGCCCATTACAGCTGCGCCGCCGCCTTCCCAGCGATAACAATGCGCCATCTGGCCCACGATGTACTCGTCGCCGCGCTGACAGTGCGCCAGGATCGCGCAAAAGTTGCTTTGCGTGCCGCTCGGCATGAACAAGGCGGCCTCGAAGCCCAGCATCGCTGCGATCTTGTCCTGCAGTGCATTCACACCCGGATCGTCGCCGTAAACGTCGTCCCCCAGCGGGGACGCCAGCATCGCCTCACGCATGCCTGCGGTAGGCTGGGTCACGGTATCACTGCGCAGATCGACTTTCATATTCGGTTCGGTAGGGAGCCGGTGCGCTTGTCATCGCCAGCACCGGAAATCAGGAAATTGTTCAATATTGCATAACCATGTTCCGTGAGTATGCTTTCCGGATGGAACTGCACGCCCTCCAGGGCCAGCGTGCTGTGCCTGACCGCCATGATTTCGCCATCGTGGGTCCAGGCCGTGACCTTCAGACAGGTCGGACAGCTCGAACGCTCTATCGCCAACGAGTGGTAACGGTTCACCGTGAACTGCGCTGGCAGTCCGGCAAACACCCCCTCCTGCGTCGTGCTGATGACGCTGGTCTTGCCATGCATGAGTTGCTGTGCACGCACAATCCTGGCGCCAAAGGCAGCGCCAATCGCCTGATGCCCCAGACACACACCCAATATCGGTAGCTGGCCTGCAAAGCGCTGAATCGCCGCCACCGAGATACCAGCCTGTGCCGGTGAACAGGGTCCGGGCGATATCACGAGGCGGTCCAGCTGCCCTGACTGAAGTCGGGCAGCAATGTCATCGAGCGCGATTTCGTCATTGCGGAAAACCTCCACCTGGGCACCGAGTTCACCGAAGTACTGAACGATGTTGTAGGTAAAACTGTCGTAGTTGTCGACCATCAGGAGCTTGATTGGTGTGCTCATGGTTTACTCCAGCCCCTCTTCGACCAGTTCGCTGGCTCGAAGCAGCGCGCGCGCCTTGGCTTCGGTCTCGCACCACTCCAGTTCCGGCACCGAATCCGCAACCACACCGGCAGCAGCCTGAACATACAGCGTCTGATCCTTGACGATGCCGGTGCGGATGGCAATGGCCACATCCATATCGCCGGCATAGCTCAGATAGCCACAGGCGCCGCCGTAGAGGCCGCGCTTGCTCGGCTCCAACTGGTCAATGAGTTCCATGGCGTGCACCTTGGGCGCGCCCGTCAGGGTGCCGGCGGGGAAGGTGGCCCTGAGCACGTCCATGCTGCTCATGCCATCGTTGAGCGTGCCTTCCACATTGCTGACGATGTGCATCACATGACTGTAACGTTCGACGCAAAAGGCCTCAGTCACCTTGACGCTCCCGGTTTTTGCGATGCGGCCAATGTCGTTGCGCGCCAGGTCGATCAGCATCACATGCTCGGCGCGCTCCTTCGGGTCGCCAACCAGTTCGACTTCGGCTGCCTTGTCCTTTTCGACCGTAGCGCCTCGCGGTCGCGTCCCGGCCAGCGGGCGGATCGTGATCTTCTGCTGTGTCTGACCATCAGAGCTGATCTGCTCCTGGCGCACCAGGATTTCGGGTGAGGCGCCGACCACATGGAAGTCCCCGAAGTGGTAGTAGTACATATAGGGGCTGGGGTTGAGCGAGCGCAACGCCCGGTACAGGCTCAGTGGCGACTCGGTATAGCGCTTCTTGATGCGCTGTCCCACCTGCACCTGCATGAAGTCCCCGCCGGCGATGAGTTCCTTGGCCCGCTCGACGGCGGCGATGTAATCCACCTTGGCAAACTCGCGTTCGGCCGGGTAGCTCTGGGTCGGCCTGACCAGTGGCGCACTCACCGAATACTTGAGCTGCTCCTTGAGCTCGCGCAGGCGCTTCTTGGCATTGGCATAGGCTTCCGGCCGTGTCGGGTCCGCGTAAACAATCAGATAAAGCTTGCCCGACAGGTTGTCAATCACGGCCAGTTCTTCGCACTGAAGCAGCAGGATGTCGGGGCAACCCAGGGTGTCCGGTGGGCACGAGGCCTGCAACTTCTTCTCGATATGGCGCACCGTGTCATAACCAAAGTAACCCGCAAGACCACCACAGAAGCGTGGCAAGCCCGGGCGCAGCGCGACCTTGAAGCGCTTCTGGTAGTCGGCGATGAAATCCAGCGGATTGGCGGTGGACGTCTCCACCACCACGCCATGGGTCACCACCTCGGTTTGGGCGTCGGCACCAAACCCGGTGGAGCGCAGCAGGGTATGGGCGGGAAGACCAATGAAACTGTAGCGTCCAAAGCGCTCGCCGCCCACCACCGATTCGAGCAGGAAGCTGTGCTTGCCGCCTTCACGGGAATGGGCAAGTTTCAGGTACAGCGAGAGTGGCGTTTCCAGATCCGCAAAGGCCTCGACCAGCAAGGGAATCCGGTTATAGCCCTGGGCACTCAGGCTCTTGAATTCAAGTTCAGAGATCACGGGAAGGTATCTTTCAATCAGGGCGGAGCCCTTGGCACGTAGCGGGCTCAGCTAGCAGCCGGACCGGCTGCAGTTCATTCAACGGGCAAACAGGGACGCTGTCAGGTACGACCCGACAAACCTTGTTGCGTACGCCAGGGCCATGCTCCCCGGTCGCTACAACCCGTGATCCAGATGCGGTGAATGAACATAAGTACAGTGTATCAAACCGGCATGAGTTTGCGCTCAGGCAGGCAGCAGTTCCTCCAGTGAGTCAACGAAAGCGTCGGCGTCCACACCCCGGATCGGCTCACCATGGTTGTAGCCGTAAGTGACAAGCAGCACCGGGCACTGCGCCGAACGCGCCGCCTGCGCATCGTTGCTGGAGTCGCCGATCATCAGGGTGCGCCGGGGCAAGGTACCCAGAGCCTGGCAGGTTTTCAGCAGCGGCAGCGGATCGGGCTTCTTGCGCTCGAAGGCATCGCCTCCAAAACTCAGCTCAAAGAAATCCGCCAGTCCCTTGGCCTTGAGCAGGGGCAGGGCGAAAGCTGTGGGCTTGTTGGTCAGGCAGGCGAGTTTCAGACCCAGGGCCTGCATTCGCCGCAATCCGGCAACAACCCCCGGATACACCATCGAGTACCGGCCGTTGATGGCAAGGTAGTGCTGCTGATAGCTGGGCCAGGCCCGTTGGTAAAGCGCGTGCAGTTCGTCACCCTGGACTCCGGCGAGCGCCAGAACACGGCTCAACAGGTGCTCAGTACCCTTGCCCACCAAACCGGCCACCGTGGCACGACTCACCTGCAAGCTGCCACACGGGAGTGGCAAATCGGCCAACATCAGGTTGAGCGCCACCTCAAAGTCACCCAGGGTATCGACCATCGTGCCGTCCAGATCCACGATCACCGCATCAACGTCAAAGCGTCCGCGTAGCAGGTTCACGTGTCGGACCTTTACTTGACCAGTTGATTGAGCTGGATGATAGGCAGCAGCACCGCCAGCACGATCAGCATCACCGCCAACCCCATGGCCACGATCAGCAGCGGCTCCAGCAAGGTGGCAAGCTGCATGGCACGACGTGACACCTCGGTGCCAAGTTGCTTGGCGGCACGCTGCAGCATCAGAGGCAACTGCCCGGTCTGCTCACCAAGCCGGGCAAACATCGCCAGCAAGCCCGGGAAGCGTTTCTTCTGCGCCAATGCCGAAGCCAGGGGCGCACCTTCCCGCACCAGAACCAGGGCATCCAGCGCATCGTTTCGCAGGGCGCGATTGGAGAGCGTGTCGGCGGCGGCCTGCAGCGCCTTGAGAATCGGCACACCTGCTGCGGCCAACATCGCCAGCGTGCTGGCAAAGCGTGCCGTGTTGTAGCTGCGCGCCAGTTTTCCCAGAATCGGGACGTTCAGCCATGCGGCATCGAATCTTTCGCGAAGCACCGTGTTCGCCAGGGCAAGGCGCGCGCCCAGCGCGCCCAGGACCAGCGCAATCAGGAGCAGCCAGCCGTAATTTCGGACAAAGTTGCTGATGCCAATCATGATCACGGTCAGAATTGGCAGTGCCCGCTTGCTGCTGGCGAAAACGTGAGCCACTTGCGGCACCACATAGGCCACCAGGAACAGCACAATGACCATCGCCACCACCGTCACGATGGCCGGATACAGCGCTGCGCCGATCAACCTGGACTTGAGCGCCTGCTGCTCTTCCAGATCATCCGCCAGACGCTCCAGCACCAAGCCCAGGTTTCCGCTTTGCTCGCCAGCACCGATGACAGCCACAAAAATTGCGGAGAACTCCTGCGGATGCTGCGCCAGTGCGCGCGCAAATGTCGAGCCCCCATTGACTTCAGCGCGCAGAGTCGCCACCAGTTGGCGTTCATTTTCCCGCTCGGCCTCTTCCGACAGGGAACTCAGGGCGCGCTCCAGCGGCAGGCCGGACGACACCAGGCCCGCCAGTTGACGCGTCCAGACACCCAGACCGGTGGCGTTGAAAACGCGTCGCTGGCGCCGCCTGCCGCTTGCTTGCCCGTCACCATCCCGCTCGGCCAGTTGCGTCGTGTCGGCACCAACCAGTTCGAGCTTCATCGGCACCAGTGATTGCGCGCGCAGCATGCCGCGCGCCGCCTTGGCCGAGTCGGCATCAATCACGCCCTTGCGGGTTTGCCCCTCGCCCGTCAGGGCCTCGAATGAATAGACCGGCATATCGCTGACTTACCCTGTAAGCCGGCCGCCGCGCCGGGCCGTCCCAAGCAAGGCCAGCCCCTCAGGGGGGCAGCGCAGTACACGAAGTGACAAGCGTGGGGGCCGCATATCAGTCGCGCGTCACGCGCACCAGTTCCTCGCGTGAGGTCAGCCCAAGTTGAACCAGGCGCTCACCGTCATCGCGCATCAACACCATGCCAGCGGCCAGAGCGGCGCTGCGAATGTCTGCTTCCGAGGTCCGGCTGTGAATCTGGGCACGAATGGCGTCATCCGTGATCAACAGTTCGAAGACGCCGGATCGGCCCTGGTATCCGGTCTGGCCACAGGACGTGCAACCGACGCCGCCACAGGTGCCGCACAGATTGCGCACCAGCCGCTGCGCCAGCACACCCAGCAACGACGAGCTCAGCAGGAACGGCTCCACACCCATGTCGGTGAGACGCGTGACCGCGCTGGCTGCGTCATTGGTGTGCAGCGTGGCCAGCACCAGATGCCCGGTCAAGGAAGCCTGGATGGCAATCTGGGCCGTTTCAAAATCGCGGATTTCGCCAATCATGATGACATCCGGATCCTGGCGCAGGATGGCGCGCAGGGCCTTGGCGAAGGTGAGTTCGATCTTGGCGTTCACCTGCGTCTGTCCCACACCGGCAAGCTCGTACTCAATCGGGTCTTCAACCGTCATGATGTTGCTGCGTGCAGCGTCGAGCCGGCTCAGCGCCGCGTACAGCGTGGTGGTCTTGCCGGATCCGGTCGGGCCAGTGACGAGCACGATGCCATGCGGTTGCGTCACCAGGTGCTCAAAACGCTTCAGGACATCACCCTGCATGCCCAGCGCCTCCAGGCTCAGGCGTCCCTCCGACTTGTCGAGCAGGCGCAGCACGGCACGTTCGCCGTGCGCGCTGGGCAAGGTGCTGACGCGCACGTCCACCGCCCGCGTTCCGATGCGCAGCGAAATCCGCCCATCCTGAGGCAAGCGGCGCTCGGCGATATCGAGATCAGCCATGATCTTCAGTCGGGAAATCAGCGCCGCGTGCAGGGCCCGGTTCGGCTGCACCACTTCGCGCAAGGTGCCGTCAACGCGGAATCGCACGCTTGAATGGCGTTCGTAGGGTTCAATATGAATGTCGCTGGCACCATCGCGCGCGGCCTGCGTCAGCAGCGCATTGAGCATGCGGATGATGGGTGCATCGTCCGAGGTTTCCAGCAAGTCCTCAATGGCGGGCAAGTCCTGCATCATCCTGGACAGATCGGCGTCACTCTCGACTTCACTCACTACCGCCGCCGCACTGGACTCGCCCTGCGCGTAGGCGGCGCTGATGCGCTGGATCAGCGCTGGTGCCGCCAGGGTCTCGATCTGCTGCACCGGGTACTTGCGCATGACCTCGCTCAGGCCGTTGGGACCGGAGTCCGGATGCAGACACAACGTCAGCTGCCCGGCGTCGTCCTGCAAAAGCAATTGGTGGGTTCGAGCAAAGGCGTAGGGCAGCGGATAACGCATGGCAGCCGTTTCCCCAATCAGGGCTGAGCCTTGACCGCCGGCTTGGCCTGCGGCAGCGCTGGCAGTAGCGGAGCCTCGTTGATCGGCGCCAGACTGCTGGGCGTGGGTTGCGCCGCCTGCAGACCGGAACGCATCAACTCATAGCGGTCCATTGACAGGCGGTCGCTGGTCTGCGAGTCGCGCACCACCACCGGACGCAGGAACACCATCAGATTGGTCTTGTTGCGACTGCGTGAATCACTCTTGAACAGGTTGCCAAACAGAGGCAGGTCACCAAGACCTGGCACCTTGTCCTGATTGCCGGAATACTTGTCCTGCAGCAGGCCTCCGAGTACCACCACACTGCCGTCGTCGACCAGCACGGTGGACTCGATCGTGCGCTTGGACGTTGTGGGCCCGTTGGCGGCCGTTTCCGTACCTGCCTTGACGGCCGAGGTCTCCTGGTAGATCACCAGTTTGACGGTCCCGTTTTCATTGATCTGTGGCCGCACCTTGAGCGTCAGGCCGACGTCCTTGCGCTCGACCGTAGTGAAAGGATTGACCGAGTTGCCGCTGGTGTTGTTGCTGGTATAGGAACCGGTGACAAAGGGCACGTTCTCGCCGATCACAATCTTGGCTTCCTCGTTGTCCAGGGTCAGCAGATTGGGCGTCGACAGCACGTTGCCGCTGCCACTGGACTCAAGAAAATTGGCCAGAAAGCCCAGGACATAGACGCCGTTAACCCTTTGCGCAGCGCCAAAATTGAAGCCTGTTCCCGGTGCCACCGTTCCGGCGCCGAGCGCCTGGTTGATGATGTTCTTGCCGCCCGCGCCAAAATTGGTCCCCAGCAGACCGATGACGCCGTCACCGGACTGGCCCAGAGGCCCCTGCCACTGCACGCCGAATTCGGCAGCACGGTCGGCATTCACCTCGACGATCAGACTCTCCACCAGCACCTGGGCACGCCGTCCGTCGAGCCGGTCAATGACGGCGCGGAGCTGTCGGTACTGCGGCTCTGGCGCCGTGATGATGAGCGAATTGGTAGCCACATCGGCCTGAACCTGCCCGCCCGTGGCCGAAAGGTTGCTGGCGGCGGCTGTGGCGGCACCCGCTCCGGTGGCTGGCGCCGCCGACGCGGTCGGCGCGGTCTGGCCGGTCATGGCGGCGCGCAGGGTGACAGCCAGTTTGGTGGCGTCGGCATTCTTCAGGTACACCACGTAGATGTTGCCCGCCGCGCCATTGGCGCCACTGCCTGCTGGCTGATCCAGTTTGTCGATCAGCGAGCGCACCAGCGCCACCCGCGCCGGATTGGCAGCGCGCAGAATCAGCGTGTTGGAACGCGGCTCTGCGATCAGCGCGGTCTTGAAGGAGGTGTCGCCACCGACGGTCGCGGTGCCGGTCGATTCGATCAGACGCAGTATCAGGGGTGCCAGATCAACAGCGATCGCATGCTTGAGCGAGATCACCTCAACGCCGGTGGCATTGGACACATCCATGGCGGCAATGATGCGTGCCAGACGCCGCAGGTTGTCCGAGTAGTCGGTGATAACCAGCGAGTTGTTGCCGGGGTTGGCGTTGATGGTGTTGTTGGGGCTGATCAGGGGGCGCAGCACCGCCACGAGATTGTTCGCCGATTCAAAGTTGAGGCGAAAGATCTGCGTGCTGATCTGGCTGCCCGTTGCCAGGTCTGCCCCCGCCGGGGCGGCCTCGGTCACTGTCACCCCCGCGCTTTGCAGTTTGGCGTCGGCCTCCGGCACCACCTTGTAGAGTCCGGCCGACTCCACCATGGTGAAGCCCTGCAGGCGCAATGCCGCCAGAAACTGGTTCATGGCTGCGCCGCGACTGACCGGCTTCTCGGTCACCAGGGTCAGCGTACCCTTCACGCGCGGGTCCACCACCACGTTGAATCCGGTGATGCTGGCCATGGTGCGCGCCACGGCATCGATTTCGGCATTGTTGAAATTGAGCGTCACCGGTTCCGAAGACTTGGCGGCGGCAGTCTGTGCTGCCGAACTCAGGGACAACACGGTCGCAGACGCCGCCAGCAAGCTTGCGGCGGCGAGAGAGCAGACAAACCTGGAGGGACGCCGGAAATTAGCTAGTTTCATACAGATTCAACCCACTTTGATGATGGCACGGGCGCCGTCACGACGCCCGATGATGTTCAGAAGATTGGACAAAGCTTCCAGACGCTCCGGCGCTGCACTGGCCAGGCCCTCAAACCGGAGTTTTGATCCGACCCATTGGCCACTGCCGGACAATTGTAGACTGCCCTCCAGCGTCTCCAGGGCGAGGCTGGGGGTGCCGCCGCCGAGCAGTGTCACGCGGTAACTCCCCATCGGCTTGAGCGTGGACAGTCGTGAAGAAATCTGTGTCGCATCGAGCTGGGCACGACCGGCCAGCAACAGTCGACCGCTCACCCACTGCACGGCCAGCGCCTGCGTCGACAGGGTCAATTGACCATCCACCTGAACCGTGTTCCAGGGTGTGCCCAATCCACTCAGCCATTGCGCCGGCCACTGCGACAGACTGTCAGCAAACGTCAGTTCAAAGCTGCCCCAGTGCGCCTGCGCCGAAAGGCGCCAGGGCCGTTGCATGCAGCAATCGGCCTGAATGTCGGCCACCATCCCACTCCAGCCGGGTCGCACTGTCCAGACCAGCCGCCCGGGCAGGGTGCTGGCATCACGGCTGCCGGCACCACCGGCCAGGCCCAAACGTGCAGAGCCATTCCACAGCGTGCCCTGTGCGTCGTCAAAAACAACGCGCCCGTCCAGCGCACTCTGCAGGGGCTCCGTAACCCAGTGGGCCGGGATACAAACCAGGATCGTCAGCAACAGGCCGACCAGGGCGCCGGCGCCAGCCCATGACCACGGTGATGAAGTGGCTCGTGTCACTTGAGGTTCAGCGTCACCGTGCCATCCCAGCTGCCGCCCGCGTTGCGCTGAAGGCGTGCCTCGCTCGGCACCGTGCGGACATTAAGCCGCACCTGCAACAACCATTGCGCCAGGGCATCGGCTGACAGGGCCTTCAGCGTCACCGTGGCGCGATCACCCACCAGTTGCAGTTGCGCCGCGGAACCCAAGGACTTGACTGATGCATCCAGCAGACGTCGTGCCTCCTCGGCAGCAATGCGCGGTTGCGCCTGCAGCGCTTTGGCCTGAGCCTGAAGGCCCATCATCTGCTGCAATTGGGCGTCCAGAGAAGTCCTCTGGCTCGCCGCCGAACGCAGGGTTGTCAGTGCCGGTGACACGGCAATCCACCAGAGCAGCGCCGCCAGCACGAGCCAGGCTGCTGTCAGGAGCCAGTACCGCTCGCGCTGGGCCAGCGCCTGCCAGCGGGAGTTCAGGAGTGAGGTCATAGTCATGGGTTGGCCACCTGTCTGATCAGCAGGCTGTCGCCCTCGGCACTGACTGCATAAGCCTGGGGCTTGAGTTTGAACGCGATTGCCGAGAGCTCGTCGGGCTTGAGCCTGAGGCCCTTCAGTCTGAGCTCGCCGGCGCTGAACTCAAGCGCCGTTGGCGTGGTACCGGCCGGTGCAGCCAGACCAAAAGCCGCCATCATGACTTCCATGTCACGCGCACCCGCAGCGCCACTGGCCTGCTGCAGCGCCGCCACTTCCTTGCTCATCTGAATCACGGCGTCCACCACCACGCGCACATTCGGAAATGTGCTTGTAAGCACCTCGCGCACGGCAGCCTGCCGTTCCTTGATCAGTGACTGCTCACGCCATGCCCAGGCATTGAGTCCCACCAGATTGACCAGCAACAGCGTCAGCAGCGCCAGGCGCGCAGCGCGCCAGCGTGGCGCGCGCAGCAGGCTTGACAGCGACTCGGAGAGCCGCTTTCGGGTTCTGGCACCGCTTGAATTGGCCAGATCGAACTGTGCCAGGTCCCACGCCGACTGGGTCGCTTGCAGCCGCCGCTGAGCGACCAACAGCAGACCGACATTGCGCTTGAACAATTGCTCGGCCTGGGCTGCCACGGCCGGCTCGGCCAGAATGGCGCGCGCCTGAGGCCAGTTCAGAAGTGTCACCGTGGCCTTCGACAGCGGCCACAACGCCACCGTGCCACCATTGGCCACGATCAGCTGCGCATGATCAGGCTCGCCGGTGACATAGAGGGCCTCACCCATGGCATCAGGCGCAAACTCGGGCACCACCCGGCTGACGGGTCGGCCGGAACGCTCCAGTGCCTGCAGCGCTGAGCGCAACCACTCCCTGTCGCATGCAGCGACCCACACCGGCGTGTCTTCGCTCGCGTGGGGCTCCAGCGCAAAATGCACCTGCGCTGTTTCATCGAGCAACTGGTCTTCCAGCAAACCCTCCAGCACGGCACGCAAGCGCGTTGGACCACCCTCCTGGAACATGCGCCGCCCCAGACTGCCGCGGGGCAGTTGCACCCTGTGCCAGGAGAGCCTGTCAGCGGCCACCAACGCCACCACCTCGGTGCTGTTGTCCACTTGCGGCAACAGGGCCAGAGGCACGCGCGACTGCTCCCCTGGCGTCGCGCCGTCGGGACTGAGCAGATAGTCGTACAGCGCCGCCGCGTCAGCCGACTCTGGAGAAAGGGTTACGATAAGAGTGGTCATACGCTGATCTCGACATTCATTGTAAGGGCGCCCCTGGCGCTGCCACACCCAGTTTGCGCGACAGTGTTTTCACTTCCATGCCGTCGCGTTGCACCACTGATCGCTCACGCACCGTGGTTTGCTCCACCTGCAGATTGCCGTGCACTTCAAAGTAACGCGTCGAGATGCTGTGCTGGCCTTCCACGAAGCGCGCTCCCGAGGCGCCAGCTATCTTCTCGGCATCACTGAGGGCGCTCAGGTGGGAGAGTTCGCGTGAGCGGACAAAGCGAGTGGCGTCGGACATCTCAAACGCCTCCACGCAGGCGTAAATCACCTCGGCCGATGCCGTGTTCAGGTTGACCGGCGTACGCACCGGCAACAATGTGATGTAGGGTCGCAGCACGGCCAGGCTTCGCTGCGACAGACCGACCCAGACCAGCTGATCCACGTCCTGCGGCCACAGCGGCATGGCCATGTTGGAGCGACTCTCGACACTGGCATCCTGCATCAGGCGCAAATTCTCGGTCATCATCGACAACTCGGCAAGCGGCAGGTTCAGCAGATCGAAAAGTCGCGCAAAAGCCAGCTGTGCCGGTTCATCAACCTTGCCGTTCTGGATCAGGTTGGCCACATTCAATCTGGATTGCAGGTCAATGATCTGGCCTGAAAGAAAGGCTTCCTGGCTGTCCTCGGCCGACAGGGTGTCGCTGCGGTCAGCCGCGAGGAAGGTCGAAAGTCGCGCCTGCTCCAGCGGCACCGCCCAGGGCTCGGCCAGATGGTCGGCACCCCCCTTGCGTGCGTCTTCCCGAAGAATCAGGCGCGCCCAGTCCAGTGCACCGGTCAGCACCCAGGCCGATTGCGTACGGCTGCGCTCCGCGGTTTCAACCTCGAACGCGCGCCACTGCTGCCAGAGCGCACTGGCAGCCAGGGACGCCACCAGCACGACCGTCAGCATGGCCGTCAATATGGCGGCGCCACGCTCGCGCGGTGCCCTCACTTGCCACCCCCCACCGCCGGGCGAATCCAGTCGCGCGTGAGTGTGCCCGTCAGCGCCTGCCCGGGAGCCAGTGTCAGCACCAGGCGCACGGCGTCGGGCACCGGCGCCTCGGCCCCGGGCCGGGTGTCGACAGCGTTGCCCGCACTCGACATCGGGTTGCTCCAGGCGCCACTGCGGTAGTAATAGATCTGCCACTGATCCAGCGCCGCAATGCGCACCTCGCGCTGCAGGTCATCTTCGCCCGGACTTTGCGCCCACTGCGCAGCCTTTTGCCACGCCAGTTGCAACTCGCCACGGGTTTGCAACGGGGGCGACTGCCAGCGCGCCCATTGCCCCTGTCCGTCCACATTGCGGCGCGACCACGCGACCACGCTCAGACCCTCGCCCGGATTGGTGCTGCTGCGACGCAGCAGGCGAAGCGCACGGCCGTCCCAATCCAGATTGGCCGTGTTGGGCTGCGCGGCCAGCGCATCCAGATCAGCACCCCACTGCGACAACCCGGCCTGCAGGGCGTAGACCTCATCGGAATAGTGGCGCATCTGCGCCTGCGAGCGTGTCATGCCGTCCAGACCGCGCCAGCTCAGGGCCGCCATCAGCGCCAGCAGACCAACGGCCACCAGCAACTCGATCAGCGTGAACCCGCGCTCCGGACAGACTTGTGGCCGATTCCTGCGCATCAGTAACGCCCCACCACCGTCGAAAGGCGCAACACCGACGCATCTTCCCTGCTCACCTGGGCATCCACACGCAGAAAATTGGGGTTGGGCGTTGGGCGCACCGCCAGTGTCACGGTCAACGCGACTCCTGCCTGCTCACAGACAACGCTGCTATCGCCCACACCCGGCATCTGCTTGGCCAGGCGCACCTTGATCAGTTCATTTTCAGCACAGGTGTGTGCCAGCAACACGTCCGCCTGGCGTTGTGCATTGCGCGTCAGCGCGGCGCTGGCCTGCAATCCGGCGGTCAGGGCAATGGCCACGATCCCGAGCGCAACCAGCACCTCGATCAGTGTGAAACCGCGCTCGACTCGGGCCCGGTTCACGGCACGATCGCCTGTAGCGCGAATGGACGCACGCCATCGGTGGCCACGCGCACACTTTTACCTGGCGCGCTGCTGGAGACCAGCACCAGTTCCTGCGGACCAATGATGGGCTCGGGGCCCAGCGTCAGCATCACCGTCCCGGGAACACCTGCCACCTGCGTATCGCGGTCCAGCCACTGCTGCGGCAACTCTGGCGCGCCCAGTCCTTCAAAACGAAACCCGTCTTCGCCAGGATACCAGCGCACCGGCACTCCGGTCACGCGGGAGCGGGCGCGCGCCGACTCCAGCAAGGCACTCAGACGCTCGCCGTCGCGCTCCAGTTGCACCAGGGAAGCGTCACGCATGGCAAAACCGACACCGACCGACACCATGGCCACAATCGCGACCACGACCAGCAGTTCAAGCAGTGTGAACCCGGCGAGCGTTCGCTTAGGGTTGCCAGCTGCCAATGTCCGCATTCTTGCCCTCGCCGCCCGGTTGTCCGTCCGCGCCGAGCGACATCACATCGACTTCGCCCTTGACGCCAGGATTGAGGTAAACGTAAGGCTTGCCCCAAGGGTCATTGGGCAGCAGGTCAAGATAGGACTTCCAGTTCGGCGGCACCGGGGCGCTCGTGGGCTTGGTGAGCAATGCTGTCAGGCCCTGTTCGGCCGTCGGATAGCGCTGGTTGTCGAGCTTGTAGAGTTTGAGCGCCTGCATCAGGTTGCTGACGTCGGTCTTGGCGGCGGTCACGCGGGCGTCATCTGCGCGGTCCAGCACATTGGGCACAATCAGGGCTGCCAGCACGCCTATGATCAGCAGCACCACCATCAACTCGATCAAGGTAAAGCCGGCCTGGGCCAGACGGTGCGATCCTGCGGGATTAGGTTTCATGGGCTTGCATCACTTTAAATTCTTGACCGCTTCAATGATAATCGTTCTATGAAGACCTCATCACTGAGCCTCTGGTGGCTGCGAATCGCAACATTTCTGCTGGCAGCGCTGGCTGCGGCCAGCGCCGCCTACTGGGTGCTGAAGTGGAGCGCCGTGCCACCCGCCACGTCCAGGGCTGCAACGCTGTCACTCTCCCGCGCCAGCCAGACCGATCCGCAAGTGGTGGCGCGTCTGCTCGGTGGCGGCCAGAAAGCGGTTGTGGCTCTGGTGGAGAGCGCAGCCAGCCGCTTCAAGCTGATTGGTGTGGTGGCCAATCGGGCGCACGGTGGCTATGCCCTGATTTCGGTGGACGGCAAACCGGCGCGGCCCTACCAGGTCGGCGCGGCCATCAGCGATTCGCTGGTACTGCAATCCGTCGCCACCCGCAGTGCCGCACTGTCGGCAAGCGCTGATGGACCGGTTTCATTCACGCTGACCTTGCCGATCCCGACCAGCGCGACGGCAGCACCCGCTGCACCCATCACAACTGCTGCCACCGTAACACCTGCGGCAACCGGGGTGGCGCTGGCGGCTTCGGCACCCGCACCAGTGGTCGAAGCTGCAGCTCCGGTAACGCCGCCCCCAGCAGCTCGGCCGACCCGGTCCAGATCCAGGTCCAGTTCCAGTTCCGACTAGGAACTCAGGTATTGAGCGCCACACGCATGGCGTCGATCACGGCACGGTAATCAGGCTTTCCGAATATCGCGCTGCCTGCCACAAAGGTGTCAGCGCCAGCGTCCGCCACGCGACGGATGTTGTCGGCCTTGATGCCGCCATCGACTTCGAGCCGGATGTCCTTGCCGCTGGCTGTGATGCGCCGGCGCACGTCCTCGATCTTGCGCAGGGCCGAATCGATGAAACTCTGGCCACCAAAGCCCGGGTTCACACTCATGATGATGACCAGGTCAATATCGTCAATGACCCAGTCCAGCACATCCAGCGGCTGCGCCGGGTTGAATGCCAAGCCCGCCTTGCAGCCTTTGCCCCTGATCACCTGCAGACTGCGGTGCACATGGGCAGACGCGTCCGGGTGAAAACTGATCAGGTCGGCGCCCGCCTCGGCAAAAGCCGTCGCCAGCGCATCGACCGGTTGCACCATCAGGTGCACGTCGATGGGCACGGCCACGCCGGTGGCGGTTCTGGCGTGGGGTTTGAGGGCGCTGCAGATCATCGGACCAAAGGTCAGATTCGGAACGTAGTGGTTGTCCATCACGTCAAAGTGAATCCAGTCGCAACCGGCAGCGATGACGTTTTTCACTTCCTCGCCCAGACGGGCAAAGTCAGCCGAGAGAATGGAAGGCGCTATGCGGTAGTTCATGGCGGGAGTTTAATCAGATAGC
>CAIQVX010000052.1 GCA_903875275.1 uncultured beta proteobacterium | reverse complement strand
TCCCGGACCACTGCGAGTTGCAGGGCACGGTGCGCACCTTCTCGGTGGAAGTGCTGGATCTGATCGAACAGCGCATGAAGAGCATTTCTGAACACACATGCGCCGCCTTTGACATGCGCTGCGAATTCGAATTTACGCGCAATTACCCGCCCACCATCAACAGCGCAGCCGAAGCCGAATTTGCGCGCAAGGTGATGCAGAGCATCGTCGGTGACGACAACGTGCTGCATCAGGAGCCCGTCATGGGCGCGGAAGATTTCTCCTACATGCTGATGGCCAAGCCTGGTTGCTACTGCTTTATTGCCAATGGGGATGGCACGCACCGCGAGTCCGGCCATGGCGCGGGCCCGTGCATGTTGCACAACCCGAGTTATGACTTCAACGACGACATGATTCCGCTGGGTGCCACTTACTGGGTGCGCCTGGCTGAGGAATGGCTCAAAGCGGGCGCATGAAGGAGCTGCGGTCATGATGAACGTGCTTGATGCCTTTTCCTCGAGCTATGCGCAGGCGCGCGGGAAATTTTTCGCGGCGGCCGTGGGCGCGCATCTGCCGGTCACCTCGCACGTGCATCCGCGCGCCGGGCGCGACGGGGAGGCGCTGGCGATGGACGTGGTGCTGGACGGCGCGCCCAACGCAGAGCGCTTGCTGATCATTAGCAGTGCCTGTCATGGCGTCGAGGGCTACTGCGGCAGCGGCGTGCAGGTGTTTGCATTGCATGACGACGAGTGGCGTCAGCACGCGCGTGAAAAGAATGTGGCGGTGCTGTATGTGCACGCCCTCAATCCCTTCGGGTTTTCGCATGTGCGTCGGGCAACCCATGAGAACGTGGACATCAATCGCAATTTTCATGATTTCAGCCAGTCGCTGCCGGTGAACCAGGGTTACCGCAGCATTCATTCACTGCTGTTGCCAGAACGTTGGCCGCCCGATGCGGACAATGCAGCTCAGATTGCGGCTTTTATTGAGAAGAATGGCGTGGGCGCGTTCCAGTCGGCGGTGTCGGGCGGGCAGCACGAGTTTCCGGACGGCATGTTCTTTGGAGGCACCGAGCCGACCTGGAGCAACCAGATGATTCGGCAGGTGCTGCGCGATCATGGCCGCACGGTGAGCAAACTGGGCTGGATTGATATCCACACCGGTCTGGGTCCGAGTGCTGTCGGTGAGCGCATTTTTGCCTGCCGCGATGACAAGGCTGCGTACGCCCGTGCCAGCCAGTGGTGGGGCGGTAACGGGGCGACGCCAGTGACTTCGATCTACGACGGATCGTCCACTTCTGCCTTTCTGACGGGTTTGATGTGGATATCTGCCTACGAGGAGTGCCCGCAAGCCGAGTACACCGGTCTGGCCATGGAATATGGCACGCTGCCGTTCCCGCAGGTGACGCAGGCGCTGCGCGCGGAACACTGGCTGCACAATCATCCAAAGGCGCCAGTTGAACTGGCCAAGCAGATCAAGCAGCAGATGCTCGATGCGTTCTACACCGACACCGATGTCTGGAAAGAACAGATCATCAGCCAGGCGCGACAGTCCATGTTTCAGGCGGTGGACGGGCTCAGCAGCTGAAAAAGCACCATGTTCGAGTCCGCTGAGATTGGTCACGCGATCGGCAAGAAGCTGTACAAGCAGCGCGAATCCGAATTGCGCGAGGCACTGCTTGGACTGCAATACAAGCTGTTGAAGGCCCACCAATTTCCGGTGATTGTCTTGGTCAACGGGGTGGACGGCGCCGGCAAGGGTGAAACCGTCAATTTGCTCAACGAGTGGATGGATCCGCGTCACATCCGGACCGAGGCGCTGGGTGAGGCGCCTGAGGACGCAAGCGGACTGCCTGCCATGTGGAGATTCTGGCAGGTGCTGCCAGCCAAAGGACATATCGGGATTCTCTTTGGTTCGTGGTACAGCGAACCCATTGTGGCGCGGGTCCTGGGGCATGAGAAGAATGCGCGTTTTACGCAACGCCTGGAGAACATCCGCGAGTTCGAACGCATGTTGGTGGCCGAAGGTGCGCTGCTGGTCAAGTTCTGGTTCCACCTGTCAAAGGCAGCCGCGCGCAAGCGGTTCAAGACGCTGGAATCGGACCCCCGTAACGCGTGGCGCGTGACCCCGCAGGACTGGCAGCGTTTGAAACATTACGATGCCTTCGTCAAAGTCAGTGAGCAGGCCTTGCGTAAAACCAGCACCGGTGAGGCGCCATGGCTGGTGATTGAGGGCAGTGATCCAGCTTACCGCGCGTTGACGGCCGGTCAGTACCTGCTTGACGCACTCGGGCAGCGTCTGGCCGGGCAGGCGGTGCCTGCGGCGGTGGCGGCACCAGTGGCCCCACTGGCCATCGATCAGCGGACCCTGCTCGGCTCCTTTGATTACGGGCGTGCACTGTCGATCAAGACTTACCAGCGCCGTCTGGTGGATTTGCAGGGTCGGCTCAACCTGCTGATGCGCGATCCTCTGATGCGCAAGCGCTCGCTGGTGCTGGTGTTCGAGGGCATGGATGCGGCAGGCAAGGGCAGCACGATCCGGCGCGTGACGCAGGCGCTGGACGCGCGCCAGTACCACGTCATACCCGTCGCCGCGCCCAGCGAAGAAGAGCGTGCCCAGCCCTATCTGTGGCGGTTTTGGCGCCATCTGCCGCACCATGGACATGCGGCCCTGTTTGATCGCTCTTGGTACGGCCGGGTCCTGGTGGAGCGGGTGGAAGGCTTCTGCAGCGAGAGCGACTGGATGCGTGCGTTTGACGAGATCAACGCCTTCGAGGAGCAGTTGGTCGAAGCCGACGCCATCGTCGTCAAGTTCTGGATGGCAATCACCATGGACGAGCAGTTGCGCCGCTTCAAGGAACGCAAGGCGACACCGCACAAGAATTTCAAGATTACCGAGGACGATTGGCGTAACCGCGACAAGTGGCCGCAGTACCAGCGCGCCATCGGCGACATGATAGATCGCACCTCGACCGAACTGGCGCCCTGGCATGTGGTGGCCTCTGACGACAAGATGTTTTCGCGCATCCAGGTGCTCACCACGCTGTGCGAACGACTGGAGCAGCAAATCGGAGTTGTGCCAGCAAAGCACAGCCGCCGAGGCTTTGCAAAATGAGCCAGGGTTGGGTCAAGCCGCAAAGCGGCGCGCGGCCATTTCCAGCAGGCCGTCAAAAATCAGGTTGTCCACCAGTTCGAATTGCAGTGACATGCTGGGCGCCATCTTCCAACCGGCGCCGCCGGTCATGATGCATTGGGGCTCTGCACCGCAGTGGCTGCGCACATGTTGCACCATGCGCTCCACCGCGCCGGCAATGGCGTAGGTGCCACCGCTGGTCAGGGCGTCGCTGGTGTTGGTCGGGAATTCACGCACGTCGCCGGTCGGAACATGCAGGCCCGCAGTGCCTGATTCGAGTGCGCGCAGCATGATGCCGTGGCCCGGCAGGATCAGGCCACCCAGAAACCGGCCATCGGCGTCTATGGCGTCCACCGTGACAGCGGTACCGACCATAACCACCACCATTGGCCGCGCCGGTCCCTGTGCCAGGGTTCGGTGCCAGGCGCCTATCATCGCCACCCAGCGGTCTGAGCCGAGTCGGGTCGGGACGTCGTAGCCGTTGCTGACGCCGGCTTCGGCTGCGCTGGAGACCACCCATTGGGCCGCTACATCCCAGATTTCCATCTGTGCTTCGACGCGCTTGCGCACGGCCTCACCAGCGACAACGCAGCCGAGCATGCGCTCGGGTGCTGGCAGGGCAGACCAGGCACCCTCGGCGAGTTTGTCAATGTTGTCCAGAAATTCGGCACCTTGCGCCAGTACCGGGGCGTTTGCATGGGGGTTTTGGTACAAAGCCCACTTCAGCCGGGTGTTGCCGACATCGATTGCCAGAAATTTCATGGCGTGATTATCATGGCGAAATCATGTCCATCACCGAACTCACTGCCCACGCTCTGTCGCGCGCGATTCACACCCGGCAGATTTCCTGCCGTGAGGTGATGCAGGCCTACTTGCAGCGCATCGATGCCATCAACCCTGCCCGCCAGGCGCTGGTGAGTCTGCAAGAGCCGGATTCGCTGCTGCGCCAATCCGACCTACGCGACGCGCAACTGGCGTGCGGTGAGTCCATGGGCTGGATGCATGGCATGCCGCAGGCGATCAAGGATCTGGCCAACAGCACCGGCATCGCAACCACGTTGGGCTCACCCCTGATGCGTGACTTTGTGCCGCAGCAGGACGGTTTGATGGTGCAGCGCATGAAGGCCGCCGGCTGCATCGTCGTTGGCAAAAGCAACACGCCCGAGTTCGGCTTGGGCTCGCACACTTTCAACGAGGTCTTTGGCCTCACCCGCAATGCCTTTGACGCCGCGCGTTCCGCTGGCGGCAGCAGCGGCGGTGCTGCCGTAGCGTTGGCGCTGCATTTGCTGCCGGTGGCGGACGGTTCGGACTTCATGGGCAGTCTGCGCAACCCGGCAGGCTGGAACAACGTGTTTGGTTTGCGCCCGAGTCAGGGTCGGGTGCCGATGTGGCCGGCCACCGATGTGTGGGTGAGCCAGCTTGGCACCGAGGGGCCCATGGGACGCACAGCACAGGACGTAGCGCAGTTGCTGGCGGTGCAGTCGGGCTTTGATGCGCGGGTGCCGCTGTCACTCGCCGATGGTGTTGACTTCACGCAGCCGCTGGACGGGCTGGATTGCAGCAAGCTGCGCATTGGCTGGTTGGCCGACCTTGATGGCTATCTGCCGATGGAGTCTGGCATTCTGGGCGTCTGCGAGCAGGGCTTGCGTCGGTTCGAGTCATTGGGCTGTGCGGTGCAGCACCTGCAACTCGGTACCGCGCCGGAAGCCATCTGGCAGGCCTGGCTGGTCTGGCGCCGCGCGCTGGTGGCGAGTCGGATCGCGCCGTTTCTGCTGAACCCGAAGAACCGCGAACTCATCAAGCCCGAGGCTTTGTGGGAGTTTGATCGGGCGGCACAGCTCACCGGCACCGACTTCCTGCGCGCCAGTGTGCAGCGCACAGCGATCGACCAGCACCTGCTCACGCTGTTCGAGACCCATGACTGTCTGGCGCTCCCGGTGTCACAGGTCTGGCCGTTTGATGCAAGCGAGCGTTGGCCGAGTCAGATCAACGGCGTGGCGATGGACACTTACCACCGCTGGATGGAGGTGGTGATCTACGCCACTTTTGCCGGGCTGCCCTGCATCAGTGTGCCGGTGGGCTTTGCTGAGCGCGGATTGCCGATGGGCATGCAGCTGATAGGCAGGCCGCGTGGCGACTTTGACTTGCTGCAACTGGCGCACGCCTACGAGCAGGTGGCGCAGGACGTGCTGGCGCGCAAGCCACCGCTGCTGTAAGTCAGCCCTGGCGCCAGGGCAGTCCGTGAAAGCGCCAGCCGCCCACATGCCCGCGTTGCGCGAGTGCATCCGGGTTGCCCTCGAAGCCTTCAAGAATGTTGTAGGCCTGCAGACCGAGTTCTGTGGCGCGCTGGGCAGCGGCAATGGATCGCACACCGCTGCGACATAGCAGGACGACTTTCTTGTCTTTCGGGACGGCCTCCAGAATGGCTTTGTCAAAGTGG
>CAIQVX010000051.1 GCA_903875275.1 uncultured beta proteobacterium | reverse complement strand
GCGGCTGCCATCGTGGCCGATGCACACGCGCAGGGCGTCAACTTCATCGACACCGCCGATGTCTATTCCAAAGGGGCTTCTGAATCCATGGTTGGTGACTTGCTCAAAGGCCAGCGCCAGGACTGGGTGCTGGCGAGCAAGATTGGAAACAGCATGTCCGATCGAATTAATGAAGGTCGCTATTCCAGAACCTGGATGCTGCATGAGGTGGCGGCCTCTCTGTCGCGATTGCAAACCGATTATCTGGACATTCTGTATCTGCACCGGGATTTCAACGGCATGAATCTGGAGGAGCCGCTGCGGGCGCTCGACGCCATGCTGCGTTCGGGCCAGATCCGCTACTGGGGAGTCTCCAACTTTCGCGGCTGGCGTATCGCCGAACTGGTGCGCCTGGCGGGTCAACTCGGCATGCCGGGCCCGGTGGTTTGCCAGCCTTACTACAACCTGCTCAACCGCTTGCCTGAATTTGAGGTGTTGCCGGCCTGCGAGCACTACGGTATTGGCGTGGCGCCCTACAGTCCGATCGCGCGTGGCGTGCTCGCCGGTAAGTACCTGCCTGGTCAGGTTCCGGAGTCGGGCAGCCGCGCCGGCCGCTCCGATCCGCGTATTGCCGAGACCGAATTTCGTGCCGAATCGCTGCTGATCGCGCAGCAACTCCAGGTGCACGCCAAGGCACGGGGCATCAGTCTGGCGCAGTTTGCTTGCGCCTGGGTGCTGGCCAACCGTGCCGTGAGCTCGCTCATTGCCGGGCCGCGCACGCTGGCGCAGTGGCAACACTATGCTCCGGCGCTGAACTATGTCTTCACGCAGGAGGATGAGGCGCTGGTGGACAGCCTGGTCAGACCGGGGCACCCGTCCACGCCCGGCTATACCGACCCCAGCTATCCGCCTGAGGGCAGGTTCCAACAGGGACAATAGCAACAATGACGCAAACGATTACTTTGACCCAACCCGACGACTGGCACCTGCATGTGCGCGATGGCGACGCCCTGCGCGCCGTGGTGCCGCACACAGCGGCGCAGTTTGCTCGCGCCATCATCATGCCCAATCTGCGCCCGCCGGTCACGACCACGGCCGCCGCCTTGGCCTACCGCGAACGCATTCGCTCCGCCGTACCCGAAGGACTGGGTTTTGAGCCTCTGATGACGCTCTACCTCACCGACAATTTGCCCCCGGAAGAAATCAAACTGGCACAGGACGCAGGGGTGGTGGCGGTCAAACTGTACCCGGCGGGGGCCACCACGAACAGCGACGCTGGCGTGACCGATCTGCGCAAGACCTACCCGACGCTCGAAGCCATGCAGCGCGTCGGTATGCCCTTGCTGCTGCACGGCGAAGTGACGGCGCCGGACATCGATCTGTTTGATCGGGAGGCGGTCTTTATCGATACGCAGCTTATTCCCCTGCGCCGCGATTTTCCGGAACTCAAGATCGTTCTGGAGCACATCACGACGCTTGAAGCGGCTCAGTACGTGCAGGAGGCCTGCCACTTCAGCGCGGCCACCATCACGGCGCACCACCTGCTCTACAACCGCAACGCCATCTTCATGGGTGGCATCCGGCCGCATTACTACTGTCTCCCCGTGCTCAAGCGCGAGCGGCACCGGCTGGCACTGGTGCAGGCGGCGACTAGCGGGTCGAGCAAATTCTTTCTTGGCACCGACAGCGCGCCGCATGCTGCGCAGCTGAAGGAAAACGCCAGCGGCTGCGCCGGTTGCTATACCGCCAGCACGGCCATGGAGCTCTACGCCGAAGCGTTTGATGCAGCGGGTGCGCTGAACAAGCTGGAGGGATTTGCCAGCTTCCATGGCCCCGATTTCTACGGCCTGCCGCGCAATGCTGGCAGCATCACGCTGCGGCGCGAGGGCTGGACAGTGCCCGAGAGCTTTGCCTTTAGCGAGGCACTTCTTAAGCCGCTTCGGGCGGGTGAAGTTCTGCAGTGGAAGTTGGCCTGATCAATTGGGATGCGCCCTGGCTGGTGCCATGGCGTGTGCTGGGCGAGGGTGTGTCACGTCGGCTTGTCGATGGTCAGGCGCAGCCCGAGGCGCTGAATCAGGCGGCCTTGGGGCTGGATGGTTTTCCGGTGCGCTTTGTGGCACAGAGTGAACTGCCGAGCGGAGTTGCCTACGAACAGCATGTTTTCGACACGGGCTGCATCCCGACACGCGAGGGTCTGCACGATTTCTTCAACGCGCTGGCCTGGCTGCAGTTTCCGTTCACCAAGAAGCGGCTCAATCAGTTGCACGTGGCACAGTTGGCGCAAACCGGCATCCAGCCGGTGCGTGGGCCGGCGCGTGACAGTCTCACGCTGTTTGATGAGGACGCTGCCGTGCTGCAGGCGCCAGACGCGCTCTGGGACGCGCTGGCCGCCAAGGACTGGCAAGCGCTGTTTGGGTCTTTGCGCCCGCTCTGGCAGGAGGCGCGTTTGCTTCTGTTTGGTCACGCCTTGCTGGAAAAACTGGCACAGCCGCGCAAGGCGATCACGGCACATGTGTACCGGGCGCCCACGCTTTGCCAAAGTCTGGCGGAACTGGACGCCTGGCTGGCGCAGGACCTGACTTCTGAAAAGCTGGCGACCAAACCCTTTGCGCATCTGCCGGTTCTGGGTGTTCCGCGTTGGTGGCCAGCCAATGAAGACCCGCAGTTCTACGCTGACAGCGGGGTCTTTCGCTTGCCCAGGACTTGAATTCGGCCCGGCAGCCCTTACCATCGTGGCCTGCGCCTGGCTGATTCGGGTTGCATGTAAAGGAAATCATGAAACGTATTCTTCTCTTTGTCTTGACCAATGTGCTGGTGGTGACGGTGCTCGGTGTGGTGGCCAGTTTGCTGGGCGTCAACCGTTACCTCACGGCCAATGGCCTGAACCTGGCGTCGCTGCTGGGCTTTGCCCTGGTGATGGGTTTTGGCGGCGCCATTATTTCGCTGCTGATCAGCAAGCCCATGGCCAAATGGAGTTCCGGTGTGCGCATCATCAACCAGCCGCAAAACGGCGATGAAGCCTGGATCGTCGAAACCGTTCGAAAACTCGCCGACAAGGCCGGCATCGGCATGCCCGAGGTCGGCATTTTTGACGGCGAGCCCAATGCCTTTGCCACGGGTGCTTTCAAGAATTCGGCGCTGGTGGCGGTTAGCACCGGCTTGCTGCAAGGCATGACGCACGAGGAAATCGAAGCCGTTATCGGTCATGAGATCGCGCACGTTGCCAACGGCGACATGGTCACCATGACCCTGATCCAGGGCGTCATGAACACCTTTGTCGTGTTTCTCAGCCGCGTCATCGGTTATGCGGTGGACAGCTTTCTGCGCAAGAACGACGAGCGCTCCAGCGGCCCCGGCATCGGCTACATGATCACGACCCTGGTGCTCGACATCGTGCTCGGCTTTGCTGCCTCCATGGTCGTGGCGTGGTTCTCGCGGCATCGCGAGTTCCGGGCGGACGCCGGATCAGCGCAGTTGCTGGGTCGGCGTCAGCCCATGATCGATGCACTGGCGCGTCTGGGTGGCATGCAGGCGGGCGAGTTGCCCAAGAGTGTGGCGGCCTTCGGCATCGCCGGCGGAATGGGGCAGTTGTTTTCGACGCATCCACCGCTTGAAGAGCGCATCGCTGCGTTGCAGAACGCACAGGCTTGACGCAGGACAAGCCGCAACGGGCCATGCGTGTCTGACCGTTTTCTGTTCTGGGCCCCGACCCTGATCTGGGCCACGACCTGGCATGTCATTCTGTACCAGTTGGGCGATGTGGCAGTGCTGCATTCGGTGGCGCTGCGCTTTGGTCTGGCCAGCATCATGCTGTTCGCCATTGCACGCTGGCGTGGCGAGCCTCTGACGTTCAGCCCGTCGCAGCATGGCTGGCTTATGCTGACCGGGGCGGCGCAATACGGTTTCAATTACATGGGAACCTACGAGGCGGAGCGTCATCTGCCTTCGGGGTTGATGGCGGTGCTGTTCTCACTGATGATCTTCACCAACGCGATCGGTGGCGCCCTGTGTTTTGGCCAGTCGATCAGTCGGCGCTTCCTCATGTCCGGGGCTCTGGGTGTGGCGGGCATCGTGCTGATCTTCTGGCCCGATATCGCAGCCGCGCGTGCTGGTGCCGGGGTGCTGGGTGCCGTCGGCCTGGGTTTGATGGCAGTGAGCTTCGCCTCCATCGGCAATATGCTGACGCTGCGCCTCACGCGTCGTGGCGCACCGCTTATTCCCCTTCTGGCCTGGAGCATGGGCTACGGGGCGCTCACGCTGACCCTGATTGCGGCGCTGGGCGGGGTGGAGTTTCATCTTGACCCGCGCCCAAGTTACTGGATCTCACTGCTGTATCTGAGCGCAATGGGTTCAGTGGCGGCCTTCCTGCTGTACTTCAGTCTGGCAAAGCGGCAGGGTCCCGGACGCGCGGCGCTGACCGGTCTGGTCATTCCACCGATGGCGCTGTTGATGTCAGCGCTGTTTGAAGGCTGGCGGCCAACGCTGGTCTCGAGCGCTGGCATGGTGCTCTGTCTGGTCGGGCTCTGGGGTGCAACGCGACCGACGCGGTGAAATTCAGACAGGAGCGGGATCTATCATCCGGACGCCCAGTTTGTCGTCCCGCACGCCCAGTTTGTCATCCCGCACGCCCAGTTTGTCGTCCCGGACTTGATCCGGGATCCAGTGACACTCCCCCACTGGATTGCGGATCGAGTCCGCAATGACAGCTGGCGCCCGCAATGACAGCCTTGTATTGACCCTGCTCCACTAGTGTCGCGAAATCCGGAAACGTCAAGCCGCAGCACCTTCGACTGCTTTTACTGTCGCGGTCACTGCAGGGCGACGAATCAGATAGTCAAATGCACTCAACGCCGCTTTCGCGCCCTCGCCAGCCGCGATGACGATTTGCTTGTAGGGTACGGTCGTCACGTCACCCGCAGCAAAGACACCCGGCAGACTGGTGTGGCACTTGGTATCGACCACGATCTCACCGAAACGGCTCAACTCCAGAGTCCCTTTGAGGAACTCAGTGTTGGGCATTAGACCGATCTGCACGAACACACCTTGAAGTTCAACAAAATGCTCCACTTCCGTGGCGCGATC
>CAIQVX010000050.1 GCA_903875275.1 uncultured beta proteobacterium | reverse complement strand
TCGACGATCTTGATCTTGATGTCACCCGCAATCACCAGGCCTTTGTCCAGAATGCGCTCCAGCACATCGGCCAGGGTCGAGGAACTGGTGCCGTGCGTAATACCTCTGGGCCGACTCGGTGTGGTATTGATTTGTGGGGTGCTCATTCGTATTCTCCTTTTGCCTTGTCACAGCAGCTTTCCAAGCGGACCCAGATCCAGATTCAGATCCTTGTCCGTCAATCCAAACTCTTTCTTCAACCAGGCCATCTGCTTGTCGAGTTCAAGAAAGGTCAAGCCCAGGCGTTCGATCTCTTCGTCCGTCAGTGAACCGCCCTCAATGCGCCGGATGGCCTGCTTCTCCAGCAACTGCCGCACCAGTTCAACCAGCGTCAGGACCAGCTGCCCCAGCCCGTTCTTCACCGTTTCCGGGTCCAGCGAAATGCGCGGTTGTGCAGCGCTGCGCTCTGTCGGCTTGTCGTCGGGAAAGAAAAAGGACTCGGGCGCGTTCATGCTGACTCCTGCATCAACTTGCTCTGCACAATGGCGGTTTCAACCGAGGTCAGCAACAGATTGAGGTTCAGGTAGATCAAATCGACGCCGGCGACCGAGATCACAATTTCGCCCATGGCGACAACGCCGGTGTTGAGCACGCGGTCCAGCAGCTCACACAAGGACGCGTTGTTTTCCTTAGGCAGTGCCATCACGCAGCTCCAGAGTTCATGACCTAGTCTTCCAGGTCCATCAGCCGCTCGTACATGCCGCGCGCCATGTGCTGGTTTCCCGCGCGCTCATAACTCTCGGCCAGCAGCAGCAACTCTGCCTTCGCGGCCTCGGCTTGCGGCGTGTCCGGGTGGTCCTGCACCAGCGTCCAGAACATCTCGCTGGCCTGTCGCAGGTTGCCCTCTTTGCGATAGCGCAATGACATGGCGAAAAGCCGCTCCAGCATGGTCGGCCCCGTTGAGCGCTTGACGTTGACTGTCTCCGTGCTCACTGCTGTTTGCGCTGACACCGAGTCGGTGCTAACTGATTCAAGTTCATTTGTCATCACATCTCTCCGTTATAGGGCGGTTGCCTGAATAAGCCCTGAGCTGCCATAAAGGGCTGACCCCAAAGCGTCCAGCCGATCGACTCCACGTGGCTCGGTTTGTCTGAAGACTTCCGTCACACGACGGGCCCTATAGGCCTGGCGATAGCGTTCGCGCAGCGCCTGCTGATCACGGCTCAGCGCAGCACAGGTCGGACAGGACGACGCCGGGGTCAGCAGGTTCAGGAACAGAATGGGCGCCGCGATGCCAAGGCGTTCGCAGGCTGCAAGCAGACGCTGCGTCTCGGCAAAAGCCATCTCGGTCGGTATCGCCACCGCCATCAATGCGGCTTGCCTTGCATCCATCAGCAATCGCCGAAACGCCTTCATCTTCTTGGACAATTCAATCATCATCTGAGAGATTTTTGGCAACCAGAAGATATCGCGGTATTTCAGAAACAGGCCAAAAAACGTCTTCAGCCAGTTCTCTATCAGTTCCGGCATCTCCAGGAAGCGCAGCAAGTGCCCGGTGGGTGCCGTATCCAGCACAAAGAGATCGTACTTCTGGCGGTCCATCAGGTCCACAATCCGGGTCAGTGCCAGCATCTCGTCAAGCCCTGCTGGCGCGACATCAAGAATGCGCTCCATCACCTCGCGATCAAAGGCCAGTTCCATTCCCGCTTCTGGCTTGCTGCGTCCGAACATTCCTGTCAGTTCCTGGGCGTAGTCCTTCTTCAGCCGGCTGTACTCTGCCTGCGCGTCAAGCTCGATCACACTCAGGCCTGGTGCGACACGGGTTTCCTGCGAGCCGACTTCACGTTCCAGACACACGCCCAAGGAGTGCGCCGGGTCAATCGAGAAAAGAAGCACTTCCTGACCTGCTCGCTCCTGCGCCAGACGCAGGGCCGTGGCGCAGGCCAGGGTGGTCTTGCCAACGCCGCCCTTGCCGGCGAAAAGGAGCAGATGAATGGAGGGCGCCGGCAGCAGCGCTGGCCGGTTCACCAAGGCCTGCTGCTTCGCACCACTTTGCGTCGGCACTGGCGCGCCAACCTTCAGCACATCAGACGGATTTCCCGGCAGGGGCTGCGCCCCTTGCCACAGTGCCTGCAGTTGCTCGGCACCACAAATCTCGCTGCCCAGCAGGGGCAGGCCCCAGAACCTGTACTTCGGAAACAGCAGCGTCAGTTCGGATAGCGCACAAACTTGCCGCGCCAGACCATCCGAACAGACAGGGCAGTCCGCTTGCGCTGGTTGCAGGCGATTGACGAGGAATTCTTGCAACGGAAGACCCAATCGCTCCAGTTCGCCGACCATGAGGCCCGTGACATGCACGCTCAGGGCCTCAGCCAGCAGCACCGGCACAAAGAGGCAGCGCTTCGAAGAACGCAGCAGCGCCCACAAGCGTTTCAGGTCAGTCAGTGTTTGCGTCAGATACGCATCCGCGGCATCCGGACGGTAAGCACCCTGGTAAAGCTCAGTCATATAGCGGTACTTGGCCAGCATGGCGTCGAGCGCGGCGATCCACTTGCGCATCATGGCTGGCAAGCCGAGCAGTCGCAAGGTGTGTCCAGCCGGCGCCGTGTCAACGATGATGCAGGCGTACTGAGCCTCTTTGACCCAGACTTCGATCTCCAGCAGGGCCATCATTTCATCCAGACCCGGAACCGAAAGCTCAACCAGTTGGCTCACATCAGCTTGATCCAGAAAGGTGCCGCGCAGCGCAATCGTGCGCAAGTGCTCTTCGTGGCGCGCTTTGAAACTCATCAGACTCTGCTGCGGATCAATCTCACGGAAGATCAGATTGTTGGGCAGTACCACGCCGTCCAGACAATCCGCCAGTGAATGTGCCGGGTCGGTCGAGACCAGCAAAAATGAGTCAGCTGGCCGCCGTTTGGCCATCTGCAGTGCCGCTGCCGTAGCACAGGTGGTCTTGCCAACGCCACCTTTGCCACCAAAAAGCAGAAGGCGCAAACCGTCATCCTTCAAGAAACCTGGAAGCGCCTGAGATGCCATGATCACACCTCGCCCGCGTCGGTTGGCGATGTATCACTGACTTCTTCTTCCTCTTCCTCTTCTTCCTCTTCTTCCTCTTCTTCCTCCTCGTCGTCGTCTTCGTCCTCTGCTTCATCCCCCTCTTCACCCTCAGCCGCCACTCCCTGATCCCGTTCCTGAATGGCGTCCAGTCGATCAAGCAACACTGCCTCAGCGGCGTCAAATTCCTCTTCCGTGATGGCTCCGGTATCAAGCTTCATGTAAAGCTCGCTCAGCGAGCGCGTCACTGCCTCTGCTTCGCCGGCCTGCTCTTTCTGCACTGATTCGTTGATTTCCCTGAAAATCCACAGCAGCGGAGACAGCAGTAGATTGTCAAGAATCAGCATGCACTTCGATCAAGCCTGCAAGGCGACGCTCACAAAATGGTGTGGAGCCCAGGGCCCATTGAAATCGAACGAGAAATTATTGTCAAAGCGGTTGGCCGCTTCAAAGACACCGTCTTCAAATGCCTTCTGCGCGCCGCGTTCGACCAGACAAGCCAGATGCATCACTTCCTTTTCTTCGCGCGACGGGTTCTGCTTGATGTCGACACAGCGTGGACTCAAAACCTCGATCACCGTATCGGAGTGCAACTCGCGGTCCTGCGTCAATAGATGATCAAACAGCCGCCCCATCTCGATCTTGTCGTTTTGCGACGGGCCGTGCTGCCGTCCGAGCATGTCATCGCGCAATTCGGCCAGGTCCGGATGGCGACTCACCATGTACTCGAAGATGTTGGGCACATCAAGCACCACACGCAGTCCCAACTCGACCTTGCCGCGTACGCGCTCGAGTTGTTCAGTAAACGTTGCACTGTTGTGCTTGAGGATCTGGAGCAGTGCCTTCTTGCTCGAAGCGATGGTTCCAAAAGCCACAGGCAACACCGTTACCTCATCCATCAGGCGCTTGATGACAACGTTATGTGCCGCGAGGTTCTTGCGCTCCGGGCGGATCTTCTTTTCCGTTATGTCGCTCACGATCGCCGCCAGCGGCCCCTGCGAAATCACATAGACCGCCGCGCCGTTGATGCCGATGTTGCCGTAAACCGGAGGCACTTCAACTGCATCGGCGATGGCATACAGGTAGTGGCCGGGTTCGAGCAGAGATTCAATGTTCATGTTCACACCTTGGGGCAACGCGCTCTGGCGCGCATCGCGTTGAGCTCGCGCAGCGTCGCGACGCTGCCGCGTGGTGCCAGACCCGGGCCGGCTGAAAAGGGGTTCTGCCGCAACAGGCGCTGCGTCATGATCTCGCGCCGCCAGCGATACACGAGGCCTCGGCAGTCCACACTGCAGACCACCTGAAACGACGCTGTACTCAGGGAAGGCCTTAGACAGGAAGATGTTCGGATTTTCATTGCATCACACTCCTTCATTGCCACTCAGTTGGGCCGCCTGGGCATCTGCCTGCCTCAATAGGACAAGGCCCTTCGCTTGATGCGATCCGTCGGCGCGGTATGGATAGGAAAAGGCATGGCTGCCTGCGCAGCCGCCGGGTCCTGAAAAGCCACGATGGGTCGATCAACAAAGCGCTGCAGTCGCACCTGCTTGGACTCAATTTCAGCAACCCTCGCTCGAATTTCGAGGCAGCGATTCTCGGCGCGCTGCATCTCTTTGGAGAGACGCTGCTTTTCCATCTCCAGCATCGACAGTTCCAGCAGCGCACCGGCGGAAGTGCGCGTACGCCGAGCGTCCACGATGCCGCCCATGGTCTTGATCTGCTGCACTCCTCGCTTTTCGGTGACCATGTTGCTCTCCTTAGACAATCGCTTCGGCAAGATGAGCGGCATTCACCGCACGGCGCGAACTGGCGGCTGTCTTCTTGTCGGTCGCAACGGGAACCAGCGCCGGCAGCGGTGGACAGCATCGGGCGATGATTTCATCAAGGCGTTCCAGACCCGCGACCTGCCCATCATGCGTGACCTTCAGGCAATCCGCGTTAAGCACGTCGTGGCATAGCTCTCTGAACGATGGGTCGCTGGCCGACACGGCGCTGTTGCGCTTGGCCACAATGCGCCCAAGCATGATGCAGGCGCGTATTGTCGGACGACCGTTATTGACGCCGAGTCTGCGGAATTCACGCACGATATCCACAATCGATTTGGACTGCCGCCACGGCAGACCGGACTTGGCTTGCGTAATGGCCACTTCGGTCTCGTAGTCGTGATGCCCGACCTTGATCGTGATCATGCGATCCATCAAGGCATCCTGGGTCTTGTGGACCCCGGCGTACTCTTCCGGATTGCTGGTAAAGATTGCGCTGAACTGGGGATGCACCTGAAGGTAGCCATCTCCGCTGCGCGCGTCGGGCAACTCCAGCAAACGCTCTTCGAGAATGGACAGCAGCACGTTGTTCGCCTCAGGACGCGAGCGCGTGAACTCGTCATAGATCAGGGTGAAGCCATATTTGCAGGCGGTGGTCAGGCGGTTGTCGCCCCACTGCTTGGAAACAGTCTCCTCCTGCTTCAAAACCGAGTGAATGTAGTTATCCACCACCTTGGTAGAGCGGTAGCCGGTCTGCCCGCCAATCAGGTCAGAGCTGCCAAACTCGTCATCGCCGTGAATCAGTATGACCTGGCGGCCCAGTTGGGCTGCAACATGCATGGCCAACGCGGTCTTGCCAGTCCCGGCCGGCCCACTGAAGTGAATCGGATAGCCCGCCCCGATGTAGTCCAGTGCCCGCCCGGCGACACCCTGGATGTAAGGCGTTTCAACAAAGTTGGCTTTCTTTTCCAAAGTCAGTACTGTCAGTTCTTCCGCTTCGCTCATCACATCCACTCCTCGTGTTGATTAATACTTCGATTTACTCTTACTTCTTCTTCAGCTTCGAAGCCTTCGGTTTGGCACGCGCTGCCTTGACAGGCAGGACTTTGGCAGCAGCCTTCTTGGCAATCGGCTTGGGCGTTTCGCCACGCGGCGGTGCTATCGGCCAGGGTTTGCTGACAGGCGGCGTTGCTTGGACAAGGGGCTTGACTGACAGTTCCACTTTCCTGACAACTGGCAGCACGGGCTCGCTACGCTGCACCGCCGGCACTTTGACGACCGGAGCGAATCTAAGCGCGCTCTTCATGACAGGCCGCACGACGTGGGCTCGAGAGCGCTGAAAGCCATTCAGCATTTCAGCCAGCGACTGGGAGCGCTCGCGCCTGCCTTTTGCCAAGCCAGCCCATTGAACCTTGGCCATGTGGTGATGCGCCGTGGTGAAGGAGCGCATCAGCGCCGCCACCGCATGAGAACGCTCGCGCCGATCTTTGGCCAAGCCAGCGCCTTGTGTCCTGGCCATGCGCCGCAGCGATTTCGAAAAGGCCACGCGTTCTTTGGAAAATTCGTCAAACAGTTCGGCCACGGCGGCCCCCACTGCCTGTCTGGATTCGAGCAGACTGTGGCGCAGTTCGCAACGCATGTTGCCGTGCTCCTGGCGGAAGGCCTCACTCATTGCACTGGCATTCTGAAGGAGTTCCAGCACCTCAGCCGAGCGGCTTGCGCGATCGGCAGCGAGTTCGGATTGCAGCGTGCTGGCCATCAGCATGCGTTCCTGCTCAAAGGAGCGCAACGCAGCAGCAGTTTGTGCCTTGATGTCGGCGACAGCCTGTGCGCGCTCACGCGCGGCAGATGTCGCATGCGGCACCTTGGATGCCATGTGTTTCTGGAAGTTGCTCATTTCAATTCACTCCTCTTGGGCGCACAGACCGCTGGGCGCTGGCTGATTGAATTCAATTAATCGTTGTTTGCGCTGGCGCGCATAAAACAAATGCTTTCTTTACCGGGAGAAGCCCCCCGGCAAAGAAAACAATTTGCACTAACACTTAGGCCGGAGCCGCAGCGCTGGATGTGAGGCCAATTGCCTC
>CAIQVX010000049.1 GCA_903875275.1 uncultured beta proteobacterium | reverse complement strand
CGTTTTCCCGAAGCCGTCAGCCAGGTCCGCATGGCCGACCGGGTGATCATCAGCAAGAGTGATCTGGCATCGCCGCAGGGTATTGATTTTGTGCAGGACCAGGTTCGTGCGATCAACGCAGACACCGAATTGCTTCAGGCTGTGATGGGGGACATCGATGCGCTCCAACTCCTTGATCTGCATCGAGGGCCACCTCCGCAAACACCCGGTCATCGCCATCAACATCACCACGACCACGATGCTGAGATGGCGCAACTCCGACACCGCGACATTGAACGTTTGGCCTTTGTGCTGCCAGCCCTGCAGACAAGTGACCTTGCCGCTTTTCAGCAGTCTCTCAAGTCGGTCATGGGACCCCATGTGCTTCGGGTCAAGGGCCTGCTCCGGCTCTGCGATGATGAGCACATTGCCGTGATTCAGGGCACGATGACCTCTTTGGCGCCACCGCAGTTGCTGAGCCTGCAAATCGAAGGAGAAGGTCGCTTGGTGTTCCTGCTGCAGGGAGCGCAGTGCGACTCGATTGCACAGGGTTTGTCACCGTTTGGCGCACGCCCCTGGAGCCAGCAGCGTTGACGACTTGAGCGCCATGAATTCCCCAATGAATTTTTCATACCGATGAACAATCACTCCGAATTTTGGCCGGTGGGTCTGGCGCATTCGCTGTCGCTGCCGGCAGATGGCCTGTTCGCAAATCTGCAGCGCAGTGCGCAGGCGCAGCCCCTGCATCCGGCACTGGTGTTTTATGGCAGCGAGACGAGCTACGGTGAGCTTCTGAAGCAGGTACTGCAACTGGGTGCTTATCTGCAGCACCACTGTGGCGCAAAGCGAAGGGACCGGATTCTGCTGGACATGCAGAATTCGCCCCAATTTGTGATTTCGTATTACGCGATTCTGGCCATAGGCGCGGTCGCCGTCCCCATCAATCCGATGAATCTTGCCGGTGAGTTGGCCCATATCCAGTCCGATAGCGGCGCCCGAATTGCCCTCATAGGGATGGAACTGGTGGATCGCTTCCGGGCGCAGCAGCTGGCACTGGATCAAATCATCGTTGCCCGCTACGCCGACTATGTGGCTGAGGGGTTTTCCCTTCGACTTCCCGACGTGGTTCTGGAGAGTCGAGGGACTTTCAAGGAGATCCCCCCTTTCATTGCATGGACTGCGGCACTTCAAGCGCCGACGCCAATACAGGTGCAGACGGTCGGGAACTCCGACCTGTGCCTGATGCCCTACACCTCCGGCACCACCGGAAAACCCAAGGCCTGCATGCACACCCACGCCAGCGTGCAGTTCACCGCCGTCGCACAGGCCGCGTGGTATCGGTTTGACAGTCAAAGTGTGGTCACCGCCTTCATGCCGCTGTTCCATGTGGCAGCCATGCAGGCTTCGATGAATGCGGGCATCTTTGCCGGCGCCACGCTGGTCCTTATGGCGCGCTGGGACCGTGAGCTCATTCCGCCACTTTTCGAGAAGTACGGCGTGAGCTTCTGGAATGCTGCGCCGACCATGATCGTGGATGTCCTGGCCAGCCCTTCTTTCTCGGATCGCACCTTTGCGAAACTCACGACACTGACCGGGGGTGGCTCGGCGATGCCGGCTGCGGTGGCCAGGACACTTCAGGAAAGGTTCAATCTGACCTACGTTGAGGGCTATGGCATGACCGAGACCATCGCCCCCACGCACATCAACCCACCCAAAAGGGCAAAGCCGCAGTGCCTTGGAATTCCCATCTTTGAGACGCACTCCCGGGTTGTAGACCCGCAAACGTTGGCTGAAATGCCTGACAACGCAGTGGGTGAAATACTGGTGAGTGGACCGCAGGTGATGCTCGGTTACTGGAATCACCCCGATGCCGATGCCGAGTGCTTTGTGATGCTCGACGGTTTGCGTTTTCTGCGCACCGGCGACTTGGGATATCGCGATGAAGAGGGCTACTATTTTGCAGTCGACCGGCTCAAGCGCATGATCAATGTCAGCGGCTACAAAGTCTGGCCGGCAGAATGTGAGGCCAAACTCTATGAACACCCTTCGATTCAGGAATGCTGTGTTGTGTCAGCACCTGACGACTACAAGGGCGAATCCGTCAAGGCCTTCGTGGTGCTGAAGGCGGATTCAACGCATGACCTGAAGGAGAGCGACATCATTGACTGGGCTCGTGGCGTCATGGCCGCCTACAAGGTGCCGGCTTCGGTCGTCTTTGTTTCATCCCTGCCGCGTTCCGGCAGTAACAAGATCGACTGGCGTGTCCTTCAGGATGCGGTGTGGCTCGGCACATCGCCTGGATCGCCAGTGGTTCACGCAGCATAGGGGGCATGAGCATGGAAAAGCAGATCTGGTACGAGGACTTTGTCCCGGGGACAAAGTTGATTTCATCGACGCGAGTTATCACGGTTGACGACATTGATCGGTATGCCGATCTGACCGGCGAGCGTCATCCGGTGCACATGGACGAGGACTTCGCCCGAGCTGCGGGCTTTCGCGGGCGCATTGCGCATGGGCTGTTTGGCCTGGCCCTGATCGAAGGGCTGAAGGCCCAGCTGGGCTGCTTCGAGCGCAGTGTGATTGCATCCCTGGGATGGGACAAGATCCGTTTTCTGGCGCCCTTGGACCCCGGTGACGAGGTCTACCTGGAGCTGGAACTGGTGGAAAAGCGCCCCAGTTCAAAACCTGACCGCGGCATCGCATTGGAGCGTGGAAGGCTGCTGCGCAAGGATGGCAAATTGCTTACCAGTGGCGACCACACCATCATCCTGTTGCGACGTCCCAATCCCGAGTGAACGGCCCAGTCCCGAAAGGCTGGGCACTGCCCTCAATCAGAGTCGCGAGATCTTCCTGAAGTCGACCTGACGATGGAAGTAGTAGACGAAGCCCTTCAGGTTCTTCTGTGCTGCCAGTTCCTGTGCGGCCTGCCATAGCAGGACGACCGGAACCTCTTCATTGGCAATCTGGATCATGCGTTTGGTTGCGGTCGTGTATTTGGCCGGATTGGCTTCCCAGCGCGCGTCCTGTACCAGTTGCCCAATCTCCGGATTCTGGAAGTCACCAAAATTCCAGCGCGTGTTGCCCTGGTAGAAGATGCGGAAGAAATAGTCTGTGTCACGCAGCCAGGCGGCCGAGCCTTCAAAGTAGAACGGCACCTCTTTCTTGGTCAGCGCCTGCCCGATCTGGCCACTTGGAATCTTGTTGATGGTGACCTTGATGCCCACTTTGCCCAGGCTTTCCTGAATCAGCGTGGCAACGGGTTCGGCCACCGAAGCGACCGACATGTCAAAGGAGAACGTCGTCTCGAATCCATTTGGCAAACCCGCAGCCGTCAGCAGGCCCTTGGCCTTGGCCAAGTCCGTGTTGTACGGATGGGGTGCTGGGAAGTAGTTGCTTGCCGGCAATCCGGATGGCCCGCCGAACAAGGGGTGCCCACGCCCCTGAAGGGCTGCGTCAAACATCGCCTTGTAGGGCAGGGCATAGGCAACCGCCTGGCGCACTCGCACGTCGTCAAACGGCTTGGTCTTTGTGTTCATGGCAACGAACTGGAAGGCGTTGACCTGCGTTGTAGAGACGATGTTGAACTTGCCGCCTTTGTCCAGATCGACGGTATCCTGTGAGAGCAGGTCCAGCGCAATGTCGGCATCGCCCTTCTCCAGCAGGGCGCGGCGGTTGGACGCGGCCGGCACCACTTGCATGATCACCCGCTCGATGGCCGGCAAGGGTCCGGACTTCCAGCCGTTGTGGCGCACCAGCGCCAGTTGCTGCCCGGGCTCGAACTTCTCCAGCTTGAAGGCCCCACCACCCGCATCATTGTTCTTGAGCCATTCGGTACCCCAAGGGTCCTGTGCCGTGGCATTTTTCTTCACCAGACTGGAATTGAGGATGACAGGGAAAGCGATTGCCAGATTGGGCAGCGTGTAGCGGTCCTTGCGCGGCACATCGACCCGCACGGTGTAAGGATCGAGCACGACGAACTGCTCAGGACTGGTCAGGGAGCCGGTTCCGAGTTGGTTCTTGGCTGTGGTCACACTAACCGCACGATCCAGTGACCATTTCACGTCGGCAGCGGTCACCGGGGTTCCGTCGTGGAAAGTGGCGTTTTGCCGGATCTTGAAGGTGATCGACTTGCCGTCGGCCGACTCCACAAAGCTCTCGGCCAGCTCGGGCTCGAGCTTGTTGTAATCGTAGGACTCGGTGCCGTTGGGAAGGGTTTGCTTTCCAAAGGTGATCAGGCGGTCATAGGTATTCCAGCTGTAGCCGTTGGCGCGCGGATTGCCGGCAAGACCGGCTGGGTCCAGGGTGTTGGGCAAAGCCTCCTGCACCACGCGCAAGGTTGCAGCGCGCGATTGCGCCAGTAGCGGTGTTGTCTGGAATAGGGCGCCAGCAGCAATCACGGCTGCGGTCGCCGCCGTTGCCGCGCTCTGGAAGAAATTGCGTCGTTTCATGTTAACCGTCTCCTTCGAACAAGTGGATGAAAGTACCCAGGGGAATCAGGGCGAGAACTGGGGTTACGCACAAATCATGCCGACACGACAAGGGCTCGGCCGCTGTCGAGCACCGTGACGCCGCGCTCGGCGGCGATCGCGCGAAACGAGACCGTATCCCCGTCAAGCCACATCAGAAATGCCAGTGTTTCTCCGGGGAAGACCACGCCGACAAAGCGTGCCTCCAGTTCGCGCAGTCGCGAAGTGTCCAGATCACAATAAGTGCGAAGGATCGCGGCACAGGCGATTCCGTAGGTGCAGGCACCGTGCAGGATGGGCCGATCAAAGCCTGCCTTGCGTGCTGCCTCGGGGCTGACGTGCAGTGGGTTGAAGTCGCCCAGCAGGCGGAAGTAGAGCGCTTGATTCGGCGCTGTTGCCTGCAGAACGACGCGGTCTGGCGCCCGGGTCGGCAATGAATGCGTTGGCGGATTGAGCCCAATGGACCCGCCGCCGCCTTCGCCGCGGACAAACAAGGTCGACCGCCCGACCGCCAGCGCCTCGCCTGTCTGCGCGTGGTCGAGCCGGGTTTCCTGAATGATCAGTGTGCCACGCCCAGCGCCCTTGTCTACAACCCCCGCGACACCGAAGTTGACCGTCACAGTTCCCGCTGCTGGCAAGGTGCCCAGAAATCTGAGGTTTTGCGCCCCATGCACCACTTTGCCCAAATCCACGCCCGCGGACTCCAACCAGCTGTCATCGAATCCGAGCACCGTGGCCATCGAGGGAAGGGCCACCAGGTTTGGCTCGTAGACAAAATTGAGCTCCCTCTCACCCATGCCGGCCGCCAGTGCATAAAGCATGGTTTCCCTTGACGCGTAGGTCACACGCCTTGGCGGGCGAAACAGCTCCATGAGGGCTTGAGCAGGTAGCGGCATGATCTTGTTTAAAACCTGAAGAAGATTTGTTCTAGGTCAATTATCATTGCACTTGTTATTTTTGCAACTCCTTTTCGATATGTGAAACAACATTTTTCGTGTTTAGATATAAGGAAATATTCTTAGAGGAGCATGCGACTCATGTCAGCCACCGTAGAAAAAGCCCTGCAGATCGTTGAGACCCTGTCAAACAGTCAGGTCCCGATTGGAGTCAGCGAGCTGGGCCGGAAACTTGGAATGAACAAGAGTACCGTTTTCAGGCTGCTCGACACCCTGTGCCGACGCGGCTACACGCGCAAAGATGCGGCCACCAGCGGCTACGTGCTGACCACCAAATTGTGGGAATTAGGCGTGGGTGTGCTGCAAAAGTTGACGCTCAGAGACGTTGCCCGTCCCGTGATGGAGGCTGTCACGCGTGCAACCGGCGAGACCACCATGGTCGGTGTCATGCAGGACGGGGATGCCTTGATCCTGGAAAAGGTCGATTCGCCCGCCGCACTGCAGATCGCTTCGCCGCTGGGCACCCGCGTCGCTTTGCATTGCTCGTCCATTGGCAGGGCCATGCTGGCTTTTCAGACCGATGAATTTGTGGAAATGACGCTCAGTTCGCTCCAGCCGCGCACCGAATTCACCATCAGCTCACGCGAAGCGTTGACGACTGAACTGGACCGCATACGCCACCTCCGGGTTGCCGAATGCATCGATGAATGGGCGATTGGCGTCTCCGGCATCTCAGCACCAGTGCGTGACCAGAGTGGCAGTGTTGTTGGATCTTTCTGCATCACTGGCCCTACGTCCCGGTTCGCACCGAGTCGTCTGCCCGCCCTGCGGCTTCAAACCATCGCAGCTGCGCAGGAGATTTCCGCCGGAATGGGGTTCCTGCCCGTTGCGCAGTCGCGCGTAAAAAATTAACAGATATAATTTTTTCGTTTCAACAATCGCAACACCGTTCCATTTTTGAATCCGACGCGGGTCAGCACACTGCCGCGCTCAACCTATTTTGAGGAAGCAGAGAATGAGCACACACGCGCAAGACTACTGGCCGCAACAGAAAATCATCATCACGGCGGCCGGCAGCGGGATCGGCGCGGACGTTGCCGCTGCCTTTCTGGAACGAGGCGCAAGCGTCTACTTCTGTGATGTTGTGCCGGAGCGCGTCACCGACATGCTCGACCGGCACCCTGGCCTCAAGGGCGAAGTGGTCGATGTCGCAGACCCCAACGCGGTCGATGCCTTCATTGATGCTGGCGTCAAGGCGCTCGGCGGTCTGAGCATCCTGATCAACAATGCCGGCATTGCCGGACCCGCCGGGCCGGTTGAGAGCATCTCTACAGAGGACTGGAATCGTACCTTCGCGATCAATGTGGCGGGCCAGTTCTACTGTGTGCGCCGTGCCGTGCCGGCCTTGAAGGCCCACGGCGGCGGCTCGATCGTGAACATGGCCTCCGTCGCCGGCAAGTTCGGCTTCCCGCTACGCTCGCCCTATTCTGCTTCCAAATGGGCTGTGGTCGGATTCTCCCGCGGTCTGTCCATCGAGCTCGGGCCGCACAAGATCCGGGTCAACTCGATATTGCCAGGCGTTGTGGATGGCGAACGAATCAAGCAGGTGTTCACCGCCCGCGCCGCCTCCAAAGGCATTTCCTACGACGAGATGCAGCGCCAGGCCCTGGCCAGCGCGTCGCTGGGCACCATGGTCACGCACGAAGAAATTGCAGAAATGATTTTGTACATCACGTCGCCAGTCGGGCGATCCATCACTGGTCAGTCGCTCAGTATCTGCGGCGGCATGGAATGGCTGATCTAGCAAGGAATATCAAAATGAAAAAAGCAAGCCGTAAAGTCATCATCACCTGCGCCGTCACCGGCGCCGGGCACACCCCGACGATGTCCCCGCATCTGCCTGTGACTCCTTCCGACATCGTGGCTCAGGCGGTCGGGGCAGCGCAAGCCGGGGCATCGATCATTCACCTGCATGCGCGTGACCCCAAAGACGGTCGCCCGACCAGTGATGTCAACGTCTGGCTCGATATTCTGCAGCGCATCAAGCAGCAATGTGATGTCGTTCTCAACACCACCACGGGCGGTAGCACCTTCATGCCGATCGAGCAGCGTCTCATCGCACCTTTGCGGGCCAAGCCGGAAGTCGCGTCCCTCAACATGGGCTCGATGAATTTCGGCTCGTACATGATGGCTGACAAATACACAGAATGGAAATTTGACTGGGAGTACAACCATCTGGAAGGCAGTCGCGACGCCGTATTCCGCAACACCTTCAAGGACATTGAGACCATTCTGGAGCAGTTGGGCAAGGGCTGCGGCACAAAGTTCGAATGCGAGTGCTATGACGTTGGCCATCTGTACACGCTGGCCCATTTTCTGGACCGCCACCTGATCGAGCCGCCCCTGTTCATCCAGATGGTGCTGGGCACGCTCGGTGGCATCGGTGCGGACCCCGAGAATCTGGTTCACATGAAACGCATTGCCGACAAACTGTTCGGAGACCAGTACCAATGGTCGGTGCTCGGCGCTGGCAAGAACCAGATGCCGCTGGCAACCATAGGCGCCACCATGGGCTCCCATGTGCGTGTTGGCCTGGAAGACAGTCTGTATGCCGGCCGTGGCAAACTGGCTCAGTCCAATGCAGAACAGGTGCGCACGATCCGTTCCATTCTGGAGAGCCTGTCACTTGAAATTGCCACACCGGACGAGACACGGTCCATTCTCAAGCTCAAGGGTGCAGCCCAGGTCGGCTTCTAGACACTATCGCTTTCATTTCCTTGACAGCGGCTTCTCAACTTTCTTCAATTGACACAACGGAGTACCTGCTATGACAGTCCACATCAAAAAAGGCTACCTGGATCTGATTGCGGAGGCGAACTCCGTCGTCGCCTCGATGGAAGTGGCACAGGCACTCCAAGAACTTGGGTCCGAAAACACCGTTTTTGTGGATTTGCGTGATCCCAGGGAACTGGAGCGCGAAGGGCGAATTCCCAACGCTTTCCACTGTCCGCGCGGCATGCTGGAGTTCTGGATTGATCCAGCCAGCCCCTATCACAAGCCAATCTTTGGTGAAGACAAGAAGTTTGTCTTCTATTGCGCCAGCGCATGGCGCTCAGCCTTGTCGGCCAGGACGGCGCAGGATATGGGACTGCAGAATGTGTCACATCTTGCTGGCGGATTTACGGCCTGGAAAAAAGCCGGTGGTGAAGTCGCCGCGTTTGTGCCAAAGCATTCTCACCCGCCTGCGCTAAAAAGCTGACCGCCCTCTGCGCCGGCCACGACCGGCGCCAGCTAAGGAACCGCTATCGGCCCGGTCCGACACCGGGCCATGTAACATCGCGGCTCACCTTTCACCATGAAACGCCGCCAGTTCATCGCCGCCAGCACGCTGGCGCTGCCCGGATGCGAAAGAACGCAGGACATCCAGGGTGGCTTCGTGGGTGCCAACCATGAGCGCGGTCATTTGCTGCGTGAAGCCAGGTCGTGGTCAACGCCGCCGCTGTTGCGCAAGACCGGCGTCGTGATTGCCGGCGGCGGTATCGCCGGACTGGCAGCGGCGCGTGCGCTGCGTCAGCAGGGCATCGACGACTTTGCCCTGCTGGAACTGGAGGACACGGTTGGCGGCAACAGCCGCGCCGGCTCGGTGAGCGGCATCGCCTGTCCACTGGCCGCCCATTACCTGCCGCTGCCCAGCGACGCTGCCCCCGAGGTTCAGGAGCTTCTTGAAGAACTGGGTTTGCGTCATCGTGTTTCCGGGCGCTGGCAATACGATGAACGCCATTTGTGCCACAGCCCGCAGGAACGCTTGTTCTTCAAAGGCAGCTGGCAGGACGGACTTCTGCCAATGCAGGATGTGGGCGCAGACACACTGGCGCAATACCAGAAGCTGTCGGCACTGGTGGAGCAGTTGCGTCAACGTTCGCGCTGGACGATCCCGAGCTTCAGGCAGTCACTCGACGCCACGCAACTTGCGCTGGCACGGATCACTTTCGACATGTATCTGGACCAACAGGGCCTGAGCGACCCGCACTTGCGCTGGTACCTGGACTACTGCTGCCGCGATGACTACGGCGCGGGGACTGCCAGCGTGTCGGCCTGGGCCGGCATTCACTACTTTGCCGCCCGTCACGGTTTCAATGTGCCCGGCGCACAGTCGCAGGAACGCGAAGCGGTGCTGACCTGGCCCGAGGGCAACGCCTGGCTGGTCCGGCGCATGGCACGCCCGCTGGCAGAGCGCATCCACAGCGGCCAGGTGGTGCTGCGCGTCGCGAATGTGAAGCACGGGGTCGAGGTCGATGCCTTCAACACCGTCACACAGAAACTGGAACGCTGGCAGGCCCGGCGCGCCATCGTCGCTCTTCCAGTGCTGGCAGCGGCGCGCGTGACCGAGAATCCACCCGACTTTCTGCGTCACACTGCAAACCTCATACGCTATGCTCCCTGGCTGGTGGCCAATATCCACATCCGTGAAGCGCTGTTTGATCGACCAGGCGCGGCACCCAGTTGGGACAACGTGCTGTACGGCACGCCGGGTCTGGGCTATGTGGACGCGATGCACCAAAGCCTGCAATCGGTTCCAGGCGCCACGGTCTTGACGTATTACCGCGCACTAGGCGATCTGCCGCAAGGCCGCCCTTTGCTGCTGACCCAGAGCTGGAGCGCCTGGCGCGACCAGATCCTGAATGAGCTGTCAGCGGCTCACCCCGATCTGGCCGGTAAAACCACGCGCGTCGACATCAGTCGCTACGGCCACGCCATGGCAGTGCCGGTTCCACACCAGACAGACCGTCCGCGGGCCAGGACGCTGTCCAGCGGCAGACTGAACTTTGCCCACAGCGACTGGGCCGGCTACTCCGTGTTTGAAGAAGCGTTCACGCTCGGACACCACGCCGCCTGAGGGCCGTCAGGCCCGATAATTCAAGGCCTAGAACCGGGTACCCTGCGCATGTCCACCATCACCATCGAGAGCCTCAGCAAGCACTTTGACCAGCAAGCGGTACTGCAAGACCTGAACCTGACCATTCCTGACGGCTCCTTCTTCACGCTGCTCGGACCCAGCGGCTGCGGCAAGACCACCCTGCTGCGCTGCATTGCCGGCTTCAACGAACCCGACCAAGGGCGCATTCTGTTCGATCAGGACGACATGACCCATGTTCCGGCGCACCAGCGCAACATCGGCATGGTGTTCCAGGATTACGCCCTGTTCCCCGACAAGACCGTGCACGACAACGTGGCCTACGGGCTGCGGGCACGCAAGGTGGCGCCAGACGAAGTCAGGGCGCGCACCACCGAAGCCCTCGCGCTGGTCGATCTGGCTTCCTTTGGTTCCCGCCTGCCAGCCCAGCTCAGTGGCGGACAGCGCCAGCGGGTGGCCCTTGCGCGCGCACTGGTGATCAAGCCGCGCGTCCTGCTGATGGACGAGCCGCTCTCGAACCTGGACGCCAAGCTGCGCCTGTCGATGCGCGACATGGTTCGTGACCTGCAACGCCAGGCCCGGATCACGACCGTGTTTGTCACGCACGACCAGGAAGAAGCGCTTGCTCTGTCGGACCAGATCGCCGTGATGCAAAGCGGCGGCATTGCGCAGATGGGTGCACCCGATTCGCTCTATGCCTTGCCTGAAACAGCTTATGTGGCCGACTTCGTCGGGTCTGCGAACCTGCTCGAAGTCGAGTTCAACGCTCCAGGTCAAGTCACTCTGGCCGGACAGACTCTGCAGGTGGACACTGCGGCAGCCAGGGCTGGCGAGCGCAACCAGTTGGTGTTGCGCGCCGAAACGCTGGACCTGCTGTCGGTTGACGAGCAGGGCACGCCAAACTGCCTGAGCGTCACCCTGGCCGGTCAGCAGTACCTTGGCGCCAGAACCCTGCTGCGTGTGGTGCTCGCCGGCGGCCTGACGCTGCAGGTGGACGCGCCGGGCTTGCGGCGTTACCGGACCGGCCAGGCACTGTGGCTGCATGTTCCGCCCACGAGCCGGGTGATATGCCGATGAGACGCTGGCGCTCGCTCTGGCCCTGGGGCGTTCTTTCCGTCCTGAGCCTGGCCCTGCTGGTGCTGTTCGTGGCCTACCCGATGTCTGTGCTCACGCTCAACAGCCTGCACGACGCCCAGGGACGCCTCTCGCTGGCGGGCTTTGCCACCGTGTTTGGAGAAACCCAGTACCTGCAGGCCATCGGCAATACGCTGCTGCTGGGTCTGACAGTCACGCTCAGCGCCATGGCCGTCGGGGTGCCGCTGGCCTACGTGATTGCGCGCTTTGACTTCCCGCTGAAGAGCCTGGTTGCCATCCTGCCGGTGGTCACCATCATCATCCCGGAGGTGATCGTCGGCCAGTCCTGGCTGATGATGCTGGGCAACAACGGACTGATCAGCAACTTCCTGCGCGAGCTCGGCCTGCCGGTGCCCAGCTTTTACGGCTGGGGCGGCATGATTTTTTCGATGACGCTGATCTACTACACCTACATCTACCTTGGCACGCTGGCCGCACTGCGTGGCTTTGACGGGCAACTCGAAGAAGCCAGCCTGAGTCTGGGTGCATCGCCACTGGCCACACGCTTTCGAGTGCTGCTGCCTACCGTGGCGCCCGCGATCCTGGTCAATGCCCTGGTGGTTTTCACGCTGGTGGTGGGCAACTTTGCCCTGTCCTCCATGCTGGGCGGACAGATTCCACTGCTGTCGGTCATGACCTACAGCCTGTTTGTGAGCGAGATGGGTTCCAGCCCGATGCTGCAAAGCAGTCTGTCAGTGGTGCTGGTGCTGATCGTGGCACTGGTGCTGTTCGTGCAAAAACGCGTCGTCGAGCGCCGCATGGTGCAAATGGTGCAGGGCAGAGCCCCCGCACCGCGGCGCGTGCAGAACTGGCAGGGCAAGCTGCTGGCACTGGCGGCAGTGCTGCTGGTCACACTCTCGCTGGTGCCGCTGGTGGCGGTGGTGGTGGGCGCTTTCACACGGGCGCGCGGACCGGTCATGCATTGGGGCGAGTGGTCAACCCAAAGCATGGAGCGCGCCTTTTCGCTGGCACCGGAACCCATTTTCAATTCCATGCTGTTCGCCGGCATGGCGACGCTGCTGGGCACCTCGCTGGCACTGCTGGTGAGCTATCTGGTGGTGAAGAAGAAGTCCGGACTCTCGGGTTTGCTGGACTACGCCGTCGTGCTGCCCCTCACGATTTCAGGCACGGTGCTGGGCATCGCACTGGTGCAGTCCTTCAATACGGCTCCACTCATACTCACCGGCACCAGCGCCATCATGGTGATTGTCTATGTGGTGCGGCGTATGCCGTTTGGCGTGCGCAATGCCTCCTCGGTGCTCTACAACCTCCCGAACTCGGTGGAAGAAGCCTCCATCAGCCTGGGTGTGAGCCCGCTCATGAGCTTTTTCAAGGTCGTGCTGCCTATCATGAAGACCAGCATGCTGTCGGCTGCGATCCTGATGTGGGCGACCTCGATCTCGGAGCTTTCGGCCTCGGTCGTGGTGTATTCCGGCGGGCTGGAAACGCTGCCGATTTCGATCTTCCGCCTGGTGGACACGGGTCGGCTCGGTCTGGCGTCTGCCTACGGAACCGTGCTGGTTACACTGATTCTGGTGCCGGTCGCGCTGGCCGCGAAGTTTTTGAAAGTCAATCTGTTTTCTGGAAAATAAGAAAGGTAAGTCATGAAGTTTGTTCAACAGGGGTTTCAGTGGCTGGGCGCTTTGACCCTCGGTCTGGCAGCACTGGCGGCACAAGCCCAGACCGTGGTGCTGTATTCGTCGAACAACCCGGAGGCGATTGGCAATGCGGTGGCTGCGGCCAAGAAAAAGCACCCGGCGCTGGCCGTCAAGCAGGTCACTGGAGGCACCGGCACCCTGATGAAGCGCATTCAGGCCGAGGCGGCCAATCCCGGCGGCGACCTGTTCTGGAGCGGTGGTGTGGGCACCCTGGCGGCTTTCCCCGATCTGATGGAACCCTATGTTTCACCGGAAGCCAAGGCCATTGCCCCGCAGTTTCATTTTCCCGGCGACCGCTATATCGGCGTCAACGTGCATGTGATGGTGCTGATGGTCAACGACAAGCAGCTCAAGGGTCTGGCCAGTCCCAAAACCTGGTCTGACCTGATGAAACCCGAGTGGAAGGGCAAGGTCGTGATTACCGACCCCTCCAAGTCCGGCACTGCCTTCATCCAGATCTACGGCCTGCTCAAGCAGTTCGGCCGTGAAGGACTGGAGAAGATTGCCGCCAATGCGGTGGTGGTGCAGAGCTCGGGCCAGGTCTACAAAGGCGTGGCTGCGGGCGAGTACCCGGTGGGCATCACGATCGAGTCTTCGGCGTATGAGTTTGTGGTCGGCGGCCAGAAGGAAATCAAGCTGGTCTACCCATCCGAAGGCACCTACCTGGGTGCTGAGGGCATGTTCATTGTGAAGGGCGCCAAGAACGCTGCGGCTGCGCGCCAGTTTTATGACGTACTGCTGAGCAAAGCCGCTCAGGAAATGCTGCTGGTGGAGAACTACCGGCGTCCGACACGCTCGGACATCGCCGTCTCCAAGCTCACCAGCATGCCCGACCTGGCCAGCCTGAAAGTGTTCCCGTTGAACCTGCAGGTGGCAACCGAAGAGTACGAGCAGCTGATTGCCCTTTGGAATTTGGCGCTGGCCAAGGCCAAACGCTAAAGCCTCTCTTCGCATGGCTCAGCGTCCCAACATCATTTTCATCGTTGCCGATGATCTGGGTTTTGCCGATCTGGGCTGTTACGGTGGACGCCCGGCCCGCTTTGGCGAAGTCTCGCCAGTGCTGGATCGACTTGCAGCCAACGGTCTGAAGTTCACGCAGGGTTATGCCAATTCGCCGGTTTGCTCGCCAACACGCTTTGCCCTGATGACGGCACGCTACCAGTACCGTCTGCGTGGCGCTGCCGAGGAACCGATCAACAGCAAGAGCCGGGGCAGCACCACGCTCGGATTGCCGCCCGAGCACCCCACCCTGCCGTCCCTGCTGCGCGCGGGCGGCTATCGCACGGCGCTGATCGGCAAGTGGCACCTAGGCTACCCACCGAGCTTCGGCCCACTGCGTTCCGGTTACGAAGAATTCTTTGGTCCGATGTCGGGCGGCGTGGACTATTTCACGCACTGCGCCTTCACCGGCGCACACGATTTGTGGCGGGGTCATGAAGGTGTCGAAGAAGAACACGCCGAGAACGGTTACCTGACCGACCTGATCTCGCAGCACGCCGTCGATTACGTGCAGCGCATGGCAGCCGCTGCCCGATCGGGCACGCCCTTCTTCCTCAGCCTGCACTACACGGCCCCGCACTGGCCCTGGGAAACCCGGGACGATGCCGAACTGGCACCAGAGATCAAGGACAGCATCGTTCACCTGCAGGGCGGTAGCATCCACAGCTACCAGCGCATGATTCATCACATGGACGAGGGTATTGGCAAACTGATGGCAGCGCTGCAGGCGCAGGGTCTGGCAGAGAACACGCTGGTCGTCTTCACCAGTGACAACGGTGGCGAGCGCTTTTCCGACAACTGGCCACTGGTGGGTGGCAAGATGGACCTGAGCGAAGGCGGAATCCGGGTGCCCTGGATTGCGCACTGGCCGGGCGTGATCGCGCCAGGACGCTGCAGTGAGCAGCAATGCATGACCATGGACTGGTCGGCCACCCTGCTTGATGTGGCAGGCGTGCAGGCGGACCCGGCCTGTCCGCTCGACGGCGTCTCCCTGTTGCCGGTGCTACGCGATCCGGCACGGCAATTCGCACGCCCTCTTTATTGGCGCATGAACCATCGCGCTCAACGTGCCCTGCGCGACGGCGACTGGAAATACCTGCGCGTCGATGACAACGACTATCTGTTCAACATCGCCAGCGATGAACGCGAACGCGCCAATCTTGCCGCCCGGCATCCGCAGCGTCTGGCAGCGATGCGCCAGGCCTGGGAGAACTGGAACGCCAGCATGCCGCCGATCCCCGCTGATGCGACCGTCAGCCTGGTGTCTTCTGCCAAAGACATGCCACAGCGCTAAGCTGTGAGATAGCGGCAATTCAGTTTGAGCGTTCGCCGCGCCGCAGGCTGTTGCGACTCACGTGGTCCGCCTCGAACAGATCCAGCAGAGCATCCATCAGGGCCTGCGCCTTGGCACTGTGATCCGCACCGAAATTGCAGACATACACATCGAGCGTGACGGCGCGCTGCTCGGGCCAGGTGTGCACGCACAGGTGCGACTCGGCCAGCAGAACCGTCGCCGTGACGCCGGACGGCCCCTTTGCCGTCGGCGCAAAGGTGTGAAACAGCTGCGCTACTGCCTGCAGTCCGACGTCGGCGACCAGTCGCACGCAGCGCTCACCCAGGAGCGGGGCATCGGTGAGCCAGCGCTCATCACAGCGGCAGTCATGAAGGTCGGCGGTGAGGTGCAATCCCTGCATAGGAGAAGTGTTTTCAGGCCGCGTCGGCTGCGGGCAACCAGATCGTTACCGTTGTACCCAGACCGGGCGTGCTGACGACACTGACGGTACCGCCAAGGATTGAAACTATTTCCTGCACGATGCTCATCCCCAGACCCGTCCCCGCAATCTTGCCGGAGGTATCAGCACGGTAGAAGCGCTCAAAAACCCGCCCCAACTGCTCTGGCGTCATGCCCATACCGTGGTCAGCAATGCGGATTCCCAGTGCCGCAGCGCCACCCTCCAGAGGCGAATCAGCGCCCTCGGCGATACGGACAATATCGAGTTCAACCGCCCCACCGGCCGGTGAATATTTGTAGGCATTGGACAGCACATTGAGCACCGCCTGGATCAGCTTCTTTCGGTCCGCCCTGACCCGTGCCGGCTGGTCAACACGAGGTAGCGGCGGAGCAGCCCTGCCGTCGGAGGTCTTGAATCCAGCAACAATTTCCTGCAGCAACTCGAACACATCAACATCGACCATGTGGAAGTCTTTGCCATGGCGGGCCTCGATGCGCGCCAGATCCAGCAGTTCGTTGATGATGGACACCATCAATTCCGTGTGCCGAAAGATAATTCGCAGGTATTCGCGCCAATCGGACTCCTCAAAGTCCTGCGTCAACAGAAGTTCGACGAAACCGTAAATACTGGTCATCGGCGTGCGCAATTCGTGCGCCGCAGTCGACAGGAATTCGCTCTTGAGCCGATCCACTTCCGTTTCATGGGTGACATCGCGCAAGTACAGAATCGTCGTCACACTCTCGGCGTTCTTTTCACGCAGGCTGACTTCCAGCACCCGCTTGCCGGCGCCGGCGATCTCGATCTTCAGATGTGGCGCATCGGCCTCTGGCGAACTCCGTGTGGCAGCACTGCCCAGCCGGGCACGCAAAGCCACCATTCCCGCAAAACTTGCCTCGGGCACGCAGACTTGCGTCAGGCGCAGGGAGAAGGTGGCCTCGTCCAGGCCCATGACCTCGGCCAGTGCCAGCCCCGTCAAGCGGCTGAACGCGGGGCTGACGTACTTGACCCGCTCAGCGCCATCAAAAGACACAAAACCGTCCGGGCTGAGCTCAAAGATCGCCGCCAATTGTTCCGCGTACTCACGCTCACGCAAAGCGAGGGCCTTGCGCTCGGTGATGTCGATGCGGTTGCCGACGATGTAGCCACTGGGTGTGCGGTATTCCACGATCAAAAGCCAGCGACCGTCGCCCAGCTGCTGTTCGAGCACTTCGCCGTTGGCTTGCTGGTGCTGCGACACCCGCTGGCGCACCCAGGCATCGACGTCGCCCGTGGCAGCACTGTACTGGCCGCGCTCGGCGCCCCTGCGCACAATCTCCTCGAATGTATTGCCGGGCACGATCAGATCACGGCTGGAGTCGTAGAAGCGCAGATACGCTTCGTTGCAAACAATCAGGCGATCCTGCTCGTCGTAGACAGTAAAACCCTGGGCAATGCTGCTGACCGCTTCGTGCAGCAGTCTCTCGGATTTTTCTGCCGCATCGAGGGCGAGCCGACCCTTGCGGTTCTCGATCTGTAACTCTTTGCGGATGTCGCTCAATTGCTGCGCCATGGCGTTGAAGGCCCGTGCTGTCTGCGCCAATTCGTCTTGCCCCTTGGCCAGAACGCGATGGTCCAGGTCTCCTGCAGCAAAGCGCTCACTGGCCTGACGCAGTGCATTCAGCTGGCGCACCAGATAGCT
>CAIQVX010000048.1 GCA_903875275.1 uncultured beta proteobacterium | reverse complement strand
CCAGACATAGTTGCTGCTGGGCCGCGGACCATCCTGAATGTCGGCCACGTCCTTCATGAAGACGGGTTTGCCGGCGTGCACACCAACCACCAGATCAGCGACTTCGCGCGCCTGTTCCAAAAACGGACCGGATTCGATGGCCACGCTCTTGTTGCCAGCGATCAGCTCACCCACTGGCAGACCCAGATTGGCGGATTGCAGCGCGTTGCGCAAATCGTTCACCGTGGTGCCACTGCCAGCCATGCGCACCGGGTCAATGCGTACCATGACAGCACTGCCGGGGCCGCCAATGGTCTGTACTTCACGCGTGCCGCCGACGCGTTTGAGTTCGGCCTCGATGCTGTGCGCCACGCGTTCGAGTTCGAGAGGGTTGGCGCTCGGACTCTTGCTGAACAGCGTCAGGCTCACGATGGGTACATCGTCGATGCCCTTGGGTTTGATGATGGGCTCCATCACGCCCAGGCCGCGCGGCAGCCAGTCGGCGTTGCTGCGCAGCGTGTCGTGCAGGCGCACCAGGGCTTCGGTGCGCGGCACGCCAACCTTGAATTGCACCGTCATGATGGCCAGGCCCGGGCGCGAGACCGACATCACATGCTCGGTGCCCGCCATTTGCGAGAGCACCTGCTCGGCTGGTATTGCCACCATCTGTTCCACATCGGCCACGGCCGCCCCGGGGAAGGGGATCAGCACATTGGCCATCGTCACATTGATCTGTGGTTCTTCCTCGCGCGGCGTCACCAGTACGGCAAAGGCGCCCAGCAGCAAGGCCAGCAGGGCCAGCAGCGGCGTGATGTGCGCGCTCTGAAAGGCCGCAGCAATGCGGCCGGAAATTCCCATGGGAGTGGACTTGTTCATCTCAGCGCACCTTGGCTGCGGCTTGCGGATCCACTGCGACCTTTTCGCCCTTTTCAACACCGCTGAGCACCTCAATGCGCTCGCCGGCGGCACGACCAAGGCGCACCTGGCGCAGCATCGGGAGGCCCTTGTCGTTGACCACGTACAGGCCGGTCATCTCGGCACGCCGCACCACTGCGCTGGCCGACACATAGAGCCGCTCGCTGGTGCTGGCGGTCTTGCCGACGCCGGAAGCCGGGAGCCAGACGCGGGCAAACATGCCTGGCGTCGCGCCCGTGAGGCTGTCGGGCAGCGCCAGGCGGAGCTGGGCGGTGTGCGTTGCCGCATCGACCTGCGGCAACAGCGTGGCCGACTTCGGCGCCATCAGTGCCTGCGCCAGACCCGGAATTTCCAGCTGGATGGCTGCTGCAGGGCCGCTGGTCACGGTGCCGGGCGGCACCGGCGCGGAAACGCGCAGGGCCGCCGGGTCGTACAGGGTCATCAGCGGTGCGCCCGGCATCGCCATGTCGCCCAGAGCCACCGGCACTTCGCTCACGACGCCGGCGTAGGGCGCGTTGATGACAAAGAAGCGAGACTGGGTGTGCGCTGCGTCCGATTGCGCTTGCAGCGCTTGCATCTGCGCCTGTGACGCCTGGAACTGCGCCTGCGCGCGGTCCAGAGCCGACTGGCTGATGTACTGCTTCTGGAACAGTTGCTTCTGGCGTTCGTATTCCTTGGAACTCACGTTCAGCGTGGCGCGAGCCGCCTCGACCTGCGCCACGGTGGCAGCGGTGTTCTGGCTGGCGGCGCGGGCATCGATGCGCAGCAGTTCCTGGCCGGCACGAACGCGGTCGCCGGCCTTGACGTTGAGAGCGACGATGGCACCCGCCACCTGAGCCGACAGGGTGGACTGGCGCACTGCCTCCACCACGCCGTCAAAACTCATGCGCTCGGCCCCGGCATTGCCTGAGGATTGAACGGCTACCGTTGCCAGTGGCGCGGCGTCGGCCGCCCAGACCGAGGGCATTCCTGAAAAACCCGTTAGCAGCAGGGCGGCAAGAAGAGAGGTTTTCAACATTCAGTACTCCTGAGCCACTGCAGCCAGCGGCATTGATAAAAATATTGCTTAACCAATTGACTAATTGACTAATTGCGTAATTGAGCAAATAATACATCAAAACAAGGAACGTGACAAGCGGCAGGTCAAATCT
>CAIQVX010000047.1 GCA_903875275.1 uncultured beta proteobacterium | reverse complement strand
TTGCTGATGAGTCGCCCGACGTTGATGCCTGCCAGCGCTCGAAAGGGTGGGCTCAACTCCGGCAAGCCGGCAGCCCGCTGCCAGAAGTCCATTGCCCAATGCCTTGCCTGCAGCGACTGAGCATCGAAGCCTTCCAGCGGCACCGGAGGCTGCAGCGGTGTCAGGTCCAGTGCACCATCATGAATGCCGGGGCGCCACTTCATCGGCAACATGTCGTAGACCGGCGTTGGCAGCAGCACGGGCCGGGTGACGTCGTCCACAAAAAAGGACAGGCTGCCAAAATGCATGTCGGTATTGCCAATCAACTGGCCAAAGCAATAGACGCTGGCGACGCTAGCAAGGTGCTCCGGCGCCAGCATTTTTTGCGCGACCAGCGCCTGGCAGCTGGCAACCCAGTGGCGCCGGGGTGCACGCACAAAGGCATCGTGCAGGGCCGACGCGGCGACCACATGGCGCTTGCCAAATGTGGCGTCCCGGTCAAAACGTGCAGATTGCAAAAAGGTGCGGCGTGGCGTCTGAACCACTTCGGTCTGGGCACTGGCAATGCCCTGGTCACGCAAGACCTGATTGGCCAGATGCTCAAGGTGAAGCAGGTCATGCCAGCGCTCACCAAACGGCGTGCCGCGCGGCGGCGAATATTTGACAATGACAGGGTGCTCCGACTGCAGCGCATCGGCCTCATTGCGCACACGACAGATGAATTTGGGCTGTTCGCCACCGGCAGAGGACCCGGTGGGCAAGGCCTCTACCAAGGCATCGGCCAGTTGGTCAAATGCCAGGCCGCGCCCGGCCTGTGTAAGCACCTGGCTGGCAAGGGCACTGTCTAAAGGCAACCCATGCGTCCCAAGAGAAAAGGCGCCGGGGGGATCAGAAAAATGATTGGCGGCGATGTACAGGACCTGGCTCACGCTCCATCGGTCAGGATCCGGCGCGAAATCCGGCCGCAGCCGGGTGAATTGACGCCCCAGAAACCCCTGCGGACGCAAAGTTGACAGCCACCATGGCAAGGTGCCCATAGTCACCCATTGGTTTTTGCGCGGACCCTGCGCATAAACCTGCTCACCCGCCAGGAACGTGAGTGTGCCAAAGCGGCCCTGGTCAGCATGGGAGGCGGCCAGATGAATCGGCTGACGCGCGTCCAGTCCCAAAATTGGCTGAGTCAAAGCGTAGCGTGTGCTGCGCGCCGCTCCTATTTTGCAGACATCCTGCCCCAACTTGCCCAGCGCCAGTGAAACACTGGGCTGGCTCTTGCCGGTGGCTGTCTGCAGCTGCTGCGCCGTTAACGGCCCATGCTGTGCCAGCAGCAAACGCAACTGAACCGTCAACGCAACCGAGTCGGACAAAGCCTCGTTCATTAATAGATATCTTTTTGTAAGTAACTGTTTTTAAATGATTTTAATAAAAATTGCAATAGATACATTAATAGATACACATGCAAAAGAAGAGGCCAGACAATCGAATGGCAGCGTCATGTCGGCCCAGTATGGACATGGCTTTAGATGGTTCTTGATATTTGGAACCAAAAATTAAGTCTTTTGAGATTCCCTCTACGGCCATTAGAGTCTGGTTCCGGTCGAAGAGACACCAAAGGAAACATCATGCCCCACATTTATGCCGACAACTCCCTCACCATTGGCCGCACGCCGCTGGTCAAGCTCAATCGCGTCACCGACGGCGCTGGCGCCACGGTGCTGGCCAAGATCGAGGGACGCAACCCGGCGTACTCGGTCAAGTGCCGCATTGGTGCCGCCCTGATCTGGGACGCCGAAAAGCGAGGCGTGCTCGGCGCCGGCAAGGAACTGGTCGAACCCACCAGCGGCAACACCGGTATTGCACTGGCTTTTGTGGCCGCCGCGCGCGGCATCCCGATCACACTGACCATGCCCGAGACCATGAGCCTGGAGCGGCGCAAGCTGCTGCTGGCCTATGGCGCCAAACTGGTGCTGACCGAAGGCGCCAAGGGCATGAAGGGCGCCATCGCCAAAGCGGAGGAGATTGCTGCCAGCGACCCCAAGTACGTGCTGCTGCAGCAGTTCAAGAACCCGGCCAACCCGGCGATCCACGAAGCAACGACCGGACCCGAAATCTGGGACGATACCGAAGGCAAGATCGACATCCTGGTCTCTGGCGTTGGCACCGGCGGCACCATCACCGGGATCTCGCGCTACATCAAGAAGACCAGGGGCAAGGCCATCACTTCGGTGGCAGTGGAGCCCACCGCCAGCCCGGTGCTGACGCAAACGCGCGCTGGCGAAGAAGTGAAACCCGGACCGCACAAAATTCAGGGTATTGGCGCGGGCTTTGTGCCCGACGTGCTGGACCTCTCGCTGGTCGATCAGATTGAACAGGTCAGCAACGAGGAGGCGGTGGACTTTGCGCGCCGGCTGGCACGCGAGGAGGGCATTCTGTCGGGCATCTCCTGTGGCGCTGCGGCTGCGGTTGCCGTGCGCCTGGCCAAGCGGCCCGAAAACGCTGGCAAGACCATCGTCGTGATCCTGCCCGATTCCGGCGAGCGTTACCTGAGCTCGGTGTTGTTCGAAGGCATCTTTGATGCCACCGGCGCCGCTGTAGCCTCGGCATAAGGGCATCGACACGCTGGCAAATCAGGTATCCTCGCGCTTGCCCCCTGTCCTGCCCAGGGGGGCATCACGATGGAGCCAGCCAGCAAAACCGAACCTGCGACCGAGGTCAAGACCACCACCTGTTACATGTGCGCCTGCCGTTGTGGCATCCGCGTGCATTTGCGGGACGGTGTGGTTCGCTTTATCGAGGGCAATCCGGACCATCCGCTGAATCGGGGCGTGATCTGCGCCAAGGGTGGCGCCGGCATCATGAAGCAGTATTCGCCGGCGCGGCTGACCCAGCCCCTGCGTCGCAAACCCGGCGCACAGCGCGGTAGCGGCGAATTTGAACCGGTCAGCTGGGAAGAGGCCCTGTCCGGTCTGCAGGAGCGGCTGGGTCGTCTTCGTGAGACCGACCCAAAAAAGTTTGCCTTCTTCACCGGCCGCGATCAGATGCAGGCCTTGACCGGCCTGTTTGCACGCCAGTTTGGCACGCCCAACTACGCCGCCCACGGCGGTCTTTGCTCGGTCAACATGGCCGCCGGAATGATGTACACCATCGGCGGCTCGTTCTGGGAGTTTGGTGGCCCCGATCTTGATCACGCGCGCTTGCTGGTCATGCTGGGCACAGCCGAGGACCATCACAGCAACCCGATGAAAACCGCGCTCTCCAGGTTCAAGCGCGCGGGCGGACGCTTCATCACGGTGAACCCGGTTCGCACCGGCTACAGTGCCATTGCCGACGAGTGGATTGCCATCCGTCCTGGCACCGACGGCGCGCTGCTGCTGGCGCTGGCTCATGTGCTGGTGCGTGACGGCCGCTACGACGCAGATTTTTTGCGCAGCTACACCAACGCACCCCAGCTTGTGCGCACCGACGCCGATGACCCGGCTGCCGGCTTTTTTGCGCTGAAGCGTCCACTCGACGACGAGCCAAGCTACGACCAGTGCAACCAGTGGGTCTGGGATGAGACGAGCCAGCAGCTCGCAGGTCTGGAAGCGCGACCGCAGGCAGGCGCCCGCCCGGCGCTCGAAGGCGTCTACACCCTGCCCGATGGCCACCACGCCACACCTGCCTTTGCGCTCTTGCGGGACCGTCTGAGCCAGTACACGCCGGCGCACGCGGCAGCCATCACCGGCATTGATGCCAGGCGCATTGAGGCGCTGGCGCTGGAACTGGCCGAGGCCGCCTTCGAGCACGCCTTCAAGTTGCCGGTCGCGTGGACCGACAGCTGGGGTCAGCACCATGACCACGTTGTGGGGCGTCCGGTCGCTTTCCACGCCATGCGCGGATTGGCAGCGCACAGCAACGGTTTTCAGACCGTGCGGGCACTGGCGGTGCTGATGAGTCTGCTTGGCACCATAGACCGTCCCGGCGGATTTCGCCACAAGGCACCCTATCCGCGTGCCATTCCACCGGTGTACAAGAATCCCAGGGGTTGGCAGGATGTGGTGCCAGGCAAGCCCCTGGCAGCCATGCCGCTGGGCTTTCCCGGGGTGCCCGAGGACCTGGCGGTCGATGACGCGGGTGCGCCGATTCGCATTGACAAGGCCTTTTCATGGGAGTTCCCGCTCGCCGTTCACGGCATGATGCAAAGCGTCATCACGAATGCCTGGCGAGGTGACCCGTATCGGATCGATACCTTGATGATTTTCATGGCCAACATGGCCTGGAATTCCTCCATGAACACGAGTGAAGTCCGGCGCATGCTCTGCGACAAAGGCGACGACGGAGAGTACCGAATCCCCTTTATCGTGGTCAGTGACACGTTCCAGAGTGAAATGACGGCGTTCGCCGATCTCATCCTGCCCGACACGACGTACCTGGAGCGCCATGACGCGATCAGCCTGCTGGACCGCCCGATCAGCGAGTTTGACGGACCCTGTGACTCGGTACGCGTTCCGGTGCTTGAGCCCACCGGACAGTGCCGACCGTTCCAGGATGTGCTGGTGGAACTGGCCTCGCGCCTGAAGTTGCCGGCGTTTACCACCGCCGAGGGCTCACGCAAGTTCGCCGATTACAAGGACTTTGTGATCCGCTATGAGCACAATCCGGGACAGGGTTTCCTGGCCGGATGGCGCGGTGTGGACGGCAGCAAGTCGCTGCGCGGTGAGCCCAACCCCAGGCAATGGGAAATGTACGCCGCCAACAACTGTGCCTTCCACTATGTGATGCCAGTGGAGCATCAATACATGCGCAACTGGAACAAGGACTATCTGGCGTTTGCGGTCGAGGCCGGTTTTCGCAGTCTCTCGCCGCCGGTCATGATTCACCTCTACTCGGAAGTGCTGCATGGTTTTCGCGCGGCCGCCACCGGGCAGCGCGCCGGCCGGCAGCCGCCAGAACATCTGCGACAGCGGATTGCCACGCACTTTGATCCACTGCCGTTCTGGTCGGCGCCGCTGGAGGAGGGCGTCACCGATACACAGGCCTTTCCACTGCATGCCGTGACGCAGCGTCCGATGGCGATGTACCACTCCTGGGATTCGCAGAATGCGTGGTTGCGCCAGATTCACTCCTACAACGTGCTGTTTGTCCACAGCGGCACCGCCAGCAGCGCCGGCGTTGGCGACGGCGACTGGATCTGGGTCGAAAGCCCCTGGGGCCGGGTGCGCTGCATTGCACGCACCTCCGAGAGCGTCGAGCCGGGCACGGTCTGGACCTGGAACGCCATTGGCAAGAGTCGCGGCGCGTGGAACCTGGCGGCGGATGCCGATGAGTCACGCTGGGGTTTTCTGCTCAACCACCTGATCGCGGACGAGCTGGCAGACGCGCAGTGCGGCCAACGCCTGGCCAATGCCGATCCGGTGACGGGCCAGGCGGCGTGGTACGACGTGCGGGTGCGCATCCGCAAATGCAGCCCGGGGGAAGTTGAGGACGCAGACGCGACCTGGCCACGCCCGGCGGCCGTGCCCGCGCTGCCGGGAACAGCGATTGAACGCGCGCGGAGCGCCTTGCTGCGCTTTTTCGCATGAACGCAGTGAAATCGTCCAGGACCCGGCGTCCGGTGCAACTGGCACTGGTCATTGACCTGAATGTCTGCGTCGGTTGCCACGCCTGCGTCACCAACTGCAAGCAGTGGCACACCTCGGGCCCATCGGGTCCGTTGTCAGACCAGAACCCTTATGGTGCCGACCCGGGCGGGACCTTCTTCAACCGTGTCCAGACTTACGAGGTCGGCGTTTTTCCCGACACCCGGACGGTTCACTTTCCCAAGAGCTGCCTGCACTGTGAAGACCCGCCCTGTGTTCCGGTCTGCCCGACCGGTGCCAGCTACAAGCGGTCCCGGGACGGCATTGTTCTGGTGGACGCCAACAAGTGCATCGGTTGCGCCTACTGCGCCTGGGCCTGCCCCTACGGCGCACGCGAAATCGATGCCGCCTCCAAAGTCATGACCAAATGCACGCTGTGCGCCGACCGCCTTGATGACACAAGTCTGGCGCCAGAGCAGCGGCGACCGGTTTGCGTGCTGGCCTGTCCGACGCAGGCGCGGCTGTTCGGTGACATCCATGACCCCGACAGCGAGGTCGCACGCGCCATTGCCGAGCGCGACGGCCAGACCCTGATGCCGGAGTGGAACACGCGGCCGGCCAACCGCTATCTGCCGCAGCAGGCGCGCGATACCCTCACGCGCCGCGAGGAGAAAGCCTGATGCGCCCGGCCTGGTCGATCATCGGCTTCACCACACTGGCGGGTTTGGCCCAGGGTTTCTTTCTGGCCGTGCTGGCTCTGGAAGTCTTTGCCGGTGGAGCCTGGAGGTCCACTGACTTTGCCAGCGCCGTCTGGTTCAGTCTGACGCTGCTGGGCTTGGGACTGGCCGCTTCGGTGGCGCATCTGGGCCAACCCCTGCGCGGCTGGCGTGCGGCCTCGCAATGGCGCACTTCCTGGCTCTCACGCGAGGTGATCGTGCTGCCGGCGCTGATGGCTGCGGTCGGGCTGCACGCGCTGCTGCTGCAGTACGGGCTTGATGTGGCCAGCCCGCCGGTGCGCGCCAGCGGACTGGTCGCTGCACTGCTGTGTCTGGCGCTGTGGCTTTGCACCGGGATGATCTACGCCGCGCTGCGCATGATCCGGGAGTGGGCCACAGTGCTGACCCCATGGTGCTTTGCTGCCATCGGAATGGCCAGCGGCACCGGCCTGGCGGCCTGGTGGTTTTCTGGCACAAGCGCGGCAGACGCTACGCTGGCACGTCACAGCCTTGCCATTCTTGCGGCCTGCGCCTGCGCCGCCACGCTGGTCGCTGCAGCCATCAAGGGCGCGTGGTTGCGACGCTGCCACTTGCTGCGGCCGCGCTCGACGCTGCAGAGCGCGCTGGGCATTGCGCACCCACAGATCCGTCAACTCAGCATGGGCATGACCGGTGGCGGTTTCAACCAGCGCGAATTCCTGCACCGCAAGGCCGGCGCGATCGGGCGCTGGCCAGCCTTGCTGATGGCCTTGGGTGGTGCCGTAACGCCACTCGTGGCTTATGCCTTCGCCTGGCAGCAAGCCTTGCAAGCCGTTGTGCCCGCCCCGACCCTGCTGCTGGCGCTGGGCCTGAGCTCGCAACTGCTGGCGGTGCTGCTGGAACGCTGGCTGTTCTTTGCCTGTGTGCAGCACCCACAGAATCTCTACTACCAGCGCAAGTCATAAGAGGGAACTCGGGTTCGAAAAGCGCTGTAAACGCACAGTTGCCAACGCCCACGCCGCCAGCGTCCAGACAATCACCGCACCGGACGGCAGATCAAACAGGGCGGACAGCGTCAGGCCACTGGCATAGCCCAGGGCACCGATAGCGTAGGCCGTGAAGTGGCGGCGCCGGCCTTGCAGTTGGCGCGTTGCCAGCGCCGGAATGATCAGGCTGGAGAACACCAGGTAAACGCCGACCAGCTGGACTGAGGCCGTGACAGCCAATGCGAAGGCGGCGTAAAAACCGAAACGCCCAAGGCGCTGCACCCAGCCCTGCCAGAGTGCCAGCAAGAGCAAGGCGGTGACGCCGGCGAGCCACAACAGCTGCGTGGTGTTGACCCACAAAATCTGCCCGACCAGAAGCTCTTT
>CAIQVX010000046.1 GCA_903875275.1 uncultured beta proteobacterium | reverse complement strand
CCCAACAATCTGATCTTTCGCGAGATTGATCCGCAGCAGAGCCTGACGCGTTTCAAAGCGCGCCACGAAGAACACTTGCGCACGATTGCGCTGCGCGGCACCTTTCTGGATCAATCTGATGTGACCCAACTGGTTGAGCTGTCGATCCCGGGTCTGGATGAAATGATGGCCTGGAGCGGCAGCTTCGTGCATTGGCTGAGCTGACACCCCTATACCCGAAATACCGGTTCTGGGGCCTGCCCCTGTTTGGCAACGAAATTCGAGGTGCCGAGCAACTGCAGGCACTGTGGCAAGGGGCGCAGCCCCTGCCGGCAGACCAATCTGATTTGCTGGAGGTCGGTGCGCCAGTGGCAATGCAAGGCCATGCGAAGCGGGGGCGATACCGACCGAGCTGGCTTTTGCCGAGACGCAGCATCTGCTTGCAGCCTGCGAACGCCTTGGTATCGCAGCGCCCATTCTGTTCCTGAACCTGCTTGCTCCAGCGTCGACCTGCCCGACCTGTTCTGCGCTGAGCCGTGATCAGCAGCCGCTGGTCGAACGCTATCGCCAGGCCTACAGGGCCCGGCGTGTGACGGAAGTCTTCAGACAAGCCGAGCCACGTGGAATCGATCGACTGAGCGCTTTGGGGTCAGCCCTTTATGGCAGCTCAGGGCTCATTGAGGCTACTGCCCTATAACGGAGAGATGTGATGACAAATGAACTTGAATCAGTTAGCAACGGCTCGGTGCCAGTGCAAGCAGCAGTGAGCGCGGAGACAGTCCCCGTCAAGCGCTCAACCGGGCCGACCATGCTGGAGCGGCTTTTCGCCATGTCGCTGCGCTATCGCAAAGAGGGCAACCTGCGCCAGGCCAGCGAAATGTTCTGGACGCTGGTGCAGGACCACCCGGACACGCCGCAAGCCGAGGCCGCGAAAGCAGAGTTGTTGCTGCTGGCCGAGAGTTATGAGCGCGCTGGAAACCAGCACATGGCGCGCGGCATGTACGAGCGGCTGATGGACCTGGAAGACTAGGTCATGAAATCGGGAGCTGTGTGATGGCACTGCCGCAGGAAAACAATGCGTCCCTGTGTGAGCTGCTCGACCGCGTGCTCAACACCGGCGTTGTCGCTATGGGCGAAATAGTGATCTCGGTTGCCGGCGTCGATTTGATCTACCTGAACCTGAATCTGCTGCTGACCTCGGTTGAAACCGCCATTGTTCAGAGCAAACTGATGCAGGAGTCAGCATGAACGCGTCCGAATCCTTTTTCTTTCCTGACGACAAACCGGCGGAGCGCAGCAGTGCCTCACCGCGTATTTCGCTGGACCCGGAAACGGTGAAGAACGGGCTGGGTCAGCTGGTCCTGACGCTGGTTGAACTGGTGCGGCAGTTGCTTGAGAAGCAGGCAATCCGGCGCATTGAGGGGGGCTCGCTGACGGACGAAGAGATTGAACGCCTGGGATTAACCTTTCTTGAACTCGACAAGCAGATGGCCTGGTTGAAGAAAGAGTTTGGATTGACGGACAAGGACCTGAATCTGGATCTCGGTCCGCTTGGAAAGCTGCTTTGACAAGGCAATAGGAGAATACGAATGAGCACACCGCAAATCAGTACCGCACCGACTCGGCCCAGAGGTATCACACACGGCACCAGTTCCTCGACGCTGGCCGACGTGCTGGAGCGCATTCTGGACAAAGGCCTGGTGATTGCGGGTGACATCAAGATCAAGATCGTCGATATCGAATTGCTGACCATCCAGATCCGTCTGCTGATCTGCTCGGTCGACAAGGCGCGCGAGATGGGTATCGACTGGTGGAGCAGCAGTCCCTACCTCAATCCCAAACTGGCACCGGCGACGGTGCAGACAGATGAGCTCAATGCACGCATTGCCCGACTGGAAGCCTTGCAGCAAGCGCTACCCGAGATGGCGAGCGCCGTGATTGCAGAGCCGGTGGTCGTTGAGAAATACGAGACCTAGAGCGGCGTCAGAGCACGCGACGGCGCAGAGCTGACAGTTCAGAGCCAAATCGATGAATGAATTCGATGAAGCTTCAACGCTTTCTGCCGAATTCCCTGAAGCTCGGGTTGACGCTGATCACGGTGCTGATTTTTGTCATCAGCCTTTGGTCGCTCGCGTACTATGCCGGCGGTCTGTTGCGTAAGGACATGCAGCGCGAGCTGGGCGAACAGCGGTTCCTTTCTGTCAAACTGATAGCAGCGCATCTGGACGAGGAGCTGGTCGATCGCATGCGGGCGCGGGAGACCATCGCGGCGGAGATTACACCCGCTGTCATGGGCAAGCGTGCAAGCGTTGCAAACGCTGCTGGAACAGCGCACGCTGCTGCAAGTCGAACGGGAAGACGAAATTGGCCAGATGATCAATGGCTTCAATCGTTTGCAGCAAATCAATCTGCGACGTGAAGAGGTGTTGAAGGAAAGCGAGGCCTTCGCTCGCAGCATCCTTGATTCGGTAGACGCAGAAATCGCTGTGCTGGACCATGAGGGCATCATTCTGGCCGTCAATGAGCCCTGGCACAGCGTTGCCACGACCAACTGCATGGAGCCGGACACGGCGATGGCGAAACTCGAAGTGGGAGCCAACTATCTCGCGGCATGCAAGACCAATGGTGTCGGTGGAGCATCGGATGCATTTGAAGCCGGCGACGGGATTCGGGCGGTGCTCGATGGTCGCCTGCCTGCCCAAGTTCACCCAGGAATACTGGTGCCATTGGGAACAGCGGCAACGTTGGTTCAGCATGATCGTGACGCCCTTGTACGACGCCGCAGGCACGCGTGATATCAGTGATCGCAAAGCGGCTGAGCAGGAGATCGAAACCCTGGCATTCAGCGATTCCCTGACCGGTCTGCCCAATCGGCGTTTGCTGCTGGGCCGCATGCGCCAGGCGATTGCCGCCAGCGTGCGCCACGCTCACCAGGGGTATCTGTACGGACGACCCGCACCCATCGAAGAATTTGAGGCCATTGCTGCGCAACGGTGAAGGGCGCCAGGCAAATGCGTACACTCTTGGCCTTGCCACCGTTAGTGTTCGATGATCCCTGTCCTTGATGTTTCCTCATTCCCGCGCAGCGCCAAACCCCTGAACAGCTATCGCAAGCACTGGGCCGCGCGCTTTGGTACGGCCAAATTCCTGCCGATGAGCCGAGCCGAGATGGATCTGCTGGGTTGGGACAGTTGCGATATTGTTCTGGTAACGGGGGACGCCTATGTGGACCATCCCAGCTTTGGCATGGCGGTGATAGGGCGCATGCTCGAAGCGCAGGGCTTTCGGGTTGGCATCATTGCGCAGCCGGACTGGCACAGCGCCGAGCCCTTCAAGTTGCTCGGCAAGCCCAATCTGTTCTGGGGCGTGACTGCGGGCAACATGGATTCCATGATCAACCGCTACACGGCAGACCGAAAGATTCGCAGCGACGACGCCTACACGCCGGGGGATGTGGCAGGCAAGCGACCCGATCGCGCAGCCATTGTCTACAGCCAGCGTTGTCGCGAAGCGTTCAAGGACGTGCCTCTGGTGCTCGGTGGCATCGAGGGCTCGCTGCGCCGCATCGCGCATTACGACTATTGGTCAGACAAGGTGCGCCGTTCCATCGTGGTGGACTCCAAATGTGATCTGCTGCTGTACGGCAACGCGGAGCGCGCCATCGTCGAGATCGCGCACCGACTGGCGGTACGCGAGCCGGTGCAGTCCATCACGGATGTGCGCGGCACGGCCTTTGTACGGCGCGCGGACGATGACTCCGGTCGCGGCTGGTTTGAGATCGATTCGAGCAGCGTGGACGAACCGGGTCGGGTCGAGTCGCACGTCAGTCCGTACCAGACTACCAGCGAGCAGGCAGCGCAGCAGGGCGCATCATGCGCCCGTGATGAGGCCGCCGCCCAGCCGATCCGGTTCGTTCCCAATCCGGCATTGCCCGCAGTTGCGTCAAAGCTTCAGGTGCCGCCGCGCGAGCGATCCGTGATCCGGCTACCCAGTTATGAGCAGGTCCGCAGTGACCCCGTGCTGTACGCACACGCCAATCGCATCCTGCACCTGGAGACCAACCCCGGCAATGCGCGCTCGCTGGTGCAGGCGCATGGCAGCGGCAGTACCGCGCGCGACGTCTGGATCACCCCGCCACCGATACCGCTGAGCAGCGCCGAGATGGACATGGTCTTTGACCTGCCCTACGCGCGCAGCCCTCACCCTGCCTACGCGGACGAGAACGGCGGCCATGACGGTGCCACCAAAATTCCGGCCTGGGAGATGATTCGTTTCAGCGTCAACATCATGCGCGGCTGCTTTGGTGGCTGCACCTTCTGCTCGATTACCGAGCACGAGGGGCGCATCATCCAGAGTCGATCGGAAGATTCGGTCATCCGCGAGATCGAGGAAATTCGCGACAAGGTGAAGGGCTTTACCGGCACCATCTCAGACCTTGGAGGCCCCACCGCCAACATGTACCGGCTGGGGTGCAAGAGTCCTCAGATCGAAGCGGCATGCCGCAAGCCGAGTTGCGTCTACCCCGGCATCTGCCAGAACCTGGGCACCGATCACACACCGCTGATCCACATGTATCGGCGCGCGCGCGCTCTCAAAGGCGTCAAGAAGATTCTGATTGGCTCGGGTCTGCGCTATGACCTGGCAGTGCAGAGTCCCGAGTACGTGAAGGAATTGGTGACCCACCACGTGGGCGGCTACCTGAAGATCGCGCCGGAGCACACCGAGCAGTCGCCGCTGACCCTGATGATGAAGCCGGGTATCGGTTCCTACGACAAGTTCAAGACGCTGTTTGACAAGTACTCTGTGGAGGCTGGCAAGAAGCAGTTTCTGGTGCCGTATTTCATTGCGGCACATCCTGGCACCAGCGACGAGGACATGATGCGGCTGGCGTTGTGGTTGAAGAAGAACGGATTTAGAGCCGATCAGGTACAGACCTTTTATCCTTCACCCATGGCCAGCGCCACCGCCATGTACCACAGCAGCCGCAATCCTCTGCGCAAGGTGACACGGCAAAGCGAAGCCGTTGACATCGTGCGCGGCGACAGGCGCCGGCGCCTGCACAAGGCCTTTCTGCGCTACCACGATCCCAACAACTGGCCGTTGTTGCGAGACGCACTGAAAGCCATGGGTCGCGCCGACCTGATCGGCAATGGCAAGCACCATCTGATTCCCACTTTCCAGCCCTTGACGGATGGCAACTACAGCAGCGCCCGGCGCAAGAATTCGACCTCGATGGCGACGCCAGTGAAGGGCGGTCTCCTGACCCAACATACCGGATTGCCACCGCGCGCTGGCGTCAAGCCCGTTGCCGGAAAACGCTCAGGCGGTCGGGGCGCGTTGTAACTTGATGTTGGCAACCAGGCCACCGCTGCTGGCGTTGCTCAGGGCGAACGTGCCGCCCATGCGCAGGATGATCTTTTCAACAATGGCCAGACCGAGTCCGGCCCCGTTGGCTGCGGTGCGCGCCGCCTCGCCCCGGTAAAAAGGCTTGGTCAGGTTCGCAAGCTGGTCATCGGAGGCGCCGATGCCGTGGTCGCGGACCCTGAGCAGCACCCACTTGTCGCGGGCCTTGGCCGCGATATCGACATCGGCAATGCCGGTGTCTACCGACTTGCCGTAACGCCCGGCGTTTTCCAGCAGGTTGCTGATCACGCGGCCCAGTTCGACCGCATCGGCCAGAACCAGCAAGCCTTCACCAAGGTCGACCTTGACGCGCATGTCACTGCGATTGCGAACGCTGAAAAGACATGTTTCCAGCACCTCTGGCAGGGCCACGGTGCTCAACTCGACCTTGTCGGGTCGGGCGTAATCGAGAAACTTGCCGATGATGGCATCGAGCTGCGTGATGTCTGACGCCATGTTGGAGCGCGCTTCTTCGTCGCTGACACTGAGTTCGGTCTCCAGACGCAAGCGTGCCAGCGGTGTGCGCAGGTCGTGTGAGATGCCGGCCAGCATGATGGCGCGGTCCTGCTCGATCTTGGCCAGTTTCTGGCTCATGCGGTTGAAGCCGATATTGACTTCCCGTATTTCACTGGTCGCTACCGTCTCATCCAGCGTGCTGGCGTCAAAGTCACCCTCGCGAACCCGGCTGGCGGCGAACGAGAGTTCCTTCAGGGGACGGTTGATCAGGCGCGCGATCAGCGCTGCACCGGCCAGCGACAGCGCGGCTGCGGTGATCAGCCAGACGATCCAGGTGCGCCCCGTTGTGCGATTGAAACGGTCGCGGTTGGTGCGCATCCAGTAGCCATCGCCGTCTATGGTGAAACCAACCCACAGCCCTTCTTCCTGGTTCACGCTGTTGGCGAGTTCGGTGCCGGCTCCGAGCCGGGTTCCCACTTCCAGGGAGATGCGTTGACCCAGCGCATCGTTGTCAAAGGGTTCAAAACGGTCGCCCGGTTCTCTCGGTACGATGCGAACACCTTCCTGCTCGGTCATGGTCTTGATCAGGGACACGCGAGCGATGGCATCGGAGTGAATCAGCGCGGCGCGACTCAGATTGACGAGCGAGGCAATCTGCTGTGCGGTCTGGATCGCGCGCGGTTCGAATTCCAGTGAACGCAGTGTTTGCAGCCACGCCAGAATGCTGCCGATGAGCAGCACGGCCAGCAGGAAGAAGGTGCGCCAGAACAGGCTCAAGCGCCAAGGGGAACGCACTCGGATCACCCGGCACCATCGGGCACAAAGACGTAGCCCACGCCCCACACGGTCTGGATGTAGCGCGGACTGGCGGGATCGGCTTCGATCAACTTGCGCAGACGCGAGACCTGTACGTCCAGGCTGCGATCAAAAGGCTCAAATTCCCGGCCGCGTGCCAGTTGCGCCAGCTTCTCACGCGAAAGCGGCTGACGCGGATGACGCACCAGAGTCTTGAGCATGGCGAATTCGCCTGTCGTCAGTGCCAGGTCCTCGGTGCCGCGCTTGAGGCTGCGCGCGCCGAGGTCGAAGGAGAAGGGGCCGAAGTTGACAACCTGATTTTCGGCCGAGGGCGAGCCTGGCGCTTCCTGGGTCGGGCGTCGCCGCAGCACGGCGTGGATGCGGGCCAGAAGCTCGCGCGGGTTGAAGGGCTTGCCCAGGTAATCATCGGCACCGACTTCGAGACCCACGATGCGGTCCACGTCCTCCCCTTTGGCAGTCAGCATGATGATGGGTGTGCGGTCGTTGGCCGCCCTCAGGCGCCGGCAAACCGAAAGACCGTCTTCACCAGGCATCATCAGGTCAAGCACGATCAGATCCACCGTTTCACGCAGCAGGATGCGGGTCAGTGACTTGCCGTCTTCAGCCTGCACCACATCGAAACCCTCCTGCGTCAGGTAGCGACGCAGCAGATCGCGAATGCGGGCGTCATCATCAACCACCATAATCTTGTCATTGCGTACAGATGTTTGACTCATGAGGGCACCGTTGAATTTGTAACAAGGACAATTCTGCAGGCTTGGCGCAACGAAATGCATGAATTTGGCCTTGGGTTGACATACTGTTACAAATCTTGCTGATGTGCACAGGCCAATGGCTAAACAATGTGGCCGGTGGCGTCCCGTTCGGCGTCCATTCCAGACCATGAAGCCATTTCAATTTGCCGTGTTGTTGCCTCTGCTCCTGAGCAGCGTCTGGGCGCAGCCGTCGCGCAATCCGCAGGCCACTGCGTCACAGGCCTTGTCCGAGCAACGCCGCGTGGAGTTGCGTCAGACGCTCAAGGCCCAGGGTGCACAGGCGTTGCAGGGCCGACCCCAGGTCATGGGCACGCCCGCAGCCAATCGCCATTTATCGGAACAGGAGCGAGCCGACCTGCGCCAGCAACTGCGCCAGCAGCGCCCAGCGCCACGGCAAGAGCGTTCCTGAGCGCAGGTACAACCGTCTTTTTCACCGGGAGTCGTCTTGAACAAGTTGATCAGAGTGGTCGCGGCATGTGTTGCCGTCACGGGTTCCATCGCCGGTTTTGCGCAGCAGGTGCCGCATCCTGCAGCGCAAAACGTGGTTCAGCTGTCGGCCAGCGCGGCGGTTGAAGTGCCGCAGGACCTGCTGTCGATTTACCTGAGTACGACGCGTGAGGGCAGTGACGCGACGGTGCTGCAAAGCCAGCTCAGAACGGCGCTGGACATGGCCCTGGCGGAGGCACGCAAGGTGGCGCAGGCCGGTCAACTCGATGTACGCACCGGCAACTTCAGCTTGAGCCCGCGCTACGGCCGTGATGGCAAATCAACCGGGTGGCAGGGCTCGGCCGAGCTCGTCCTGGAAGGGCGCGATTTTGCGCGCATCAGTGCCGCGGCAGGAAGGATACAGACGCTCACCGTGAGCGGCGTTGCCTTCGGTCTGAGTCGCGATCAACGCGCCAAAGTGGAAGGCGAAGCGCAAAGCATGGCGATCGAACGCTTCAAGGCCAAGGCGCTGGACATCAGCAGGAGTTTTGGCTTTACTGGCTACACGCTGCGGGAAGTCAGCGTGAATGCCAATGACCAGGGCTTTACGCCCCGGCCCCGTATGCTGGCCATGGAGGCTCGCGCCAGCGTCTCGGACGCAGCCGTGCCGGTTGAGGCCGGCAAGACCTCGGTCGTGGTGACAGTGGCGGGGGCGGTGCAGCTGAAGTAGTGCTGCGCGGTCACCGGAACTTGCTTACTTGTCCAGCCCACCCATGCACAGGTATTTGATAACCAGGTACTCATCCATGCCGTACTTCGATCCCTCGCGTCCCAGGCCTGATTGTTTGACACCACCAAAGGGCGCGACTTCATTGGAAATGATGCCGGTATTGATGCCGACCATGCCACTCTCCAGAGCTTCGGCGACGCGCCAAATACGACCGACGTCACGCGAGTAGAAATAGCTCGCCAAACCGAATTCAGTGTCGTTCGCCATAGCGATGACATCAGCGTCAGTCTTGAATCGGAACAGTGGTGCGAGAGGGCCAAAGGTTTCCTCCCGGGCGACCATCATGTCGGCTGTGGTGTCAGCAATCACAGTCGGCTCAAAAAAGCTGTGTCCCAAGGCATGGCGCTTGCCACCTGTCAACAAGCGGCCCCCTTTGGCGAGCGCATCGGCGATGTGTTCTTCCACCTTTTTGATTGCCGCGCCGTCAATCAGCGGGCCCTGCGTCACACCCGCTTCCACACCATTGCCGACTTTGAGTTTCTCGACTGCGGTTACCAGTTTCTTCGAAAACGCTTCGTAGACGCCATCCTGCACATAAAGCCGGTTGGCGCAGACGCAAGTCTGCCCAGCGTTACGGTACTTGGACATGATCGCACCCTCGACGGCGGCATCCAGATCGGCATCGTCAAATACGATGAAAGGCGCATTGCCCCCGAGTTCCAACGAGAGTTTCTTGATTGTCTTTGCGCATTGCTGCGCCAGCATGCTGCCGATCTCGGTGGAACCGGTGAACGACAATTTGCGTACCGTGGGGTTGGACGTCATCTCACCGCCAATGGCAGTGGCCGACCCGGTCAGCACGCTGAAGATGCCGGGCGGTACGCCAGCGCGCTCCGCCAATACTGCCAAAGCGAGCGCTGAATAGGGGGTTGCAAGCGCTGGCTTCAATACCATCGGACAACCTGCTGCGAGCGCCGGACCAGCCTTGCGGGTAATCATCGAAGACGGGAAATTCCACGGCGTGATCGCGGCGCAAACGCCAATCGGCTGCTTGATGACCACGATGCGTCGATCACTCCAGGGTGATGCCAGCGTGTCTCCGCTGACACGCTTGGCCTCCTCGGCAAACCATTCAATGAAGGACGCCGCATACCCAATTTCACCCTTGGCCTCTGCCAGAGGCTTGCCCTGCTCGATGGTCATGATCATGGCCAGATCGTCAGCGTTGGCCATCATCAGGTCATTCCACTTGCGGATCACCGCGCTGCGTTCTTTACCGGTCTTGGCACGCCAGGCGGGCCAGGCCGCATCAGCAGCAGCAATCGCGCGGCGCGTTTCCGCAGCACCCATTTTGGGTACGGTACCGATCACGTCCCCGGTGGCCGGATTGGTGACGGCGCAGGATTCTCCGCTGTCGGCATCGCACCAGTTTCCGTTGACATAGGCCTGCTGGCGCAGCAAGGAGGGGTCTTTGAGTTGGATCATAGGAGTACTCCAGTTAAGTTATTCAGTAGGCAGCCTGGTACATCGCCAGAGCATCTTCGTAAGTGACATCGCGTGGGTTATTCACAAGCAAACGTTGGATGTTCATGACGTCGCGCGCCAGCATCGGCAAGTCGCTTTCCTTGACGCCAGCTGCGGCTAGCGTTTGTGCGTAGGGCATCACCGAAACATGTTCGCTGATGCCAGTGACAAAGGCGGCAGCCGCATCGCTGTCCCTGGTTGACCCCAGTTCCGGCAGGATGGCGCGACCAAGTTCGGCATAAAGGGCTTGCGCCTGGGGAAGATTGAATTTCAGTACCGCAACAAAAACAAGGGAGTTGCTTAGTCCGTGTGGCAGACCGTAATGGCCACCGAGTGGATAAGCCAGTGCGTGTACCGCACCAACGGGTGCGTTGGCGAAGGCCATTCCCGCAAACAGCGAACCCAGCAGCATGTTCTCGCGCACCGCCGCGTCCTTGCCGTCATTAACGGCCGCCAACAGGTTGGGGTAAAGCAGTTGCAGCGCCTTGATCGCCAGTGCGTCGCTGAGCGGATTCTTCTTCAAGCGCGTGGTGAAAGCCTCGACTGCGTGCACCATGGCGTCGACCCCGGTCATGGCGGTCACCGTCGGTGGAAGGCCGAGTGTCAAGCGGCTGTCGAGCAAGGCCACGTCTGGATACAGCAAGGGCGAGACAACGCCCTTTTTCTCATGGCTTGGGGTCGTCAGAATCGAAATCGGCGTGACTTCGGAGCCGGTACCGGCCGTGGTTGGTACCTGGATCAAAGGCAGTCGCGGTCCACGTGCCAAGCCAATGCCGTAGATAGCGGGCAAAGCCTGCGGTGTACATGCCAGCAGGGCGACCAGCTTGGCGGTGTCGAGCGAACTCCCACCCCCAAAACCCACCACACCGTCAGCGCCACCGGACCGCGCCGCATCCACTGCCGCCTGCACGCTGACTTCGGGGGGGTCGGCCAGCACCTCGGAAAACACCGTGACCGTCAACCCGGCAGCGGAGAGTGAGGCCAGCGCACCGTCGAGTAATCTGGCTTTGATCAGGCCGGCGTCGGTGACCACAAACAAGCGCGTCATGCCCAGGCTTTTGGCAATCTCGCCCAAACGGTTGACACCGCCTTGCTCGCAAATGATTTTGGGCGCCGTCTCAAAACTGAATGTTGTCATGATGAATCCCTATAAGTGTCGGCGCCGATTGAATATTGACCCAGGGCGGATAGCTGCCTTTTGAATCGGCAACTGTGGATAAGTGTACTCAGTAGCTGGTTTTTGACTTCTGTGTTGTTCCACCTTATGTCCAGTTCAAATTCGAGGAAGAATGTTCTGCTTCAGGACATTGCCGACGCGCTCAAGCTTTCCACATCAACAATTTCGCGAGCGCTGGCGGGTCATCAGACAATTAGCGAAGAGACTCGAAATTCAGTGCAACGTGCTGCCGTGTCAATGGGCTACGCGTCTAAGCGCCCGGGCAAGAAGAAGAGAAGCCTTCCAACGCGGACTGTCGGGGTCTTGTTGAGTGTCGATCAGTTGTACAACCGATTTATGACGATGGTGTTGGAAAATATTCATCACGATATGTTGGAACTTCAATACCACGTAATGGTGCTGATTGATCCCATGAACTCGGCCACCGCCGCATTGGCTTGGTGATGGGTCCTGAGAACTCATCAACGAGTAGAGATCGCGCTAGAGGAGCCCTTGGATTCCTTCGTGAAAAAGGAGTGCCAGCCGAAAATACACCGGTTGTCTGGAATACGTTTAGTTACGAGTCGGGTTACTCGTGTTCAACCCAGATGCTTGAACTACACGATCCAGTCACTGCGATCATGGCAGGTGGTGATTCGATTGCCCTGGGTGTGCTGGATGCCGCCCGAACAAAGAACATTGATGTTCCAGGACAACTGTCTGTGGTGGGGTTTGACAACATTCCTCTGTCGGGCTCGCGGCTGATTAGTCTGACCACTATCAATTCTTCTGCCAAGGACTTGGCGCGTGTTGCATGTCGCCGAATGCTCGATCGAATTCGCAATGGCGCGCTCACACCACCGACACGCGATGTCATGCCAGTCCAGATTGTCAGGCGAGACACCTCGGCGCCACCTCGGCATGGCTGAGATGAATGTTAGGATGAATGCGGGCGCAGGTTTATTGCGCGATCCAGCCACCATCCATGTTCCAGGCCACGCCGCGCACGTTGTTGGCCGCTGCGGAGCAGAAGAAGACGGCCAGTTCGCCCAGTTCTTCTGGTGTGGTGAACTGCTGCGAGGGTTCTTTTTCGCCGAGCAGCACCTTGATGGCATCGGCATTTGACAGACCCAGCGCCGCTGCTTTGGCGTCAACCTGCTTCTGTACCAGCGGCGTGAGTACCCAGCCCGGGCAGATTGCGTTGCAGGTGACGCCGGTGGTCGCGTTTTCCAGCGCCGTGACTTTGGTCAGCCCGACCACACCGTGCTTGGCCGTGACGTAGGCCGATTTTTCAGCCGAGGCCACCAGGCCATGCACCGAGGCGACATTGATGATGCGACCCCAGTTGGCCGCTTTCATGGCGGGCAGCGCCAGGCGCGTGGCGTGAAAAGCGCTGCTCAGGTTGATGGCGATGATGGCGTCCCAGCGTTCCACCGGAAAGTTCTCAATGCGCGCCACGTGCTGGATGCCGGCGTTGTTGACCAGGATGTCGATGCGGCCAAAACGCTCCGCGGCAAACTTCATCATGGCTTCAATTTCTGCCGGCTTGCTCATGTCCGCTCCGTGGTAATCGACCTGAACGCCCAGAGCTGCCACTTCGGCGCGCGGACCGTCGACGTCACCAAAGCCGTTGAGGATGATGTTGGCGCCCTTGGCGGCCAAGGCCTTGGCAATTCCCAGGCCAATGCCGCTGGTAGACCCGGTGACCAGGGCGTTTTTGCCTTTCAGCATGTTGATACTCCGATTGAATTAGGATGCAGTCATTATCAGACTACAGTAGTGTCCCAACGTTTTTCAGAGGAGAACGAGCTGTTGAGGCCCGAAACTCGCATCTGAATTGGCTGAGGGTGGTGTAAGCAGTTGATTTATTGGGGTTTGTTCAAACATGGTCAGACTCAGGATTTGTAGGATTTCGTAAAGACTGTGATGCTCAAGATGCAGGCGTTTCTTTGTAATGGCGATCAGCACATAGGTGCACACCGCAATCCAGATTTGCGTCTTCACGGCGTTCTCGCTGGTGCCCAGAAACGCCTTG
>CAIQVX010000045.1 GCA_903875275.1 uncultured beta proteobacterium | reverse complement strand
CTGTGTCGCAAGCCGGAAATCCTGTCCGATGCCGCCTACCTGATTCTGACCCGTGACAACTCGGTCAGCGGCAACTTCTACATCGACGATGAGGTGCTGGCCGAGCACGGCATCAGCGACCTTGACAAATACGCAGTGACGCCCGGCACCAAGCACTTTCTGCCGGACTTCTTCGTTGACTGATCGCCATCATGACGATGAACGAAATCTATGCAGCGACCGAACCCCGGCGGGCGGAAATTGATGCGCTCAAAGGAACTGTCGTGCTGGAGTTTGGCAGTCCGACCTGCGGGCATTGTCGTGCGGCTCAAGCGCTACTGGCCTCGGCCTTTGCCGAACAGCCGCCGCTGCGTCACATCAAGATTGCGGACGGCAGTGGCAAGCCTCTGGGGCGCTCATTCAGGGTCAAGCTCTGGCCAACCCTGGTGTTCCTGAGCAACGGCCGGGAAGTCGCTCGCCTGGTTCGTCCTGGCGACGCCAACGAGATCCGCACAGCCCTGGCACAGATCGAATCTGGCCACTGAGTCTTGATTCACCCGCGGCAACGCTTGAGCGAGCCATCCTCAGAACAGACAATCGGTATTTATACAAAGCGCTCGCTTGCCAAAAATAGCAAATCTGGGTATGCTGCGGGGCCATGATTGCCACTGCCGTGTCACTTGCCAACCCGCTCAAGCGAGCGCGTGGCCGACCCCGCAAGACCGAAGAGGAGCGCGACGACGGCAATCGCCGTCAGGCGCTGCTCTCTGCTGCCGCACGCCTGTTTCGGGTGAAGGGCTTTGACGCCACCAGCACGCGTGACATCGCCGCTGCTGTGGGCATGCACAGTGGCTCGCCCTTCTACCATTTCAAGAGCAAGGATGCCCTGCTTTGCGCGGTCATGGAAGAGGGTATGCACCGGGCCATTGCGCGCCAGGCGCGCGCCCTGCAGGAGGCCGGGGCAGCCAGCACGCCGCCGGATCAGATCCGGTGCCTGATCCGCGCCCACTTTGACACACTGCTTGGGCCGGGCAACGATTTTGTGCCGGTGATGCTTTACGAGCACCGCTCCCTCAATACCCAGCAGCGCAAGTTGCTGGCGGGCTTGCAGGTCGAGTACGAGGCCGCCTGGTCCCCGGTGCTGGAGGCGCTGCACGCCAGCGGCCACTTGCGCGCGCCGGTCAAGCTTTCGCGCCTCCTGATTCTTGGGGCGCTGAACTGGTCAGTGCAGTGGTTTGACAGAAAAAAGGGCGCCTCGGTCGAGGACTTGACCGATGCAGCCATGGCTTTGTTTTTGAAAGGGTCCTGATGCCTTACGGTTCTGTATTTGCAAGCGGCCTGTTTGCCGGCAAGGTGGTGCTGATCACCGGCGGCGGCACGGGTATCGGGCGCTGCGTTGCCCACGAACTGGCGGCGCTGGGCGCGCATGCGGTTCTGATCGGGCGCACAGCCCAGACACTGCAGACGGTGGTGAACGAGATTGAAGAGGATGGCGGCGCCGCCAGCTTTCATGTCTGCGACATCCGTCAGGAAGAGCAGGTCAAGCAGACGGTGGCCGCCGTGGTGGCCAGACACGGGCGGGTCGATGGGCTGGTCAACAACGCGGGCGGTCAGTACCTGACACCGCTGGAAGCCATCAGCGCCAAAGGCTGGGAGGCGGTGATCAGCACCAACCTGACCGGCGGCTTCCTGATGGCGCGCGAGTGTTTTGTGCAGAGCATGACCCGTAATGGCGGCGCCATTGTCAACATCGTGGCCGATATGTGGGGCTCCATGCCGGGCATGGGGCACAGTGGCGCGGCGCGCTCCGGCATGGTGAGCTTCACCGAAACCGCCGCCGTGGAGTGGGCCGGGCGTGGCGTGCGTGTGAATGCGGTGGCGCCCGGCTACATTGCTTCCAGCGGCATGGACAAGTACCCCAAAGAGCTGGCACCCATCCTGCGCGAAATGACCAAGACCATCCCCCTGGGGCGTTGCGGCACCGAGTCCGAAACCTCGGCGGCGGTTGTCTTTTTGCTCAGCCCGGCGGCGGCCTTTATCAGCGGCAGCACGCTGCGCATGGATGGCGCCCGACCGCAGCATCGCAGCGGCTGGCCCATCCGGGTGGCAGACGCCAAAGTGCAGCAACGCGCCTCCATCAAGCCGTTTGAAGGCTTCCACCGGGCGCAGACACCCAAGCTGTTTCAGACCGACGCAGCACCCACCAAGGACTAGTCATGCAAGCCATCGAAAACAGGGACGAGATTGCGCAACTGCTGGAAGACGCCGTGCGGCGCTTCATCCAGACCGAAGTCTCGGCGCACCTGAATCAATGGGAAGAAGCCGGAGAATTTCCGCGCAGTCTCTACCACCGTGCCGCCGAACTCGGCTGGCTCGCCATGGGTTATCCGGAGCACCTGGGCGGCACGCCCAGCCCGTGGCAACTGCGCAATGCCATGACCGTGGCGCTGGCCCGTTATGGCGGCAGCGGCGGCTTGATGGCCAGCCTGTTCAGCCACAACATCGGCTTGCCACCACTCTTGCGACACGGCAGCGCAGAGCTGCAGCAGCAGGTGGTGCCGTCAGTGCTGCGCGGCGAGAAGATTGCGGCCCTGGCCATCACCGAACCCGGTGGCGGCACCGATGTGATGTCGTTGCGTACCACGGCCCGGCTGGAAGGTAACGAGTACGTGGTGGACGGCGAAAAAGTCTTCATCACCTCCGGCATGCGTGCCGACTGGCTGACGGTGGCGGTGCGCACAAATCCCAAAGACAAAGGGCCTGGCGGCATCTCGATGCTGATGGTGCCGGGCGACGCGCCGGGCCTGTCGCGCACCGCGCTCAAGAAAATGGGCTGGCTGTGTTCCGACACGGCGCAACTGCGCTTTGACGGCGTGCGGGTACCGGCCAGCAATCTGGTGGGTGAAGAGGGCACCGGCTTCAAGATGATCCTCACCAACTTCAACGGTGAGCGTCTGTCGATGGCGGCCATGTCGCTGGGTTTTTGCGAGTGCTGCTACGACGAGGCCCTGGCCTGGGCACGCCAGCGCAAGACCTTTGGCACGGCGCTGGTCGATCATCAGGTGATACGCCACAAGCTGATGGACATGAAGATGCGTATCGAATCCACGCGAGCCTGGCTAAATGCCGTATCTGCCAGAGCCGACTCGGGAGACAAGGCAGACAAGGGTGCAGCGTGGGTGGCCGAAGTCTGCCTGCTGAAGAACCACGCAACCCAGGCCATGCAGTTCTGCGCCGACCAGGGCGTGCAGATTCTGGGCGGCATGGGCTTCATGCGCGGCACCGCCTGCGAGCGCATCTACCGCGAAGTCAAGGTGATGATGATAGGCGGCGGCACCGAAGAGATCATGAAGGAACTGGCCTCGCGCCAGCTCGGTCTGTGAGGCCGCCACGCAGCCAAGCCGCAGCTACCCCAGCCACCCCTACTGCCGCAACTCCAGTGCAGCCTTTCGTGCTGCTGCTGCGGCCTGCGCAGCGACATCGAGTGCCTGTGCGGCGGCAGCGGCAGAGGCTGGCGGAGGCGGTGAGGGCGGGGTGATGACAGACGCTTCAACGGGTGCTGGCAGCGCCAGGGTCGGCGCTGCTGGCGGCTCGTTCTTGCCACACGCGCACAAAGTGCAGAGCATCAGCGCAGCGACTCCCGATTTCAAAAACTTCATCCAGCCAGCACTTCCCAAGAGAGAACGGTGAGTGTCAATGATACATTGGGGCACCAAGATTCCTGGGTATGTATCTTGATCAAAACCACAAGCACAGCGCTTGCCCGCTGCACGCTCAAGCGTCAATTCAGAGGGCCTGCGCCCTGGATACTGGGCCTGCTGCTTTGGCTGCCAACAGGGTCTTTTGCACAAATGACCATAGGCGAACTGTCGCAAACCATCAAGGCACCCAACGCTGTCGCTCAAATGGGCCCGGGCCTGTTCGGCGACCAAGTCAACCTGTACACCGGGGCATTGCAGTTTGTGCAAACCGACGTCAGTTTGAGAGGCAACAGCGCCTTGCCCGTGCGCGTTGCCCGACGCCTGAGCACAGGCGTGCAGTTTGCCAACGGTCGCGCCTTTGGCTCCTGGGAACTGGACATACCCTACATGCACGGCGTCTTCTCCAACAGCCTGGGCTGGAAGGCGGACAACTCCACCAACGCGCGCTGCTCCGCCTTCAGTGCACCACCTGACGCGCTCGGTAACCAGGGCGGCATTTTTTCCAGCGCCGAATACTGGCAGGGCAACTACCTGTACATCCCCGAACTGGGTGAACAGCAAATGCTGGCACGCGATCCGGCCAACACCGTGGTACCCAGCCCTGCAAGCAGTTACCCCGTGGTCACACCCAAATTCTGGGCCATGAGCTGCCTGAGCGGCCTGGCCAACGATCCCTCGCCAACCAAAACCCTGGGCGAAGGATTCCTGGCGATCTCACCCGATGGCACCCAATACCGTTTTGACCAGATGGTGAGCTATGCCACAACCACCATCACCAAACCGGTTGGCTCCGGAGGCGCCCTTCTCGCCCAGGGCGTGGCAGGAGTCGGCTCCATCACACCCATGGTGGCCATCAACTACTTTCTGTCACGCAAAGAAGTGCGGCTGCTGCCAACCCTCATCACCGACCGCTTTGGCAACTGGGTGCGCTACAACTACGACGCCACCAACCAGGCCAACGTCAACTCCATCACCTCCAGCGATGGCCGCACCATCACCTTCAGCTATGGCCTGGCGGGGGACCCCAGGGCCGTCACCTCGGTCTCGGACGGAACCCGCACCTGGACCTACGGCTACCACCTGGACACACCTAGCAGCGCGGCCCTGGACACCGTAAGCCTGCCCGATGCATCGCAATGGCAATTGACCCACGCCGCCAATCTGATGCGCGAGCCCGCCTTCTCCGGCTCATCGGGATGCGGCTATGCCTTTGGAACCGTTGGCACCCTGAGCGCCTCCATGGTGCACCCCTCAGGAGCAAGCGGCAGTTTCACACTCACCCTGAGCAAACACGGCAGATCCCGTGTTGAAAAATCCTGCTCTCCCGACAACTCCCGCGACCTGAGGCCGCTGTACTTCTACACCTACTCGCTCACCAACAAGACCCTGTCGGGCCCCGGGCTGACCGCACTGGCCTGGAACTACGTCTACGGACCGGCCAACGCCAGCTACTCCACCTGCACCACCTGTGCCACCAACAAGAGCGTCACCGTAACGAACCCGTCCGGGCAAGTCAACCGCTATGTCTACGGCAACCAGTACCGGCTGTCCGAAGGGCGCATGGAGCAGCTCGACGAAGGCTGGAACGGCAGCGCAGCCTTGCGAAGCACCAGCTACCACTACCGCGCGCCGGGCGCCGGGCCCTACGCCGCACTGCAAGGGCTCGGTGGCGAGGCCTACAGCGACGGCGAGTCGCTGGCGCAGCTCATGCCGATGGACCAGCGCACCATCACCCAACAGGGCAGCAGCTTTAGCTGGACTGGAACGACTTTCGACATCTATGCCCGAGCCACGGCAGTCAGCCGCACCGGCCCGGGCGCCAGCCGCAACGAGACCACCACTTATGAGGACAACCTCAGCAAATGGGTGCTGGGTCAAATCAAAGTCGTCACCGAGACCGGCACCGGCGCGCAGATGGTCAACAACAGCTACGACGCAGTCAACGCCAATCTGCTCAGCACCTCGCGCTACGGCAAACTGGAGCAAACCTACAGCTACTGGAGCGACGGCACCCTCAACACGCGCAAAGACGGCCTGAACCAGACCACCACGCTGAGCAACTACAACCGTGGCCAGGCGCAAAACGTCTCCTATGCCGATGGCAAGACCGAGAGCGGCGTCGTCAACAACCTGGGCCAGCTCAGCGCGGCCACAGATGCCAACGGCTTTACCACCAGCTATGGTTACGACGCCATGGGCCGCCTGAACCAGATCACGCCACCGGCAGACAGCCCGTCCTGGAACGCCACCACCGCGCTGTTTGAGAAAGTGAACGCCGCTGAATACGGACTGGCAGCGGGACACTGGCGATATTCCATCTCCACCGGCAACGCCCGCACCATCACCTACTTCGATGCCCTGTGGCGCCCTGCGCTCACACGCAGCTTTGACGCCGCAGACGAAGCAAACACCCGCAGCATGGTATTGCGCAAATTTGACGCCGATGGCCGCAGCACCTTTGAGTCATACCCGGCACGCTCCATCGTTGCCGTGACCGACACACCGGGCGGAGTCAGCACCCAATATGACGCGCTTGGACGCCCAGCCAGCATACAGGCCGGCAGCGAGCTTGGCGTCCTGAGCACGGTGAACTACTTTGATCCGGGGTTCCAGACGCGCCAGACCAACCCGCGCGGCTACACCACCACCACCAGCTACACAGCCTGGGACCAGCCCGAGCAGGCCAGCATCAGCAGCATTGCTGCGCCTGAAGGCGTGAGCGTCTCCATCAGCCGCGACGTCTTTGGCAAACCTTTGTCCATCACGCGCGGTGGCGCTGGCGCCAGCGTCACGCGCAGCTACGTGTACGACGCCAACCAGCTGCTGTGCAAGACCATAGAACCCGAGTCTGGCGCCACCATCCAGGCACTGGATGCAGCCAACAACGTCAGCTGGCGCGCCAGCGGACAAACCTTTACCAGCACCGGCAGCTGCAACACGGCCAACGTGAGCGCCAGCGCCAAAACCAGCTACAGCTACGACGCGCGCAATCGCCTGCTTAGTACCAGCTTTGGTGACGCCAGCCCCTCAATCACCCGCAGCTACACCAACGACGGACTGCTGGCCAGCATCAACTCCAACGCCGCCAACTGGAGCTACAGCTACAACAAGCTGCGCCTGCTCGCCACCGAAAACCTGAGCTACAAGGGCCAGACCTACAACACCAGCCGGGTTTACAACGCGAGCGGTGCCCTGAGCCTGCTCAAATACCCGCTCGACGGCAGCAGCTTCACATTGAACTACGCGCCCAACGCCCTGGGCCAGGCCAGCCAGGCCGGCGCTTACGCCAGCACCGTGCGTTACCACCCCAACGGCGCAG
>CAIQVX010000044.1 GCA_903875275.1 uncultured beta proteobacterium | reverse complement strand
GGATGATCAGCGCCACGCAACAGAGTTGGCTCACCAGCAGTATTTCTTCATCCAACGCGAGCTGGCAGTTCCTGGGCAATCAGGACATCATGGCCCGCATGTGGTTTCCCGCTTCGGTTCTGCAAGCGTATGCCACGGCAGGGACCAATCCAACTGGCGTTGCCAGTGCAATCAGCAACTACCTGACCGCCAAAGCCACTCGCGCTGCCGCTGGCGCAGCAGCACTGACCCCGACCCAAACCGCACTGTTGAGTGCGCCCAAGATTCCGTACAACCTGGATTCGTGGGACGGCTACCCGAGTAACCGGGAAGCCGTGCTGCAAACCATCAAGGCGCAGAAGAAGAAACTGGTAACACTTTCAGGCGACTCGCACAACGCCTGGTTTGCCAACCTGACGACACTGGCCGGCGAAAAGGTCGGCGTTGAATTTGCCGCTTCATCGGTCACGGCACCTGGCTTTGAAAGTGTGGGTTTGGGTGGCATGGCCAGTTCACTCGACGGCAGTGCCCTGGTGACGCAGTTGGGTTCAGCTGCCGTGGGCGCCGGTTTGGGGCTGGTTGATGACTTGAACTACGTCGACACGATTCGTCGAGGCTACCTGCTGATGACGATCACCAGTGACGCAGTCAAGGGGGAATATGTGTTCGTGAGCACAGTCAAGTCGGCAATCTACACGGCCGCGATTGGCAGGACGGTCACCGTATCTGCTACGGGAACTGTGACATACGCCTAAAGCACCTCTGGTGACTGCACCGTCACCACCACCGTCTGCGCGTGCTCTGCGCGCTCACGGTTGCGCAGCCACCAGACGGCGCCCTTTTTCACTGCGCATTCATTGACACTCAAGCCGATCAGCTGCGAGATAGTCTGCCCCAGCGTCGGTTGATGACCGATCACCAACACCGTCCCTTTGGCGTTGGGCCATTGCACCAGTTCAAGGAGTTGCGCCACGCTGCAACCAGGCGCCAACTCCGCCTTGATCTTGTATTTGCGCCCCAGCGCCTGTGCCGTCTGCTCGCTGCGCCGCGCCGGGCTCACCAGAATGCGTGTCGTGTCGGGTATTTGCCGGTCCAGCCACTTGGCCATCCGCGAGGCCTGCTTTTCGCCGCGCGAGGTCAGCGTGCGCGCCATGTCGTCACATCCTTCAACCCAATCCTGTGCTTCTGCGTGGCGCCACAAGACCAGATCCATGTCAGTCTCGCCCCGCGTCGTCGGGTCCGTTGTAACGCTCCATCAGAGCAGCTTGTGCGCCGTGCGCGGCACGCCGTGCAACCGGCCTGATCCGTGCGTAACTGCCATCGGCCAGCAGGTCCCAGGCATCAACACCGTCATGCAGATAGGCCACCAGGTCTTCGTCGATGATGCGTTGACGCTGAACAGGGTCGGTCACCGGCCAGGCCAGTTCAACCCGGCGCATCATGTTGCGGTTCATCCAGTCTGCGCTGGAAAGATAGAGTTCTTCCACGCCATTGCGGCGAAAATAGAAAACGCGTGAATGCTCCAGGAAGCGGCCGATGACGGAACGCACATGAATGTTGTCCGTCAGTCCCGGCAGTTGTGCCGGCAGCATGCAGGCACCGCGCACAATCAGGTCAATCTTGACGCCCATCTGTCCGGCCCGGATCAAGGCGTGGATGATCTTCTCGTCGGTCAAGGCGTTCATCTTGGCGACGATTCTGGCCTCGCCTGCGCTCGCTGCCAACTGCGCCAGATCGTTGATCTTCTCGACCAGCTTGGAGTGCAGGTAAAAAGGTGCCAGCAGTACCCGGTTCAACTTGGGCAATCGGCTGTGACTGGCCAGGTGGACAAAGATATTTTCGACATCCGC
>CAIQVX010000043.1 GCA_903875275.1 uncultured beta proteobacterium | reverse complement strand
TGCCGGCATGAAGCTTGGCTGCAACCAGCCCATAGGTCCGCTGGCGCTGGCCGACATGGTGGGCCTGGATGTTTGCCTGGCCGTGATGGAGGTTTACCTGAGCGAGTTTGGCGACAGCAAGTACCGGCCCTGCCCGTTGCTCAAGGAAATGGTCGCCGCCGGCCGTCTGGGGCGCAAGAGCGGGCGCGGCGTTTACCAGTACTGAGCTGCCATGGCGCAGCCACTGAACACCGGCGAGCTACAGGCCTTCTTCCAGCAGCACGGCATCCGCGATGTCGAGTGCATCTTTGCCGATATCTCGGGCTACCCGCGCGGCAAGCTGATGCCCGCCGGCAGCTTTGCCGCAGGCGCCGAGCTGCGCATTGCGCAGGCGATCCCGATGCAGGCGGTTACCGGGGACTACTCCTACGACCCGATCTTTCCGGACTCGGACCCGGATGTGCGCTTGCTGCCGGATTACGCAACCCTGAAGCTTTCACCCTGGTCCAGCACGGCACGGGCCGTCGCGATCCATGACTGCATCGAGCTCAACGGCGAGCCCTGCGCCTTTGCTGCGCGCTCGCTGCTCAAGACCGTCTTGGCGCGCTACGCGGCACGGGGCTTGCAGCCGGTGGTGGCGCCCGAAATCGAGTTCTACCTGACGGCTCCGTGCACCGACGCGGCGCAGCCTTTGACGGCGCCGGCCGCACGAAATGGCCGAGCCGAGGTCGGCCAATCGGCGTTCAGCCTGAACCTGCTCAACGAGTTGGCGCCGTTCTGGGACGAGTTCCGTGCCGCCCTCGATACCCTGGGTGTGCGCGCCGACAGCTGGATCCATGAGGTCGGCCCGACCCAGTTTGAAATCAACCTGCTGCACGGCGACGCGCTGGCCGCAGCGGATCAGGCCTTTCTGTTCAAGTACGCGGCCAAGGAGATTGCCATCAGGCACGGACTCAATGCCGTCTTTATGGCCAAGCCCGTCGCCGGGGCAGCCGGAAGTTCCATGCACCTGCACCAGAGCGTGCTGGACGCTAAGGGGAGCAACATTTTCAGCAGGGAGGACGGCAGCGAGAGCGAGCGCTTCCGCCAATTCATCGCCGGCTTGCAAACCTATGCGCCGGACCTGATGCTGATTTTTGCGCCGCACGTCAACTCGTATCGACGCTTTGTCAGGGACAGTCAGGCGCCGGTCAACCTGCTCTGGGGCTACGACAACCGCACCACCGGTTTGCGTATTCCGGTGAGCCCACCGGTGGCACGGCGCGTGGAAAACCGCATTGCCGGTGCCGACGCCAACCCCTACCTGGCCATCGCCGCCTCACTGGCCGCCGGTCTGGCCGGCATGGACGAAGCCTTGACGTCGACCGAGCCCATCTTGCTGAGCGACAGCGCTTACGACGGTGGCCACGCACTCTCACGCAGTTTCCTGCCGGCGCTGGAAACGATGCAGCGCAGTGTGCCCGGCCGGCGCCTGCTGGGCGACGCCTTCGTCACCGGTTTTTGCGCGGTGAAGGCGCTTGAGTACGAGAGCTATCTGCGCGAAATCAGCGCCTGGGAGCGGCGCTTCCTTCTGCCGCAGGTCTGACCGAGTCGATGGAACCCATGCACCCCTTGCTCCCCAAAGACATCAGCGTTTTCCAGCGTGGCTGGCTCTCCTCCAACAACATCCTGATTCGCGGGCAAGGCAGCACGGCGCTGATCGACAGCGGCTACGTCACGCACGCGCCGCAAACCCTGGCCTTGGTTGAATCGGCGCTGGCAGGGCGGGAGCTCGACCTGCTGGTCAACACCCATCTGCACAGCGACCACTGCGGCGGCAATGCTGCGCTGCAGGCGCGCTACCCGGATCTGAAGACGCTGATCCCGCCGGGGCTGGCCGACCACGTGCGCGCCTGGGACACGTATGCGCTCACCTACGCCCCCACCGGCCAGAACTGCCCGCAGTTTGTATTCAATGAGGTGTTGCAGCCGGGCACCGAAATCAGGCTGGGCGATACCGACTGGCAGGTGCACGCGGCACCCGGCCACGACCCGCACTCGGTGATCCTGTTCGAGCCGGCTTCACGCCTGCTGGTCTCGGCCGATGCGCTGTGGGAGCGTGGTTTTGGTGTCGTTTTTCCAGAGCTCGAAGGACTCGGTGCGTTTGATGAGGTGGGCGCCACCATTGACCTGATCGAAACGCTCAAACCCGCAGTGGTGATTCCGGGGCACGGGCCAATCTTTTCGGATGCTCCGGCTGCGATTGCCTTTGCCCGCGAACGCCTGCGCGGCTTTGTGGCCAAGCCCGACAAGCACATCAGGCATGCGATCAAGGTCTTGCTGAAATTCAAGCTGCTGGAACTGCAAAGCATAGCGGTCGCCGACTTCATGGCCTGGGCGCAGACCACGCCTTACTTTCTGGCGATTTACCAGCAGCATTTTTCTGGGATCGATTTTGCCCAGTGGGTTGATGAACTGATTGCCGACCTGGTTCGTGCTGGGGCGGCGGCGCGTGAGGGGCAGCTGCTCAGCAACGTCGGTTGAGTCGCTGCCGGCCAGCTTCAGGACCTCACTTGTTGCTCAGCGTGGAAAAAATCTCTTCGAAGCGCGGATCGATCACGGCGCTGACATTGAACCGCGACCAGGCAGAAACACTCGATGAATCAACGCAAAACAGTCGTCCTGGGGCCATCAGAACTCGCTGCGACATCATGTCGCGGGCCAGCTTCAACGAGTCTGTCACACCGGGCAAAGTCGCCCAAAGGTAAAGCGAGTGTGGCGTACGCGTGAAGATGTTGGCCCCCAGACCTTCGAGAACGACTTGAGCCTTTTGTGTGGCCAGTCCGAGTCGATCTCTGAGTCGGGCCAGGTGCTTGGGGTAGTTGCCCTCGCTCAAAATGACGTCAAGCATGCGCTCGCAGTATTCTGAACTGTTGGCATGAATCAGCGCCTTCAGGTCGGCAAGGTCGCTTGCCAGGTCCACGCTGCAGGCAATGAAACCCACCCGCAGTGCGGCAGAAAACGATTTGGAAAAGCTGCCGATGTAAATCGTTCTCTCAAGATGGTCAAGCGACGACAGGCGGGTCGATGCCATCGGTTTGAAGTCGGCCAGCGGATCGTTTTCGACAATCATGAAATTGTGCTGCTGGGCAAGCTGCAGGATGCGATAGGCTTTAGCGGGCGAGGTGTCTGATCCGGTCGGGTTGTGTGCCACGGATTGGGTGAAGAACAACTGCGGCTTCAGGGTGACCAGCAGTTGTTCCAGGGCTGCCAGGTCCGGTCCATCGGCCAGGCGTGGCACGCCCACGATGTTGGCACCCGCGAGCTTGAGCTTTCCGAACAGCAGGTAGTAGCCGGGATCATCGACCAGTACCGTACCACCGGGCGGAACAAAGTAGCGAATCACCAGATCCAGCGCCGCGTTGGCGCCTTGCGTCAGCACAATCTGCCGGGGTTCGGCATCGATGCCAAAGTCGCCCAACTTGCGCACCAGGTGATTGCGCAGCGGCGCGTAACCGAAACGCGTGCCATATCGGAACAGCGCCCCCAAACCGGTGCGTACGACTTTGTGGTGATGCTTGTCAAGTCTTACATCCGACAACCATTCGACCGGCGGGAAGCCGTCGCCCACGGGAAGGGCATCCGGCACGGTTTTGAATTGCTCGCGCATCATCCACACGATGTCCATGGCGCGACCAAAGGAGCCCGTGGTCTCATCCGGGTTGCTGGGCTTCATGTCGGTTCTGACGAAATAGCCGGCACCCCGTCTGGGTTCCACCAGTCCGCGCGCGACCAGTAGCTCGAAGCCGGCGACCACGGTGTTCTTGGCATAGCCGTGTAACTGGGCCAGAGTCCTCAAGGAGGGCAGCTTGTCGCCGGCCTTGTAAGCCCCTTCCTCGATCTGGCGTGCAATCGAATCAGCCAGCGATGAGGCAATAGGGGCAGGACGGGTCATGGCAAGTTTGTGTGGGCAGACAAATCATACTTAGACTGCGACACTTCCGGATGCAGACGAGTACAAAAATCCAACTGTCCTATCAAACTGTACCTTTTAACAATGGCACAGTGCGGTTAAAGTTGCCCTCGCAACAGCCCCCTATAACCCTGAGCAAGGAGACATTGGCATGATCAAGAACTGGATTCACTCACACAAACGCCGGCTTATTCTGACTGCGGCCCTGTGCTCTTTAGGCACAACTGCGGTTCAGGCGCAGGACATCCGAATCGGTTTCAACGCCGATCAGTCCGGCACCGCAGCAGCGGAGCTTGGCATGGCTGCACGCCATGGTTTCGAGCTGGCGATTGAGGACATCAACAAGTCCGGTGGTGTGCTTGGACGCAAACTGGTCGGAATCGTGCGCGACGATACGGGCGCACCGCCCAAGTCGATACAGAACATGACCGAACTGATTGACAGCGAAAAGGTGGCCGGCGTCGTCGGGCCTACCAATTCCGGCAATGCCCTGGCCTGGCTCCACATTCCCCAGCAAAAGAAGATTCCGGTAATCGTCCCGGTCGCAACCGCAACCGACATCACAAAGCGCTACGCCGCTGATGCACAGAACTACATCTTCCGTGTGTCCATGGTGGATCGGGAGCAAGTGGCGCTGCTTCTGGCCTACGCAGTGAAGTCGAGCAAGAACAAGAAGATCGGCTTCATCGCCGATTCCACCGGCTTCGGCACGCAGGGCGTGAAGGACGCCAGCGAAGTGCTGGCCCTGCACGGCTTGCAGCCCGCTGCGGTTGAAAAGTTCGGCCCCAAGGACACCGACATGACGGCGCAACTCGCCAAGATCCGTGATGCGGGTGCCGACACCGTGCTGATCTATGGTTTGGCGGACGGCAACGCACACACGCTTCGCAGCATGGAAAAAATCAATTACATGCCGGTTGCAATCGGTACCTGGGGCAATATGAGCTCCGTCCTGCTCAATACGGCCGGCAAGAAGCTCGCCGAGCATCTGGTGTTTGCAACGTCCACGGCCGAAGACAGCAACCCGCGGGCTTCCGCTTTGGCAGCGCGCGTGCGCACACGCTATCCGCAGATGGTCACCTTTGTAACGGCTGCCCAGGCTTACGACTCGGTGCTGCTGCTGGCTGCGGCCATGAACAAGGCCGGCTCCATTGACGGCGAGAAGGTCGCGGCGGCGCTGGAGAACAACCTGCCTGACGTTCAAGGCATCGTCAAACTCTACAGCAAGCCGTTTTCCAAGGTGAAGCACGAAGGTCTCGGCGTCGAGGACTTCCAGCTTGGCAAGTGGAAGGACGGCAAGGTAACCAACTTCAGTGACGCCATCACCAAGACCATCACACCGGCGGATCTGAAACGCTAGGCACCGGAACGCAGCCTTCCCCGGACTGGACGTCATGAACAATCTGATGCAGGCGCTTCTGAGTGGTTTGGCGCTTGGAGGCATCTATGCTCTGGTTGCGCTTGGCTTCAGCATTACCCACACCACCACCAAAACGCTCAATTTCGGCCAGGGTGAATTTCTGGTGGCTGGCTCGTTTGTCGGGGTCGCTGCGATGCTCCTGATGTCGGGCAAGGGCTACACCGGGGTCCTGGCCGCGGACGATGTAACGCTGCTGCGTTACGGCGGGGCCGTGCTGGCGGCCTTGCTGGTGATGGGCGTGCTCGGTGTTGTGCTGTATTTCACCGCCGTGCGTCCCTTTTTTGGTCTCGGGGGCATGGCCTGGGTGATGAGCACGATTGGCTTTGGCATCATCCTGCAAAACGGCGCGCTGGCCATTTGGGGCGCAGGTTCGGTGGCCATGCCCTCGCCCTTGGGCGATGCGGTCCTGCGCATTGGCGGCGCCGGGATACGCCCCCAGGAAATCCTGGTTCTGGGTGTCACCGCCGTCGTGATGCTGGCACTGGACTTTGTACTCAGGCACAGCAGGATCGGCAAAGCTGTGCGAGCGGTGGCGGCCAATCCCAAGGCGGCTGCGCTGATGGGCATCAATGTCGGCGCCATTGTCGTGCTGGCATTTGTTCTTTCGTCGAGCCTGACCGGGCTGGCTGGCCTCTTGATTGCGCCCATCACGACGGCCTCCGTGTTCATGGGCCTGGCCATCGCACTCAAGGCATTTTCAGCCGCCATTGTTGGCGGCCTGACCAATCCGAGAGGTTGCATTGCCGGGGGCTTCATGCTCGGTGTGATCGAGGCGCTGGTCGGTTTGTGGCGCGCGGAAATGCGTGAGATTACGGTGTTTGCTCTGATCATCCTGGTGCTCGTGGTCAAGCCCGAAGGCTTGTTCGGCCAGAAGCCGTTCGAGAAGGTCTGATTCATGCGCCATAGCACCATCGGCTTCATGGTAGCCCTGGGTCTGGCCTTGGTGATGCCCTGGTGGATCAGCAACGAGTTCTATCTGAAGATCATCTTTACGGCAGGCATGTACTACCTTGCCGCTGCCGGCTTGAATGTTCTGGTTGGCTGGAGTGGGCAAAAGTCGCTTGGCCACGCCGGACTGTTTGCCGCTGGCGCCTACACCGTGGCTTTGCTGACGGCACAGTACGGATGGAATCCCTGGCTGGCCATGCTTGCAGCGGCGTTCGTTTCGGCGCTTTTCGGTGTGCTTATTGCGCTGCCCTCGCTGCGTGTGAAAGGGCCATCGTTGGCAATGGTCACGATTGGCTTTGGCATCGTGGTTGAAAAAATCGTGACCGAATGGCAGGTTCCGTTTGGGGGGCAGGCCGGTATTTACGGCGTGGTTCCGCCGACATTTGCAGGGCGTGCCCTGGGCATTCGGGAATGGGCCTGGCTGGTTTTGGCGTTTGCGCTGGCGACTCACCTGATGCTGCGCACCCTGCTGGGTGGCAAGTACGGCCGCGCCCTGCAGGCAGTACAGGCGGCCGAGGTGGCGGCCGAAAGCGTGGGTGTCAATGTGTACCGCATGAAGGTGCTTGCCTTTGTCATCAGTGCGGTCACTTGCGGCATCGCTGGCGCCCTCATGGCGCAGCAAAACCAGTACATCAACTCCGACTTCATCACCTTCAACCTGTCGATCTTTCTGCTGCTGATCGTGCTGTTTGGCGGTCCGTCGGTCATTGGACCGGCACTGGGTGCCATTGTGCTGACGCTGATGGATGCCTTCCTTGCGCGCTGGCCCGGACTTCAACACTTCACCTATGGCGCTCTGCTGCTGTTTGCGCTCTACGCCATGCCGCAGGGCTTGTCCGGTTCGCTCAAGAAATTGGGGCACAGCTTATGGCCCAGGCTGAACCAGCCGCCGGACCTGCCCCTTAGCGCTGACGAATGGGTTCCCAAATATGCCAGTGCCCGCGACGCACAAGGCGTCATGCTGCGCACGACCGGCCTCTACAAGGCTTATGGTGGTGTCGTGCCTACGAACGACATCAGTATCGAGCTGCGTCCCGGGCACGTGCACGCCCTGATCGGACCCAACGGCGCTGGCAAGACCACGCTGCTCAATATTCTGTCGGGTATTGTGATACCGGATCGGGGGCGCATCGAATTCCTGGGCAAGGACATCACACGCAGCCGGGCGAGCGAGGTCTGCCAGCTTGGCATTGGGCGCACATTCCAGAACCTCAAGCTTTTCCCGCACATGAGTGTGCTCGACAACGTGCTGGTCGGTCTGCATCCGCATCTTGATGTCAACTTCTGGATCAACTTGTTCGGTTTGCCGGCGGCGCGGCGCGAGGAAACTCAGGCGCGCGCCGAGGCGGTGCGATTGCTGCAGTTTGCCGGCCTGGCCGCTCGATCCCATGAGGAAGCTGGCAGCCTGCCCTACGGCTTGCAGCGCCGACTTGAACTGGCGCGGGCGCTGGCGACGCATCCGCGGCTGCTGCTGCTCGATGAGCCGGCAGCCGGACTGAACCCGCAAGAAACGCAGGAACTGATCGAACTGATTCATCGCATCGCAAAAAAGGGCATCACTGTCCTGTTGATAGAACACCATATGGATCTCGTGATGGCGGTTGCGGACCACGTGGTGGTTCTTGATTACGGCGTCAAGATCGCCGAAGGCTCACCCGCGATGGTCCAGACCGATCCCAAGGTGGTCGCTGCCTACCTTGGAGTCGACGAAGGCGACGACGAAGACGTCCCGCCCGCGCAGGGGACGCTATGCTGAAGATCAGTAACCTTGCTGTCAATTACGGGGGCATTCATGCCTTGAAGGGCGTGAGTCTGGAAGTGCATGCCGGTGAGGTCGTGGCTCTGATTGGCGCCAATGGCGCCGGTAAGAGTACCTTGATGAAGGCCATTTCCGGTCTGGAGCCGGTGGTGAGCGGTCGGATCGAGTTTCAGGGCGTCGATCTGCATGCCGTACCCGACTACAGGCGTGTGGCGATGGGGATTTCCCAGGCTCCAGAGGGTCGGCAAGTTTTTGCGGACCAGAGCGTCGATGACAACCTGATGCTCGGCGCCTACCTGCGCAAGGCCAGTCAGGAGCAGATCGAGTCGGACATTCAGGCCCAGTTCAATATCTTTCCGCGCCTGCGGGAACGACGGCAACAGCTGGCAGGAACCTTGAGCGGTGGCGAGCAACAAATGCTGGCTATCAGTCGGGCACTGATGGCCCAACCCAAGCTGCTCCTGCTTGATGAGCCCTCGCTCGGGTTGGCTCCTTTGATCGTAAAGGAAATATTTGCAGTGATTCGCGCGCTCAAGGCGCAGGGTGTGACCATCATGCTGGTTGAGCAAATGGCCAACCAGGCGCTGAAGATTGCGGATCGCGCCTACGTCCTGAAGAACGGCGACATCACCACCTCAGGTTTGGCACGCGAACTGCTGGCCGACCCGGCAGTACGGCAAGCCTACCTTGGCAAGCACTGATTGGAGTTATGCGATGGCGGAGTATGTAAAGATCGTTGAAGTCGGGCCGCGCGACGGACTGCAAAACGAAAAGCAGCCGATCGACGTGGATACCAAGCTGGGTTTGATCGAGCGACTGGTAGCGGCAGGCGTCACCCATATTGAGGCGGCCTCGTTCGTTTCCCCCAAGTGGGTTCCGCAGATGGCCGGCAGCAGCGAAGTCATGGCGCGTGTTCCGCGCTCGGGCGGGGTTCACTACAGCGCGCTGACACCCAACCTCCAGGGGCTGGAGGCTGCGATCAAGGCCGGTTGCGACGAAGTGGCTGTCTTCGGGGCGGCATCAGAATCGTTCTCACAGCGCAATATCAATTGCTCAATCCGCGAAAGCGTTGAACGGTTCCGATCGGTCATCGAAACCGCCCAGGCAAGCCACTTGCGCGTGCGAGGCTACGTCTCATGTGTGCTGGGTTGTCCTTATGAGGGACCCATAGCACCTCAAAAGGTGGCAGACGTTGCCCTGCTGCTTCATGAGATGGGGTGTGCAGAAATTTCCCTGGGGGACACCATTGGTCGCGGCACGCCGCGAAGCACTCGGCTGATGCTGGAGGCTTGCCTGAAGGTGATTCCGGCGGAGCGACTGGCAGGGCATTATCACGACACCTATGGCATGGCGATCGCGAATATTTGCGCATCCCTTGAAATGGGCCTGCGCGTCTTTGATAGCTCCATTGCAGGGCTGGGCGGCTGCCCCTACGCCGCTGGCGCTTCCGGCAACGTGGCCACTGAAGACGTGGTCTACCTCCTCCACGGTGAGGGCTTCACGACCGGTATCGACCTGCCAAGACTGATCGAGGCCGGGCAATTCATCTGTGACGCGCTGAGTCGTGACACGTCGTCGCGAACAGGCAGGGCAATGGCGCCATTGCCGCCCGGTACCAACGCCTGAGTCCAAGACCATTTTCCTTTCAACTTCTTTTCCATAGAAAGTCCTCACCATGAATCACGTTGCCCGCAGCAGCCGCTTGTCCGGCTTTCACAAGAAACCTGTGTCTGAGCGTATCCAGGAAGTTGTCGATTTCGTTGGACTTGCAGAGGCTGACCGCAGCCTGCTTCTTAACACAGGAAACCTGCCGCAGGACCTCGGCAACCATCTCATCGAGAACATGATAGGCACCATGAACATTCCGGTCGGCATTGCGACCAATATGAAAGTTGACGGTCGTGATGTGCTGATTCCGATGGCGACGGAGGAGTCTTCGGTGGTGGCAGCGGTCTGCAATGCTGCGCGCCAGTGCTATGACAACGGTGGTTTCTTCACCTCCATGTCGGGAATGCTGATGATTGCGCAGATTCAACTGGTGGATGCGCCGGATCCGGAGCATGCCAGGATCCGCATCCTTGAACGCATCGATGAAATCCGGGCCATCTGTGACGAGTGCGACCCCATCCTGATCAAACTCGGCGGCGGCTTTCGTGAGTTGGAGGTCCGAATCATCGAAAGCCGTTCCGGCCGCATGGTGGTAACGCACATCATCGTTGACACGCGCGACGCGATGGGCGCCAACGCGGTCAATACCATGGCCGAAAAGCTGGCGCCATCGATTGCCGCGTGGACTGGCGGACGCACTTATCTGCGAATTCTGTCCAACCTGGCTGACCGTCGGCTGGCCCGCGCGCGCTGCGTGTGGCGAGTAGAGGATATTGGCGGTGCTGAGGTGCGCGATGGCATGATGCTGGCCTACCATTTTGCCGAGGCTGATCCGTACCGCGCAGCCACCCACAACAAGGGCGTCATGAATGGCATCAGCGCAGTTGTTCTGGCCACCGGGAACGACACCCGCGCGGTCGAATCCGGAGCGCATGCCTATGCCGCCCGCAAGGGCCGCTATTCGAGTCTGACCAACTGGGAGGTGACGCGGGAGGGGAATCTGGCAGGCGTACTGGAACTACCGATGGCCGTCGGGCTTGTCGGTGGCGCAACCAAGGCACATCCGATGGCGCAACTGGCGCTCAAGATACTTGGAGTGACTTCCGCCGCGCAACTCGCCGGTATCGTCACGGCGGTGGGGCTGGCGCAGAACTTTGCTGCGCTGCGCGTGCTGGCCACCACGGGCGTTCAGAAAGGCCATATGGCACTGCACTCGCACAACATTGCCATGATGGCCGGTGCCGTTGGCGACGAGGTGGAAGCGCTGGCCAAAATCCTGGTGGCGCTTGGCAAGGTTCGGGTGGACGTGGCCGAGGCCGAGCTCAAGAAACTCCGCGCTGCGCTCTGACCATCGACGCGCAGCAGGGCGCGGCTGTGGTCAAGGAAGCCGACGCTGATGAGGGCACAATGCGAGCTAAAGGGAAAATCATTCCATCCAGACAATGGCTCGCATCTTCGACAACATTGAGCAGGACTTGCTGGGCACGCTGCGTGCCACCATGCAGGTTTCCCAACGCTCCGACTTCTGCGTTGGCTATCTAAACTTGCGGGGGTGGCAGGCGATCGACGACTTGATCGTTCCGTGGGATCCGGCACTCGGTCAAGTGTGTCGGGTGCTTGTGGGTATGCAGCGTCCGCCGTACGAAGAGATTCGAGAGTTGTATCGCCAGACTGATGAAGCGGGCCTGATCGACAACGCTACGGCGAGCCGCCTCAAGACCCAGTTTGCTGCGCACCTGCGTGAACAGATCACGCTCGGTATTCCCACTGGCAAGGATGAAGCCGGTCTTCGCAGCCTGGCCGCTCAATTGCGCGCTGGCCAGGTGGTGGTCAAACTCTTTCTGCCTTATCCCCTGCATGCCAAACTGTATCTGCTGTTCCGTGACGATGTGAACAATCCCATTACCGGTTTCGTTGGCAGCAGCAACCTCACCCTGTCCGGTTTGTCGCGCCAGGGCGAACTCAATGTGGACGTGTTGGACCATCAAGGCACCGAGAAGCTTTCAAGCTGGTTTGATGCCCGATGGAACGACCGCTGGGCGCTCGATGTTTCGCCTGATCTGGCCGCCATTATCGAGACCAGTTGGGCGCGGCCAGATGCGATTCCGCCGCACCACATTTATCTCAACATGGCTTACCACCTCAGCACCGAGGCGCGTGCCGGCTTGAGTCAGTTCCGGCTACCCGGACGGTTTGAGCAGGAACTGTTCGAGTTCCAGAAAAGCGCGGTCAAGATCGCCGCCCGGCACTTGCACCGCCGTGGTGGTGTGATGATTGGCGACGTCGTGGGCCTGGGCAAGACCATCATGGCCACGGCCCTGGCGCGCATGTTTGAAGACGACTTGGGTTACGAGACCCTGATCATCTGCCCGAAAAATCTGGA
>CAIQVX010000042.1 GCA_903875275.1 uncultured beta proteobacterium | reverse complement strand
GGGCTGGTCCGCAAGGCTGTAGCCCAGCCGGCCGATGCCGTTGCGCCCGACCAGCGCCAGCAGATGCATGGGTGTCATCGGCTGCTTGGGGAACAGCTCCCGAATCTTCATGAACAGGTCACCTTCAGGCAGGTTCTGATCCATAGACGGGAACAGGTCTCCGGCCTGCCAAGTGAGTTTCTCCCTGGGCGACATGAGCAACGCCATCGCAGGCTGATCAGGATCTTGGTCTCGGTAGCGGAACTCATAGTTCGACGTCTTGAGAAGCTGACCAGCCTGCTCCCTGTCACCGATAGACACCGAAAGGGCACGAATTTTTTCAGGGAGCATCGTCGTCTTCCTGGAAGCGGCGGGCCACTTCCTCGGCCGATGGCAGGCCGACGCGCTCGAGCCGTATGGCCAAGCCCAAAGCTCCCAACACAGCCATCAGCGACGACACAGTGGAATCCTCCCCGGCCTCGAGCCGGTAGACGACCTCGCGAACTTTCCCGGCCTTCTTGGCTAGCTCGGACTTGTTTAACTTGAGAGCTTTCCGGTGCTCACATAGCTGATTGCCAAGCTCATCTGGCAGACGAATAGTGTCAGTCATAGCTTGCTATTGTATTAATAAATCAACATTTTGCAAGACATAACTTACATTTATAAACTGCGATAAAAAGTTTAACTTCAGGGTTGATGCAGAAATTGACAAGCCAATGATCGGAGATGCGCCGATCTGAGCCCTCCCAAGCTTTCTTGACAAACAAGCTCAAATCTTGATAATACACACATATACGTGTGTACAAAAGGATTTGCCATGCAAACAGCCATCAGCCGCGTCTTCATGAACGGCAACAGCCAGGCCGTGCGAATTCCGCAGGAGTTCCGGCTTGTCGGCAACCGGGTTGAGATCTTTCGCAATGCCGATGGGGACCTGGTGCTGCATCCAATGCCCACTGACCGAGGTGCTGCCCTGCTCGATGCACTGAGCGCCTTCGACGACGAATTTGTTGCCTTGCTTGAATCCGGACAAAAAGAGCAGTCGCCCATGCAGGACCGGGAGTCGCTGTGACCTACATGCTCGACACCAACATCCTGATCTATTTGATCAAAAACAAGCCGGTCAGCGTTGCTGATCGAATCAACGCTTTGGAAAGCAGTGTCGAGCTGTGCATGTCATTTTTTACCTTCGCCGAGTTGCTCAAAGGGGCAGAGCGCAGCACCCGAAAACCGGATGTGCTGCGCCGCCTCGACGAACTCGCGCGCCTGATACCGGTGCGTTACGCTGTCGGCCGAGACCTGTGCGAGCATTACGCCGTGCAGTTCACCCAGCTGCGTACAGCCGGTACACCCATCGGCGCCAACGATCTCTGGATCGCGTGCCACGCGCTGGCCGTTGATGCCACTTTAGTGACCAACAACACCAGTGAGTTCAGACGTGTAACCGGCCTCCAACTGGAAAACTGGGCCAACTGAGCGACTTATTTTTCAGGGGCATGAACCCCGACTGCAGGTGTCAGCAGTAACTCCTGCAACTCACCAACTTCGCCGCCCCCTGCTGGAAGCGTTCATGCGCCAGCACGGCCTGCTCGGTACCGGCTTCGATCTGGTCGGCGATCAGGAAGACAGTCTGCGTGGTTGGGTCAAAGAAGCCTTGCGCCCTGCCCGCCTGGCTGTCGGGTGCCAGATTGACGTTCTTGGCTATCAAAGGCTCCCAGGCCACCACCCAATGAACCACCAACAAACTCTTTGATTGCGGCTTGCAGCGCCGGCACTGTACTGGGGCTAACGGGTGATGCCGCGCCGGGCCCACCCAGAACAATAGACCTTAGACTGAAGTTCCTCCCCGTTTGACCACAAGAAACCTCCATTTCTTGCTGATATCCTCAATGAAGACCTCTTATAACCGGTCTTTTTTTGGATTCCGTTTGTAGTCACTAAATAGTATTTGCAAATTCTTGATTGTTGTTATAATGCATTGTATGGCGTCACGAACTGGAACAGCTCACGTAGTTACCACGAAGCGCGAGTACAACGGCAAGATCTATTGCACCCATTTGCTGCGACG
>CAIQVX010000041.1 GCA_903875275.1 uncultured beta proteobacterium | reverse complement strand
GGTGAAACGGAAGTCAACAAACTTGACTTCGTTGTCTTTCACCATCTTCATGACGTCTGCGACGGTCTTGGCCATCAAATACTCCTGGTTGAATCGTTGTTGAAAAGCTTACATCTAAGCGGATGCAGTTTTTGTGCCAAGGCTGGCGACAGGACAAATCTGCATAGCCGTCTATTTTGCCTTTAGTTTGCCGGCTTACTGACTGCCCACACGGAACAATCCTTCGCCACCACAAAGACAAAAGCACCAAAAAAGCGCACCATCGTAGTGCACCAGATTGGTTTGGCTATTTTTGCACCAATTCAGGGCCGAGTCTCGCATCAAAGGCCTGCAAACCGGCCAGCAAGGCTGGATAGGCCTGTTCCACCAGACTGGGCTCACCCTTGACACCAAGTTCAATGTGGCGCCCGTACTCGGGATGATCGACGCTGGGCAGGCTGAAGACTTTGACCCCGGCATAAACCTGTTCAAGGTGTTCCATCAGCGGCGTCAATGTCGCCTCCATCGCACCATAGACGATGACCGATTTTTCGATCCAGACAGCGTTGCGGTGCAGGCCCGGGTACGCGGTGTCCAGCACCCACTCGATCATCGGCCAGGCCATCACCGGGAAGCCTGGCACGAAATGCACTGAACCGAAACTGAAACCGGCAATCTTGTTGAAGGGATTGGGAATGATGCTGGCACCGACCGGGAACATGCCCATGTTCAGTCGATGGATGTTGTCGCTGCGCTCGGGTTCGTAGGGAAGGCCCTGTTCCCGGGCTGTGTCCTGCATGCGCTCGCGGATCAGGGCCTCGGCCTGAGCGTGCAGCACCAGTTCCAGGCCCAGGGCGCGTGCGGCGCATTGCCGTGTGTGATCGTCCGGTGTGGCACCAATACCACCGCAGGAGAAGACGATGTCGCCCGAGGCAAAAGCACGCTTCAGGGTGGCGGTGATGCGATCGGGCGCGTCGCCCACATAGTCGGCATAGGCCAGTTGCAAACCGCGTGCCTTGAGCAGGTCGATGACCTTGGGCAGATGCTTGTCGGCGCGCTTTCCAGAGAGGATTTCGTCGCCAATGATGATCAGCCCGAACGAGGGCGATCGGGCGGTTGAATGATCAGAAACTGTTGGGTTTGTCATTCGTCAATGTTAGCTGGTCCGCATCACGCAGATCGGGCGCAGTGGCGGCGCTCTGCCCCGGCGCCCTCACTCTTTCGGCACGAAGGGCCTGCAGGGCAGCCAGACAGTAGTGCGCAAACCAGAGTGAGGAAAACGCGAACACGAGCGTGTAAAGCCAGATCGCCAGCGGAACGAGAATCACGAAAGCCGCCGCCAGCAGCGCACCCGAGGCCCAGACCACGCCGGGCGCGGCCCCCAGCAAACCGGACAGCACCCCGATTGCGAGCAGCCAGAATCGATGGCGCCTGAAAATCTCCTGGCGCTCCTCTCTGCTGGCATGCTCGGCCAGGGCATCGAAGGCCATCACACGGTAACTGAGCCAACCCCAGATCAGCGGCGGCAGCACCAGAATCAGTGGTGGCACCAGCCATAGCGGGATGGAAATCACCAGGGCCAGCAGGGCCAGCAACGTCGAAACCAGGGACCACAACAGACTCGCCGCCAGGGACGCACCGCGCTTGCGCTCGAGTTCCGCAAAGCGCCGCTCCGCCACCAGGGATGTCAGCGCGGGTGTCATCAGCAGCGCCACCGTCAGCAGGGACAGAAAAACAATGAGGGGCGTGACCGAAAAGATCACGATCACCGGCGCCAGCACCATCTTCAGGTTGCCGACCCCTGCTTTCTGCAGCCACGCCGACACGCTGCTGACCAGCATCGATGTCTCCAGGGACTGCCGCACCCACTCCAGCGCACTGTCCCAGTACAGATAGCCCAACCCGAGCGCCAGCGCCACCGTCAGCAGCAGAGGAAAAAACGACAGTGCCACAACGCGTGGTCGCACGCAGTAAGCCACAGCCCGCCAGAAGGAATCAAGAAACAGGTTCATGGAGCAAGCATAAACCCGCGGCGCCAGCGCTTCAATCCGCAATGCGCGCCAGATCGGCTTCACCCAGCCAGCGCCACTGACCCGGTGCAAGATCAGGGGGTAACTTCAGGCCTCCAATTTGGGATCGCTGCAGTGCCTCAACCCTGTTACTGACCGCCGCCACCATGCGCTTGACCTGGTGGTACTTGCCTTCGGTCAGTGTCAGGCGCAGGTGGTGTGGTGCCAGCGCTTCAGCTGCTGCCGCCTTCACCGGGCGCGGGTCGTCGTCCAGCACCACTCCGAGCAGCAGCTTCTTTATCTGCCCGGGATCAAGTTCATGCTTGACGGTGACCTCATACACCTTGGGCACATGGTGCCGCGGCGAACTCATGCGGTGGATGAACTTGCCGTCATCGGTGAGCAGCAGCAGCCCGGTCGTGTCCTGGTCCAGCCGACCGACCGCCTGCACGCCCTGCACGGCACCCTTTTGCGGGCGCAGTCGCAGCGGCGAGGGAAGCAGGGTGTAAATGCTGGGGTAAGTCGAGGGCTTTTGCGAGCACTCGGTGGCTGCGGGCTTGTTCAGCATCACATAGGCCTTTTCGTGGTACGGCCAATCCACCCCCTGTACCCGAAACCGCAGGCCTGGTGCGACAAAGTCGGCGCTGCTGTCAAGGCACGTCTGCGCCGCCGGCGCGTCCTGCGACGGATACACCTCCACCCGGCCCTGCTGAATCAGACCGGCGCAGACACGCCGCGTTCCAAAGCCCTGGGAATAAAGAATGTCCTGCAACTGCATGCCCCAAGTATAGGGAGCAGTGGAGCCGGGTTTGTTGGTGGCAAGACACTCGTCCCTGATGCGCGTAACATGCGCCAGGACCTTCAACCAAAGCCTCCATCATGGACCAGCCATCCACTTACATCCCTCCCAAAATCTGGACTGCCGGCAAAAGCAACGGCGGCCGCTTTGCCAACATCAATCGTCCGACGGCAGGCGCGACCCACGACAAGGAACTGCCTGTCGGGCGCCATCCGCTTCAGCTCTATTCGCTGGGCACACCCAACGGCGTCAAGGTGACCGTGATGCTGGAAGAACTGCTGGCCGCCGGGCACATCGGCGCCGAATATGACGCCTGGCTGATCCGGATCAACGAAGGCGATCAGTTTGGCAGCGGCTTTGTCTCGGTCAACCCCAATTCCAAGATTCCAGCCTTGCTGGACCGCAGTGGCCCGACACCTCTCCGCGTTTTTGAGTCGGGCGCCATCCTGATCTACCTGGCCGAGAAGTTCGGCGCCTTTCTTCCCGAGGGTGGCGCCCGGCGCGCCGAATGCCTGTCGTGGCTTTTCTGGCAGATGGGCAGCGCGCCCTTTCTTGGCGGCGGCTTCGGTCACTTCTATGCCTATGCCCCGACCAAGATCGAATACGCCATTGATCGTTACGCCATGGAGGTCAAACGCCAGCTCGATGTGCTTGACCAGCGTCTGGCGCAGACTGCCTATCTGGCGGGCGATGACTACACCATTGCCGACATGGCGGTCTGGCCCTGGTACGGCACTCTCGTCAAGGGCCAGCTCTACGAAGCGGGTGAGTTCCTGCAGGTTCAGACCTACAGCCATGTCTTGCGCTGGACCAACCAGATTGCGCAGCGCAGCGCCGTCAAGCGCGGGCGCATGGTCAACCGCGTCGTGGGCGAGCCGGGCAGCCAGTTGCACGAGCGCCATGATGCCAGTGACTTCGACACCAGGACGCAGGACAAGTTGGCCGCATCATGATCACCCTGTACGACTGCGCCACCGCCCCCAGCCCGCGCCGCGCGCGCATTTTCCTGGCCGAGAAAGGGGTGTCGCATGACACGGTGCAGGTGGACCTGAGAGCCTCGGAACAACTCGGCGAAGCCTTCAGAAAAATCAACCCCCAGTGCACCGTGCCAGCGCTGCGCACCGAAGAGGGCACCGTGTTGACCGACAACGCAGCCATCACGGCCTACCTGGAAGCGCGCTACCCGGATCCCGCCCTGCTGGGCATCAGCCCGCAGGAAAAGGCGGAAATTGCCAGCTGGAACTGGCGCATCGAGTTCGAAGGCCTGATGGCTGTCGCCGAAGCACTTCGCAACAGTGCGCCGGCCATGGCCAATCGGGCCTTGTCCGGGCCGTTTGATTACCCGCAGATTCCCGAACTGGCGCAACGCGGCGTGTCCAGGCTGCAGCAATTCATGCTCACCCTCAACGAGCGGCTGGATGGACGCGATTTCATTGCAAGCCAGCGCTTCAGCGTGGCCGACATCACGGCCGTCGTGGCCGTTGACTTTGCACGCATTGTGAAAGTCAAGCCGGGTGAGCAGCATCCTCACCTGTTGCGCTGGCGCGCGGCGATGGCGACGCGACCGTCGATGTCGCCTTGAGTGCCACAAGGCGCACAATCCCCGAATGAAAGCACCCCGCAGACTGCAGTCCCTCATCGAAGAGGGGCTGATTGACAGCGTCGTTCGTCAGCTGATGAGCGGCAAGGAGGCCATGGTCTTTGTGGTGCGCTGCGGCGAGGAAACACGTTGCGCCAAGATCTACAAGGAAGCCACCGAGCGCAGCTTTCGTCAGGCGGTGGATTACACCGAGAACCGCAAGGTCAAGAATTCGCGCCAGGCGCGCGCCATGGCCAAGGGCACGAAATTCGGTCGTCAGGCCCAGGAGGCCGCATGGCAAAGTGCCGAAGTCGATGCGCTGTACCGGCTTGCCGGTGCCGGTGTGCGGGTGCCGCAGCCCTACAATTTTCATGATGGCGTGCTGCTGATGGAACTGGTGGTGGATGCCCAGGGCGACGCCGCGCCGCGTCTGAACGACGTCGTCTTCAGCGCCCAAGAGGCACGCAGCCACCATGCCAGGCTGATTGTCGAGGTGGTTCGCATGCTCTGCGCCGGCGTCATTCATGGGGACCTGTCGGAGTTCAACATCCTGCTGGCCGCCGACGGACCTGTCATCATCGACTTGCCGCAGGCCGTGGATGCCGCGGGCAACAACCATGCGCAGCGCATGCTGCTGCGCGACGTGGCCAACCTGCGCGACTTCTTTGGCAAGTTCGCCCCCGACCTGCTTGGCACCGACTACGGTGCTGAAATCTGGAGCCTGTACCAGGCCGGTGTACTGTCCACCGATCTGGTCCTTACAGGTCACTTCCAGCGCAAAGCCACGCCAGTGGATGTGGGCAGCGTCATGCGCGAGATTGACGACGCCAGGTCCGAAGAGGCGGCAAGACGCCTGCGCATGGCCGTGCCGCCCTGAGCCCGTGAAAAAGCCGCCCAAAGGCGGCTTTTCTTGGCGCTGTGGCGGACTACTTGGCGCCCGGCACCTTGCCTTCAACGCCCTTGACGAAGAAGTTGAGGCCACCGAGGAACTTGTCGTCAGCGACGGCGTCCTTGGCCACCTGCACCTTGCCGGCGTTGTCGGTGATCGGGCCTTTCCAGATCACGAAGCTGCCG
>CAIQVX010000040.1 GCA_903875275.1 uncultured beta proteobacterium | reverse complement strand
GATCGGCAGCGTACTTGGGGTACTTGGCTTTGTTGGCCGAGGCGGCGTCGGCCACGTAGCCAAGTGCAATGGCTGTTGGATCTGTTGCGCTCAGTGGCGCGGCTTGAGCAAAAGCGCTGCCACTGGCCAGCACGCTGCTGCCCAGACTGAATTGAACGATGAATTCGCGACGGTTGGTCATAAGTTTCTCCGGGTATTGTTGGAAAGGGGTTCAACGGTGATTCGGAATCCGACTATGGCCAAGCCTTGCAGTCGGATGTAGATCGCGCGCGGCAGAAGTGTAATGCTTTGTGGACCACTGTGCCGCTCCCTCGGGGTGGGCGGTTCTTAAGGGCTAAGCTGAGTAGGGGCGTCAATTGATCGGGTTTTGTCAAGCACCTGCGAGCAGGCGGTGCACCAGATCCCCGGTATTGGACGCCTTGTACTTGCGCATCAGGCGGGCACGGTAAATCTCGACGGTGCGGTGGCTGATGGTCAGGGCTCGGCCGATTTCCTTGGAGGTCAGACCGCACATCAGGTGCGCCGCCACTTCGCGCTCGCGTGCTGTCAGTTCTGCCTTGACCGGTCGGCGTGAACTCAGATCTTCAAAGCTCCAGATTCCTGCTTCATGGGGCGTGCTCGGATTGAGCGTGCGCCCGGTGACGTGGCACCAGAACGTTTCACCGTTGGCGCGCTTCATGATGCGGTCATCAGCGTAGGTGCCGCTACGGTTGAGGATGGGCTCGATGCGCGAACCAGTGCGTTCAAATTCGACCGCGCTGGGATACATCACCTGAAACGAAGCACCCACCAGCAGTTCGCGTGAGGCACCAAACATTTCGCAGACATGCCGGTTACAGTCAACAATGACACGGTTGCGGGAAAGCACCAAGCCCACGGGAGCCAGGTCAAAGGCGAGGCGGTAATCAACATCCATGAGGTCTTGGCCAGGTATTCTTCAGTGTCGGGCTTTACGAAAAACTACGTACTTAATTAGGTAGTATCCTACAACGGTTCTTATGAAGGAGATCATCACGTGAACAAGATATCCCCCAGTGCAGCAGCCGCGTTGCAAGGCATCGTCAGGGACGGGCAACTGATGGCAGTTGGCGGCTTTGGCCTTTGCGGAATTCCCGAGGCCCTGATCGATGCGTTGTGTGCCTCCGGCGTGAAAGACCTCACGGTCATTTCCAACAACGCCGGTGTTGACGGTTTCGGTCTGGGCAAATTGCTCGAAACGCGCCAGATCACAAAGATGATATCGAGCTATGTTGGCGAGAACAAGGAGTTCGAGCGCCAGTTCCTGTCGGGCGAACTGAAACTGGAATTCACACCGCAGGGCACGCTGGCTGAAAAGCTGCGTGCAGGCGGTGCCGGCATCCCGGCCTTTTATGTTCGCACCGGCGTAGGCACCCTGATTGCCGACGGCAAGGAAACGCGCGAATTCGACGGTCATCAGTACATTTTGGAGAAAGCCCTGGTGCCCGAGGTGTCGCTGGTCAAGGCCTGGAAGGCCGACAAGAGTGGCAACCTGATTTTCCGGCGCACCGCGCGCAACTTCAACCCGGCAGTGGCCATGGCCGGCCAGATCACCGTCGTGGAGGTTGAAGAGATCGTCGAGACCGGCGCCTTCGATCCCGATGCCGTGCATCTGCCAGGCATTTATGTGCACCGCATTGTGCTCAATGCGCATCCCGAGAAGCGCATCGAACAGCGCACCGTTACCTCTAAAGGAGTTTGATCAT
>CAIQVX010000039.1 GCA_903875275.1 uncultured beta proteobacterium | reverse complement strand
CGGTACCTCCGGCGTTTCGTATGCGGACGACGGGCGCGAGGGTTTCAGCCGCGCCTACTTGCACCACCTGGACCGTTGCGCCGAAATGCTGGGCCCCATGCTGGCCAGCATTCACAACCTGCACTACTACCTGAACCTGATGCGGGAAGTGCGTGAGGCGCTCGATGCAGGACGCTTTGGCGTCTTCGTATCGCAGTTCAAGGCAGATCGCTTGCGTGGGGTGTGATGCTGTCCAGCTTATGCTGTTGGAACTTGGTCAGGAAATTGCTGTGAAAATGGCGCCGTGAATCTCTTGTTCCAAGCCTTGGCCGAACGTGTTGACGCTTGGCGCGCTGCACGGTACGACTGCGCGGATTTTCCGACCATCGGCGAGATTCTGGACTTCGCGCTGGAAGACCCCAGCACCGACCAGCTGCGCTACCTGCGTCGCGCGCAATTCAGGGCGCTGGAAACCTACTGGTATTTGAGGCTGGTGCTGAACACACCCAAGGTGCCTGAGCTGTATGCCACCTTGTTTCCTGACCCGGAACAACGATGTCAGGCGATGGGGCTGACTGCACCGGATGTGCTGAAAATGATGGCCTTTGGTGGTGGTCTTGAAGCTGTTATTGCCCGACTGCAAACCGACAACGCCTTTGTCAAACAGCACAGCCTGGAAAGCCTGCGCGAAACCTTTGCGCTGGACTACCCCAGCTACATCCTGGCGCTGGCCATGGGTGCGGGCAAGACCATTCTTATGGGCGCCATCGTCGCCACCGAATTTGCCATGGCGCTCGAATACCCAGATGGTCCGTTTGTGCAAAACGCGCTCATCTTCGCGCCCGGCAAAACCATCCTGAGCGCGCTGCGTGAGCTGGCCGACATCCCGTTCGAGCGCCTCTTGCCAGCCCGGCTGCACAAGCCCTTTGCCGCCAGCCTCAAACTCACCTTCACGCGCGATGGCGACAAGCAGATTCCCATCACCCTGGGCAGCAGCTTCAACGTCATCGTCACCAACACCGAAAAGATCCGCATCCAGAAACCCACGGTGCGCAACGCCGGGCAAAGCCGAATCTTCGCCGGCAGCAAAGACGAAGAAGCCACAGCGCTGGCCAACCTGCGCCTGCAGGCCATTGCATCACTGCCGCATCTGGCCGTGTTCTCGGACGAAGCGCACCACACCTACGGTCAAAAACTGCTTGGCAAATGGGAGAAAGACAAAGAGACGGGTGAGCTGGTGTTCAAGGATGAGGGCATCAAGAAGGTACGCCGCACCATCGACTACCTGGCTGGGGAAACCAACCTCATCGTCACCATCAACGCCACCGGCACGCCCTACTTTGAGCGCCAACCCTTGCGCGATGTGGTGGTCTGGTACGGCCTGGGCGAGGGCATTCGCGATGGCGTCTTGAAAGAACTCGCGGGCGGCATCAAGGTGCTGGAGCTTGGCGATGGCGAAGCCGCGCACATGGTGCAGAGCGTGATCGACGACTTTGTGCTGGAGTACTGGCCTGTTGCATTGGAAAACGGTGCTCCGGCGCGGCTGGCGCTGTATTTTCCCAACCTTGAGACGCGTGACGAGTTGCGAGCGGCCATCGAATCCGCCTTGTTGTCCCACGGCATTGGCCCAGACACCTTGCTGGCCGTTGACAACAAATCCAGCGACTCGACTCGCCGCGCCTTTGAAGCCGTGGCGCGCGACCCGGCTGCGCCACACCGTGTGTTGCTGCTGGTGAATATGGGCACTGAAGGCTGGAACTGCCCCAGCCTGTTCGCCTGCGCGCTGGTACGCAAGCTGTCTAGCAGCAACAACTTCGTGCTGCAAGCTGCCACCCGCTGCCTGCGCCAGGTGAGTGGCAACACCCGAGCCGCCCGCGTCTACCTGACGGCCAGCAATAAGAAAACGCTGGAAGATCAGCTCACCGAAACTTATGGCACCAGCCTCAAAGCGCTGGACATCCAGCGGGCGGACCGGGTAGAAAAAACCATCCGCCTGCACCGGCCGCATCTGCCCCCGCTGCTGATCAAAAAGCGCGTGCTGCGCGTCCAGCGCAAGGCCGAGGCGGCAAGCCGCGCGCCGCTGGTCTTCAGCGTGCCGACCGATGCCACGCCGCAAGGCCCCGTGGTGCAAACCTGGAGCCCGGTGCTTAGCGCAAGCGGCGAGACACGACTGCAACGGCAAGACGCGGCCGACGTGCTGCTGGAGCCCTTCGCGCCCACGCTGGACTGCTATACCGCTGCCGCTCGCCTGGCCAACAGCTACCACCTGCCCACGCCCGAGTTATTGGTAGCTCTGCGTGCCGCCTACGGTGTGCAGGAGGTGTCAGAGCATCATATCGACGCCCTGGGCCAGCAGATCGAGGCGCAGCGCGACGAATACGAAGAAGCCTGGGACGAGATCGAAGTTGCAGTGGCGCTGGTCAAGGCCGATGGTTTTGACCGCACGGAAGTCAATGGCTTGCCGGTGTACACCGCCCGCATCAGCTTTGAGAAGAAGAACGAGCACCTCTTTAAAACCGCCAAGAACACCGCCGACGCTGCGCTGGCTTTGCAGCACAGTTTTCACTACGAGGGCTACAACTTTGACTCCAACCCCGAGGCCGAGTTTCTGGACTGGTGCCTGAGCCTGCTGCAAGCGCAGCCGCACCAGATCGAAGGTCTGTGGTTCACCGGTGGCCTGACCGATGCCAGCAAGACCGACCTGCGCGCCGAGTACCTGGGTGACGATGGGCGCTGGCACAACTACACGCCCGACTTTGTGCTGCGCCGCGCCGACGGCAAGCACCTGGTGGTGGAGGTCAAGAAAGACGCGCTCAGCCCGGACATCAAGGCCGACCTGGCGCGCCACGCCAAGGGCGAAGCCCCGCAAACCCTGGAAGGCCGCAAGGTGGTGGCGCTCAAGCGCTGGGAACAACTCAACCCGGATCGCCTGAGCTACCACCTCATGTTCGCCGACACCGCACTGCTCGACGGGGGCAAGAAGCTCGTACGTGATTTCATCTATGAGCGGTAAAATGTACGGTAAACGTTAATACATTCATTAAGGAATCAACATGAATCTGCGTGCAAGTGATGTTGTCCCCATCAGCGAGGCGCGCGCTCGCCTGACCGAACTGGCGCAGGACGTGGTTGATGGCGAGTCTGAAAAAGTGCTTACCAAAAACGGCGTCAGTTACGTGGCCATCATTGATGCCCGCAAGCTGGACTACTACCATGCCCTGGAGACAGAGCACGCCAATTTGGTATTGCTTGCTGAGGCAGAGACGGGGCTCAGGCAAGTTCTTGCAGGTCAACGCATCACATCGGCAGAGCTGGACGCGCTGTTGGCAGAGTGATGACACTGCCGGTCAACGCCCAAATTGGCGCAACGCCAAATTTCACTTCCAATCTGGAACAGGTCCGCGCGTTTTTTCTTGCGCAAGACGCTGCAACCGCCAATGCCCGGTTTGGCAAGCTCAAGAGTGAACTTCGGGAAATGAAGCGCATCCTGAGCTGGGCTCCTGCCAGTGGTCGGCCGGCGCGGTTCCTGAACGGGCACTCTGTCCAGGCGCAATTGCGGACTGCCGCAGTTTTGCAACTGGCAACGCAAGTGGGCTTACCATCTCTACGCGAGTACGTGGTGGCTCAGCATGTTGTTCTGTACGCGCACTCTGATTCAGAAGTCGTTTTGCTGGCCTTGAAACACCATCGACAACTAGCGTACAGCGCTAGCCAATAAGACATCCAGGTTCATCATGACCGACACGCCTCCCGTCACCAAAAAGTCAACAGACGTGAGCATCAGCCGCGCCAAAGGCCGCCCCATGCTGAGCTGGGTCGGCAAAAAGCCCTTGGGCCGGGTCACGGCTTTTCCGGCGCAGGCCATTGAGCAGTTCAGCGCGTCAAAAAGCACCCGGCCTTTGCCGCCGGGCAGCGTTGACTGGTCGAGTTGGCCCAAGGACATAGCCCACGGCGGCCTGCTTTACCACGGCGATAACAAGGAAGTGCTGGCCCATCTGTTGGCCAATGGCTTTCGGGGTCAGGTCAAGCTGATTTACATCGACCCACCTTTTGACAGCGGCGCCGACTACGTGCGCAAGGTGCAACTGCGCGGCCCCAAAGGCACGCTCAAGATCGACGGCGAGGACTACGCGCTGGGCGAGCAAGTGCAGTACACCGACATCTGGAGCAACGACAACTATTTGCAGTTCATGTACGAGCGGCTGTTGATGCTGAAGGAACTGCTTTCTCCTGATGGCGCAATCTATCTACACTGCGATCCATCAAGGAACAGCTACTTGAGAATCCTGATGGACGAGGTCTTTGGGCCGGATGCCTTTGTGAATGAAATCGTCTGGCAACGCCTGAGCGCACACAACGATTCCGCCCGATACGGAATCATCCATGACACGATCTATTACTACGGAGGCTCAGACCGAGTTTGGAATCCTCAGCGAACCGAATTGCGCGACACGTATGTTCAACAATTTTTCGATCAAGTTGAAGACGGAACAGGCAGGCAATATTCTCGCTCTGACCTAACCGCGCGTGGTCTTCGGAACGGCGAAACTGGAAAATCATGGCACGGCATTAATCCTGGTGAGAAGGGCAATCACTGGAAGGTTGGGGTTTCAAAATTGGATGAATGGGAAGCTGAAGGCCGCATTCATTGGCCAAAAGCAGACGGAGGTATGCCCCGTCTTAAACGGTATCTTGACGAAGCTCTTGAGCAAGGGGGAACAGCTCAAGACATTTGGCTGGATATCAAACCGATTCACAACCAATCTCAAGAATTACTTGGTTATCCAACTCAAAAACCAGAGGCACTTGTTGCACGGATCATTAACGCTTCAACCAATGCAGGAGACATCGTACTGGACTGCTTCCTAGGGTCAGGAACCACCGCGTTGGCAGCCCAACAACTCGGCCGCCGCTGGATTGGCTGCGACATTAACAAGGGTGCGATCCAGACCACGGCCAGGCGGCTGCAGGGTGTGATGCGCGAGCAGGCTGCTGCTTTTGCCTCTGCCACGCAAGGCGAACTGGTGGCCAAAGACGATGCTCCACCCGCGCCCTGCCAACTGGCTTTCTCTACCTGGCGCGTCAACGATTACGACCTTCATATCCAGCACAACGAAGCGGTTGAGCTGGCTTGCGAGCACCTCGGCATCAGCCGCACCCGCACCGACGCGTTTTTTGACGGGATTCAGGGAAACAAGCTGGCCAAGATTATTCCGCTAAACCACCCGCTGACGCCGCTGGACCTGGAAGCGCTGCGCACTGAACTGAAGAACCGCCCCGAGGAAGAACGTGATCTGCTGGTGGTCAGCCTCGGGCAGGAGCACAAGGCGCGGCTATGGGTGGAGCACTACAACCACAACCGGCCCATTAACAAAATTCACCTGATCGAGCTGCGCACCGACCGCAAGGCGGGTGGCTTCATCAAGCACGAGGCTATGAGCGTGCAAGCCAGCCTGATGCGCGACGGCGACAAACTGCTGGTGCAGATTGACGATGTGGTCTCACCCAGCATCATTGCACGGCTTGATTTGCAGGAGGGCGTCTTCCGCGCCCAGATTCCCGATTGGCGCGCGGTGGTGGACTGCGTGCTGATTGATGCGGACCACAAGGGCGAAGTGTTCAACGTGACGCTGGCCGATGTGCCCGAGCGCAAGCAGGACCTGGTGCTGGGGCGTTACGAAATACCCGCCCCGCCGGCCGGTGCGACGGTGGCCGTCAAGGTCATCGATATGCTGGGCGAAGAGCGGGTTGTTTTGCTTTACTCCCCAGTAAACACTGTCAGCACGCCGGTATAGCCGTACAAATGGTTGCGAGCGATTTCGCCGCCGGCAAAGAAGCCAACCAGCGGCACGTCACCAAGAGCACGACGCACGATCTGCATCTCGGCACTCGGCCCACCAAAATGCGGGCCACCGCGCCCGGAACAGCTGACATAAATGGCGCCTGCGATGCCGCGCGCCGGATGGGGCGATGCCTCGGCCTCGGATGCGGTCAGCGCCGTGAGTGCTTCCACCGGCAGTTCTTCAGGTTCGAGTTCTTCCCGAATCTCGGCACAGACGCGCGTCAGGTCGGCCCTGGCCGCCTGCGCGTTGCGCTGGCAGAACGCCAGTTGCATGCCTTCCTGCAACTGGTCTGACACCGCCACGGCGCGCCGTGCTGGGTCCAGGCCGATGATGTGGCGCACCAGCACATCGCTGCCAAAGTTGCCGCTGCGGCCAATGGCGACAGCGTCGCTGGCTGCACCGTCGGCGTCGGTGGCGCGCATCAAACCCACCAGTGTGTTTCGGATCGTGTGCAGCGCCTTTTCGGGCTGGTCCAGAGTTACTTTGAGATCGCGCAGCAGCACATCCAGCGCCGGCTCGCCGTCAAGTTCTGTCACCAGGTTGTTGCGTGCCGCGCCAATCCGGTGCGCAGCCGACACCGGCAGACAGCCCTGAGTCACGCGTGACACCAGGCCGACGCGCTCGCCAAAGGCGACACCGCTCAGGCCGCCACTGAAGACGCCACCGGCTGCACCCTGCCCCTTGATGTTGCCATTGCCGCCAACGGCAAACTGCACTGTAGTCGAGCGGCTGGAAGACAGGCCTCCGAACAGGTAACCCGAGTCTGTGCGCAAGGCCATCTCTTCAATCAGTCCGCCCAGCTCAGGTGTGCTGGCATCGGCGTGAACCAGCGCCGTATGGGCTTCAAATCCAAGACCCAGCGGCGCCACGCCGGAGAACACCCGGTACTGGTCACCCGGCAGTTCGCACAGCATCAGCGTCAGCGCGGGCTCATCGAAATATTCGACGTTGTTGGAGGCGATGCCCACGCCTACCGTGCCCGACCAGTCGGTCACTTCGGGCAGTTCCGCGCTCAGATGGTCCAGGATCGTCTGCGCCTCGTCGGCGTAGTGGTCGGTGATGTAGAGCAGGGCCAGCGTCGGCGCATTCGCGTAGTCATGGCGCGCCATCTGTGCGCGCACCTGGGCCAGCACCAGGCCAGCCGCCGTGCGCCACTGCGGGTGCGTGGCATGACCGTACGGAAACAGCTTCATCCGCTTATTTTCTTGGCACTTTTCGGGGTGTGGTCCGGGCCTTGACGGCGCTAGAGGCGGCCTTCTTTGTCGCTTTGACCGCTTCCTTGGCAATGCCCGCAGCCATGTTCTTGGTCATGTCGATCGCCGTGTTCTTGCCGGCATCTTTCATGGCGCTGGCGGCGATTTGTTGGAACTGCTGCGTCAGGGAGCCCCACAGTTGCATCGGGTCCACCATCCCGGCGGCAGCCGTGGTGGTCGGTTTGGTGGCCTTTCGCACTCTCTTGGCAACGACCTGTGCATCAGCCGCCACTTCGGAAATGCTCTGGGCCGTCGATGCCGCCTTGTCGGTGACGCGTTGCACGCCAGAGAACACGGTGTCAGCCGCCTTGAGCTTGAGCGCATTGGCCATGTCGCCGATGTTGAAGTTCATGCCCTTGAGCGTGGCCAGCGTCATCTTTTGCACTTCCAGCGCTTGCACGGTGGCACCCAGCGCCTTGGCGTTTTGCTCCAACCAGAAATGGACGGTCTTGAGTTCTTCGATGCGCTTTTCCAACTCTTCCACATTCAGCGTCGGCGCAATCCAGTTCGCCAGATTCGGCATTTGTGGAATGCTCTGTGTTGCTCCCTTTGCCAGGTTCTGGAGAAAATCAAAACCAGGGACGAATTTGCCGAAACCGGAATTTTGTGAATCACTCATGGCATCTCCAAAGGGGTTGACGGGAACTGTCGGCGATCAATGGGTGACAGCTTACTCCACATTGTGCGGGTAATAATGCACCATGATTTGCACCCAGGGTTTGAGCTACCAGTATCCCGGTGGAGACCCCATGCGTTTCCCGGACGCCGATGTGCCGCAGGGCGCAGTGCTGCTGCTCAGTGGTCCGTCGGGCTGCGGCAAGTCGACCTGGCTGGCGCTGGTCGCCGCTCTGGTGCGGCCGACTTCGGGCCAGTTGACGGTCGCCGTGCAGGCGCTGAACGATCTTGATTCGGTCGCGTCGGACGCATGGCGTGCCAGCACCATCGGCTTTCTGCCACAAAAATTGCATTTGAGTGCAGCACTGACGGTGCGGCAAAACCTGGCGCTCGCACAGTGGGCCACCGGCCGGGCGGAGAATCAGGGTGCGATCGACGCCGCCCTGACGGCGCTGGGCGTGACAGAACTTGCCGGGCGCACGCCGGCGCAGCTCTCGGGCGGTCAGGCGCAGCGGGTAGCGCTGGCGCGGGCGGTCTTGCAAAGGCCCAAAGTCATTCTGGCCGACGAACCCAGTGCCAGTCTGGATGATGAAGCCGCCGCCGACGCCATCGCCTTGCTGCTGGCCACCGCCCGTTCACAATCTGCCACGTTGGTGATTGCCACCCACGATGCCCGCGTAGCCGCCCTGCTCTGCGCTGACGCTGCGACTTCCGGCAGTTTGCAGCGCCTGCAACTCTTGCGTCATCCGCCATGAAAACGTTGACGCTGGCCTGGACTTACCTGTGGTCGCGCCCGTTGGCGGTGACGCTCAACCTGTTGCTGCTCAGTCTGGGGCTGGCGTGCATCACCTTCCTGCTCCTCGTGTCGAACCAGTTGGACAAGGCGTTCGAGCGTGACCTGCAGGGCATTGACCTGGTGGTGGGTGCCAAAGGCAGCCCGATGCAATTGATACTGTCGGGTGTGTTCCACATTGATGTGCCGCCGGGCAACGTGCCCTGGAGGGCGGTGCAGGAACTGGAGAAGCATCCGCTGGTGGCGCAGGTGATTCCGCTGAGTCTGGGGGACAGTTATCAGGGCTTTCGCATCGTCGGAAGTTCCCACGACTACCTGTCGCATTACCGGGCGCAACTGGCGCAGGGGCGGCTCTGGGCGCAGCCAATGCAGGTGGTCCCGGGTGCCATTGCCGCGCACACACTGGGGCTGAGCGTGGGCAGCACCTTCATGGGCTCGCACGGCCTGGGCGCGGGCGGCCGGTCGCATGGCGACAAGATCTACACCGTGGTCGGCGTGCTCGCGCCTGGCGGCACCGTGCTGGACCGCCTGATCCTGACCGACCTGAACTCGGTCTGGCAGGTCCACGAAGCACACGGCAAGGCCGAAGAGGAGGAGACCGGGCATCTGCTGGAACAGCGTGAAGTTACGGTGGCGCTGCTGCGCTACAAGACGCCGCTGGCCGCGGTGAGCCTTCCGCGCTACATCAACAGCAGCACCGCAATGCAGGCGGCCGCTCCGGCACTGGAAATCACCCGTCTCCTGAGCATGCTGGGCCTGGGCACCGATGTGCTGCGCGCCTTTGCCGGCGTGCTGCTGCTCAGCGCCGGCCTGAGCGTTTTCATCGCGTTGTGGAGTGCGGTGCGCGAGCGTCGCGCCGATTTGGCTCTGCTGCGCATGCTCGGTGCACCACCGGGCAAGCTGGCGGCGCTGCTGCTGCTGGAAGCCCTGTGGCTGGCGCTGCTGGCGACGGCGCTGGGTTTGCTGGCCGGGCAGGGCATGGCGGCGGCTCTGGGATGGTTGCTGCAGCTGGATAATTCACTCCTGGTCGGCGCCATGGTCTGGCCACGGGTGTTGTGGCTGGTGCCGGCACTGGCGCTGGGTGTCTCACTGCTGGCGGCACTGCTGCCGGCGCTGGGCGCGTACCGGGTGAGTGTGCTGGAACTTCTTCAAGGAAGCTGAATTCATGAAAAAGACGAACTTGTCCCTTTTCGGCCTGGCACTGGCTGGCCTGCTGCCACTGGGCGCACTCGCGCAAGTGAGCTCACCCCTGCCAACGGGTGGATCCGGCCCCGGCGTGCACAGCCCCAACAGTCCGTTTGCGCCGATCACCGAGCGCGCTGACGTCCTGCCCTGGTCGGTGCTGACCGATGTGAAGACTCAGACGGTCAAGAACCGCGTGCTGCCCAACTTTCCGTCCCAGGTGCAGGCGCTGAGTGACAAGACGCAGCGCATCCAGGGCTTCATGATGCCTCTGGAGCCGGGCGAAAAGCAGAGCCACTTCCTGCTCAGTTCGGTTCCCCTGACCTGCTCCTTCTGTGTGCCCGGCGGCCCCGAAAGCATGGTCGAGGTCAAGACCAAAGCGCCAGTCAAGTACTCCCTGGAAGTGGTGGTGGTGCAAGGCCGCTTTGCCGTGCTGAAGGACGATCCGTACGGGCTGTATTACCGCATCACGGACGCGGTGGCGGTGAAGTGATGACGCGACGTGGCCCCGGTCGGCCGTCGCTCAGGGCTTGTGTTTGCTGTGGTCCATGGCCGGCATGTCACCGGCCGTGGCGGCTGCCAACCCTGGTGCGGTGGTCGCCACCGGGACCTTGAGTTCGACTTTGCTCTCGGCGCCCTTGGCGTCCTTGAACACAAGGGTCAGCGCAATTGTGCTGTCTTTCTGCAAGGTTGCTTTCAGGTCCATCAGCATGACGTGGTAGCCACCGGGCTTGAGTTCCACCGTCTTGCCGGCGGCAATGTCGAGGCCGCCGGGGATGGCACGCATCTTCATCACATCACCTTCCATTTTCATTTCATGGACTTCCGCGACACCGGCGGCGGGGGATGAGGCGCCGACCAGTTTGGTAGCGTCTTTTGCCGTGATTTTCATGAAGGCGCCGGTGGCTTTCTGGCCTTGCACCGAACTCCGGATCCATGCGTCTTTGACTTCGACGCTTTGGGCG